>NZ_JACAQP010000035.1:0-33580 GCF_013387025.1 Pseudomonas reactans | reverse complement strand
GCGAGGCACCGAGTGTTGGGGCGAAGGCCTTTTGGTTACTTTTGGGCCTTTCCAAAAGTGACCCGCCGTAAGGGCGGAACCATAAGCAGCCGTCACCTAAATAACGGATATGTACGCCCCCCTCACAAATTCTCATACCGATTCATATCCAACACCCCCTCCTCAACCGGCGTAGTCTCACGAATGTACGCCGACAAATCATGGAAATACTGCCAAAACAGCGGATGACTACGCCGCACCCCCCAACGATCCACAATCTTCTCAAACCGCTTGGCATCCTTGGCCCGCTCCATCTCAGCGACAAACTCCGGCACTTCCTGGGCCGGAATATTGAACATAAAGTTCGGGTAGCTACTCAGCACACCAGGATAAATCGTCACCGTATCCAGGCCCGGCTGATAGCGATAAGCCTCACCCAACAGAAACGCCACATTACTGTGCGCACGATTGCGCAACATGCTGTAGACCACCCGCTGACCACTGGCAGTCTCAACCCGCAGCATCGTCGCTTCAGGCAGCTGATCAATGACCTTGAGCCCAGCGGCCGGGCGTGAAGTCAGACGGCTCAGCGCCTGCTCCGCATCCTGAATGGCGGGGTCGACACCATCACGGGAACAATAGGCACCCATGCAACGGTTGATCGGATCCGGACTCGCATTCAAATCGCCATAACGCGCCAGCAACTGGTTGGCAAAGTCGCGCTTCGGATCGTTTTCGCTCAGGTGCAGGCCGGTAGGCTTATCGTCATCAATCGCCTCATAGTCCAGCCACAGCTTGAGTTTACCGCTGTTCTGATACCAATCATCCATAAAGTCATTGCGGGAATCAGCCGGCATCAGACGCAGAAAGTTCTGCTCGGCACCATTGCGGATGAGGTCGAAGTACAGCCGGGTCTGCGCCTGGTGCGACACATTGCCGAACACATCGAAATTCACCGCCAGTTGGTAATAGGTGCGCTCCAGCAATGGATAATCGAACAACCACATCGTCTGCGGGACCTCGCCAATCAAGCCTTTGGTCACCGAAGCGCTGTCGAAGTGGCGGAAAATGCTCAGCAAGGCATTGTCATTACCGGCCCACAGGCTCGACCAGCTTGGCGGCGGCAAGTCGGCGTAGCTGTCGCGGCGCAGGGCCTCGTATGCATTACGCTTGTCGCGATAAGCCAGCCACAGGCTGAGCACACTGCCAACATCATCGTTCTGCCCCGGCATGGCCAGCAACGGCGTGGCCTGGCCGCGGTAGCGCGCATCGGTGATGTACAGGTCGTGGTCCGGGTCTTGGAACAACGTCCAGAAGTTGTCGCGGATCACATCCGTGGCAATCTGCCCACGGCACACCGGCCCACGGATAAAGGTGCGTACGAAGTACTCGGCGTTGTCCAGCATGAACTGGTAGCGCGCCTTGGCCGGAATGGCTTCGAAAGTTTCAAACGGATTGGCGCGACGGCCTGGGCCATAGCCCGGCAACGCGTCGACCTGCCAGTTGCCGGCGTAGAACAGCGCTTTGATGCGCGCCATCTTCTCGGCACTGAACGGGTACGTGATGTGGGTTTTATGCACGATCACGCCCTGCACCGGCCACAGGCGGTAATACACACGGGTGCCAGGGTCATCGTTGGGACGACGGGTGGCGATCAGGTCGATCGGCTGGCCGCTGGGTGTACGCGAGCGTACCCACTGGAAAAAATGCCCCGGCTCGCCGTTTTCAAAATAGATATGCGCGAGGAACAAATGCTCGAACAACCAGCGCGCTACCAGGCTTTCCCGCGCTCCGGGCTGGTTGAACAGGTTTTCCCACTGCTGCACCTGCAGGGCTTCCTTGGCACTCGGCGCCAAGCCTTGTTCATCAATCGGCGCGCCGGACGCGAGCCAGCGTTGCAAGGTCTGATACTGCTGGTCCGTCAGGCCGGTGACCGCCAGCGGCATGCCTTCCTTGGGATGGGCACCCGCGTAGGCATTAAATTCGCCCGGCATGGCACACATGTTTTCGCGGTTCAGGCCCAGTACGATGTCTTCGGGCAGCTTGGCGTTGGGTTGCAGCGGTGCGTTATGGCCCAACTCCAGCATGCGCGCCATCAAGGCGGCCTGGCTGCCTTGGGCGTCCAGCACCGAATAGAAGCCTTTCTGCTGCCAGGCCTGCTTGCCGAAGGCGTCATAGAACAGCCGCGTGGTTGGCGTCGCCTGGCTGCGCTCACCATCGTAGACCGGCACTTTGCTGGCGCCTCGGGCAGCGCCTTCGCCACTGCCCAGGTTCAGTTGGCAGGCAGAGTCGTAGCAGGCATGGCAGGCCACGCATTTCTCGGTGAAGATCGGTTGGATATCGCGGGTATAGGAAATCGCGGGGGCAGGACTTTGTGCCTGGGAGGTGCTGGCAATCAGCAACAGCGCGGCGCTGACAATAAGACGAAGTGACATGTATCCGGTTCCGATCCGAAGCGTACGCTGAAAATTTGCCGATGATTCTACCGGGCCACACCCTACAGCAACATGAACGATATTCATGCAAAAACTGCGCATGCTCTAAATCGGCACAGGTTTGTTATGATTCACGCCCTCCGAAATGCCTGACCAGAGTAGTCCCATGTCCGATCGTAGCGTTCGTCTGCAAGCCCTTCATCAAGCCCTCAAGGAACGTATCCTGATCCTCGACGGCGGTATGGGCACGATGATCCAGAGCTACAAGCTTGAGGAAAACGACTACCGTGGCAAACGCTTCGCCGATTGGCCAAGCGACGTCAAGGGTAACAACGACCTGCTGGTGATCACCCGCCCGGACGTGATCGGCGGCATCGAAAAGGCCTACCTGGATGCCGGCGCCGACATCCTCGAAACCAACACATTCAATGCCACGCGCATCTCCATGGCCGACTACGGCATGGAAGAACTGACCTATGAGCTAAACGTAGAAGGCGCACGCCTGGCGCGCAAGATCGCCGACGCCAAGACCGCAGAAAACCCGGCCAAGCCGCGTTTCGTCGCCGGCGTGCTCGGCCCGACCAGCCGCACCTGCTCGCTGTCGCCCGACGTGAACAACCCCGGCTACCGCAACGTGACCTTCGATGAACTGGTGGAAAACTACACCGAGGCCACCAAAGGCCTGATCGAAGGCGGTGCCGACCTGATCCTGATCGAGACCATCTTCGATACCCTCAACGCCAAGGCCGCGATCTTTGCCGTGCAAGGTGTGTTTGAGGAACTGAGCATCGAACTGCCGATCATGATCTCCGGCACCATCACCGACGCCTCCGGCCGCACCCTGTCGGGCCAGACCACCGAAGCATTCTGGAACTCCGTGGCCCACGCCAAGCCGATTTCCGTGGGCCTGAACTGCGCCCTGGGTGCCAGCGAGCTGCGCCCGTACCTGGAAGAGTTGTCGAACAAGGCCAACACCCACGTCTCCGCGCACCCCAACGCTGGCTTGCCAAACGAGTTCGGCGAGTACGATGAACTGCCCTCGGAAACCGCCAAGGTCATCGAAGAATTCGCCCAGAGCGGCTTCCTCAACATTGTCGGCGGCTGCTGCGGCACCACGCCGGGCCACATTGAAGCCATCGCCAAGGCCGTCGCCGGTTACGCGCCGCGCCAGATCCCGGATATCCCGAAGGCTTGCCGCCTCTCGGGCCTGGAGCCGTTCACCATTGATCGCAGCTCGTTGTTCGTCAACGTCGGCGAGCGTACCAACATCACTGGCTCGGCCAAGTTCGCCCGCCTGATCCGCGAGGACAACTACACCGAAGCCCTGGAAGTCGCCCTGCAGCAGGTGGAAGCCGGCGCCCAGGTGATCGACATCAACATGGACGAGGGCATGCTCGATTCGAAGAAGGCCATGGTGACCTTCCTCAATCTGATTGCCGGCGAGCCGGACATCTCCCGCGTGCCGATCATGATCGACTCCTCCAAGTGGGACGTGATCGAGGCTGGCCTCAAATGCATCCAGGGCAAAGGCATCGTCAACTCCATCAGCATGAAGGAAGGCGTGGAGCAGTTCATCCACCACGCCAAGCTGTGCAAGCGCTACGGCGCCGCCGTGGTAGTGATGGCGTTCGACGAAGCCGGCCAGGCCGACACCGAAGCGCGCAAGAAAGAGATCTGCAAACGCTCCTACGACATCCTGGTCAATGAAGTCGGCTTTCCGCCGGAAGACATCATCTTCGACCCGAACATCTTCGCGGTCGCCACCGGTATCGAAGAGCACAACAACTACGCTGTCGACTTCATCAACGCCTGTGCCTACATTCGTGACGAACTGCCGTACGCGCTGACCTCCGGCGGCGTGTCCAACGTGTCGTTCTCGTTCCGTGGCAATAACCCGGTGCGTGAGGCGATCCACTCGGTGTTCCTGCTGTATGCGATCCGCAACGGCCTGACCATGGGCATCGTCAACGCCGGCCAGTTGGAGATCTACGACCAGATCCCGGCCGAGTTGCGCGACGCAGTTGAAGACGTGGTACTTAACCGCACGCCGGACGGCACCGACGCCCTCCTCGCCATCGCTGACAAGTACAAGGGCGACGGCAGCGTAAAAGAGGCCGAGACCGAGGAATGGCGTGGCTGGGACGTGAACAAGCGTCTGGAACACGCGTTGGTCAAAGGCATCACCACCCATATTGTTGAAGACACCGAGGAGTCGCGGCAGTCGTTCGCACGCCCGATCGAAGTGATCGAAGGCCCGCTGATGTCCGGCATGAACATCGTCGGCGACCTGTTCGGCGCGGGCAAAATGTTCCTGCCCCAGGTGGTGAAATCCGCCCGTGTGATGAAGCAGGCCGTGGCGCACTTGATTCCGTTCATCGAGCTGGAAAAAGGCGACAAGCCGGAAGCCAAGGGCAAGATCCTGATGGCCACGGTGAAAGGCGACGTGCACGACATCGGCAAGAACATTGTCGGCGTGGTGCTAGGCTGCAACGGCTACGACATTGTCGACCTGGGCGTGATGGTGCCGGCAGAGAAGATCCTGCAGGTGGCCAAGGAGCAGAAGTGCGACATCATCGGGCTGTCCGGCCTGATCACGCCGTCCCTGGATGAGATGGTGCACGTGGCTCGCGAGATGCAGCGCCAGGACTTCCACCTGCCGCTGATGATTGGTGGCGCCACCACCTCCAAGGCGCACACGGCGGTGAAGATCGAGCCCAAGTACAGCAACGATGCGGTGGTGTATGTCACCGACGCCTCGCGTGCAGTCGGCGTGGCGACTCAGTTGCTGTCCAAGGAGCTGAAAGCCGGCTTCGTGGAGCGTACCCGCGAGGAATACGTGGAAGTGCGCGAGCGCACCGCAAACCGCAGCGCCCGCACCGAGCGCCTCAGCTACCCGGCGGCCATCGCCAAGAAGCCGCAGTTCGACTGGAGCACCTACACGCCGGTAGTGCCGACCTTTACCGGCGCCAAGGTGCTGGACAATATCGACCTCAACGTACTGGCCGAGTACATCGACTGGACGCCGTTCTTCATATCCTGGGACCTGGCGGGAAAATTCCCACGCATTCTGACTGATGAAGTCGTAGGGGAAGCCGCCACCGCGCTGTACGCCGATGCCCAGGAAATGCTCAAGAAGCTGATCGACGAAAAACTCATCAGCGCCCGTGCCGTGTTCGGTTTCTGGCCGACCAACCAGGTGCAGGACGATGACTTGGAAGTCTACGGTGACGACGGCCAGCCGATCGCCAGACTGCACCACTTGCGCCAGCAGATCATCAAGACCGACGGCAAGCCGAACTTCTCCCTGGCCGACTTCGTCGCGCCCAAGGACAGCGGCGTGACCGATTACATCGGCGGCTTCATCACCACCGCTGGCATCGGCGCCGAAGAAGTGGCCAAGGCCTACCAAGATGCGGGCGACGACTACAACTCGATCATGGTCAAGGCCCTGGCCGACCGCCTGGCCGAAGCCTGCGCCGAATGGCTGCACCAGCAAGTGCGTAAAGACTACTGGGGTTACGCCAAGGACGAGCAACTGGACAACGAAGCGCTGATCAAGGAGCAGTACAGCGGCATCCGCCCTGCCCCGGGCTACCCGGCCTGCCCGGATCACACCGAGAAAGGCACGTTGTTCCAACTGCTCGACCCCGAGGCTCGCGAGATGGAAGCGGGTCGCAGTGGCGTGTTCCTTACCGAGCACTACGCGATGTTCCCGGCGGCGGCGGTCAGCGGCTGGTACTTCGCCCACCCGCAGGCGCAGTACTTTGCCGTGGGCAAGGTCGACAAGGACCAGGTGGCGAGCTATACAGCGCGCAAAGGCCAGGACCTGAGCGTGACCGAGCGTTGGTTGGCGCCGAACCTGGGTTACGACAACTAAGCCCGGCGGGATTGTCTATGCTGTCCCTCACACACCTTGTGTCGAGGGATGTATGGACGATCCAGTCAACAACAAGCCCCCTACCTTCTGGCAGATGCTGCACAGCGTGATGGCAGCCGCCTTTGGCGTGCAAAGCGGCAAGAACCGCGCCCGCGACTTCACCCACGGCAAACCCAGCCACTTTGTGGTGTTGGGTATTCTGTTTACGGCGGTGTTTGCCTTGACGCTATTCGGCATCGTCAAGCTGGTGCTGCTGATGGCCGGTGTCTAACGCAGCAGCAGTTGCAGGCTGAACGGGTAACGGTAGGACACCGGCTTGCCCACGGCAGACAGTGCGCGAAAATCAACGGGCGCCGTGGGCCCTAGCAAGCGTTGTGCCTGCGGGGCGTCTATCAGTTGGAACAGCGCTTCCTGGCGGTCACGCCCACCATGGGCGCTGATATCCACGCCCTTGGCATCATCATTGATCAACACCATCGCCCACCCGCCCAGGGTGAAATGCCCGGCGACCAGCGTACTCAAGCGCCCCTCCAGCCGCGCCTGCAAGATCTGCGGCGAACTGTTCACCGCGCTGAACAACACCTCCTGGCCCGGCACGCGTCCGCTGCCCTGCAACGCCTGCATGGCACCCAGCGCCATCTCGTCGTTGGCCGTCCACACCAGTGCGGTTTGCGGGTAGCGCTTGAGCAACAGCGTGGCTTGCTCGAAGGCGCGCTGGCGACTCCATTCGCCGTAGACCAATTGACGCAGGCGTACTTCAGGGTGCTCGGCCAGGGCGCGATGCAGGCCCTGTTCGCGCAACTGTGCGGCCGGGGTGGTTTTGGTGCCAGAGAATGCCAATAGGTCGATGGTCTCACCGGCTGCGACCGGACCGTGCTGGCGCAGTAGATCGGTGAGCATCAGGTAGCCGGCCTGTTCGTCGTCAGCGACCATGCTGGCGATCCAGCCTGCACTGTTGCCGAGCAATTGCACCTGATCGGCGGTCAGCGCGTTGTTCACGATCAGCAGCTTCACCCCACTGCCCTGGGCCATGCGCAGGATCTGCGGGGCAACGTACTGCTCGTTTACCAGTACCAGGTAATCCGGCCGCTCGCTGCCTTGCAGTGCTTCGCGCGCCTGATTCAGCGTGTTATTTGCATCGCGCTCGGAATAACGCACACGCAAATGCAAGCCGAGGTCCTTGGCACCGGCCTGCATGAATTGCGCGTAGCTGACCCAGAAGGTTTCCGTCGACATGCCAGGGTTGAGAAACACCACCGACGTGGCATGGGCCATGGCCCCATACGCCGATCCCAGCAACCACACACACGCAATCAGCACCTTCGACATGGATGTTCAAGCCTTGAAGTTTGACCGTCATGATAGTGGCATTACGACAGTCAATCGAGGCTGTTTACTGGTGGCTTACCCAGAACACGGCCGTTCCCACGACCAGAATGATCAGGAACAGGATGGCCCAGGCATCAACGGTACTGTCGGGTTTACGGGCTTTTGTCGGATTGCTCATCGCATCGCCTCTTGTCGGTTTTATAGGTGATTGCACGAAGACACGAGCACAGTAAAGTTGATGATTGCCCGCATGACAAATGTGGGTATGGCGATAACGGTTCTCATTAGGCGATTTGGTTATTTGCATATACTCAAACATCACTTTTGCGCATAAACGCAAACTGGTATCGTGCGCCGGCTCCGTTGGGAGTGCGCGGCCGTGCGCGCAGATTTGCCGAGAACAGGACCTATATGTACGTATACGACGAATACGATCAGCGCATCATCGAGGACCGCGTCAAGCAGTTCCGTGATCAGACCCGACGCTATCTGGCAGGTGAACTGAGCGAAGAAGAGTTCCGCCCTCTGCGCCTGCAAAATGGCCTTTATGTTCAGCGCTTTGCGCCGATGCTGCGGGTGGCCGTGCCCTATGGCCAACTGACGTCGCGCCAGACGCGCATGATGGCCAAGATTGCCCGCGACTTCGACAAAGGCTATGCCCACATCAGTACCCGCCAGAACGTCCAGTTCAACTGGCCGGCGCTGGAAGATGTGCCGGACATCCTGGCTGAATTGGCCACCGTGCAGATGCACGCCATTCAGACCAGCGGTAACTGCCTGCGCAACGTGACCACCGACCAATTCGCCGGCGTGGCCGCTGACGAGCTGATCGACCCACGCCCCTGGTGCGAAATCGTCCGTCAATGGACCACCTTCCACCCCGAATTCGCCTACCTGCCGCGCAAGTTCAAGATCGCCATCAATGGCTCGACCTCGGACCGTGCGGCCATCGAAGTGCACGACATCGGCCTGGAGCCGGTGCACAACGAAGCTGGCGAGCTGGGCTTTCGCGTATTGGTCGGTGGCGGCCTGGGCCGTACCCCGGTGGTCGGCGCCTTCATCAACGAGTTCCTGCCGTGGCAGGACCTGTTGAGCTACCTCGATGCGATCCTGCGGGTCTACAACCGCTACGGCCGCCGTGACAACAAGTACAAGGCCCGGATCAAGATCCTGGTCAAGGCGCTGACCCCAGAGGTGTTCGCCCAGAAAGTCGACGCCGAGATGGAACACCTGCGCGGCGGCCAGACCACCCTGACCGAAGCTGAAGTGCACCGCGTCGCCAAGCACTTCGTCGACCCTGAATACAAAGCCCTGAGCAATCAGGACGCCGAGCTCGCAGCGCTGGACCAAGAACACCCAGGTTTCGCCCGCTGGCGTGGCCGCAACACCCTGGCGCACAAGAAACCAGGTTATGTCGCGGTGACCCTGTCGCTGAAACCGACCGGTGTTGCACCGGGCGATATCACCGACAAGCAGCTGGACGCCGTCGCCGACCTGGCCGAGCGCTACAGCTTCGGTCAACTGCGCACCTCCCACGAGCAGAACATCATCCTCGCGGACGTTGAACAGAGCCAACTGTTCACCCTGTGGGGCGAGCTGCGCGAAGGCGGTTTCGCTACGCCGAACATCGGCCTGCTGACCGACATCATCTGCTGCCCGGGCGGCGATTTCTGCTCCCTGGCCAACGCCAAGTCGATCCCGATTGCCGAATCGATCCAGCGCCGTTTCGACGACCTGGACTACCTGTTCGACATCGGCGAGCTGGACCTGAACATCTCCGGTTGCATGAACGCCTGTGGTCACCACCACGTCGGCCACATCGGCATCCTGGGCGTGGACAAGAAAGGCGAAGAATTCTACCAAGTGTCCCTGGGTGGCAGCGCCAGCCGCGATGCGAGCCTGGGCAAGATCCTCGGCCCATCCTTCGCCCAGGAAGCCATGCCTGAGGTGATCGGCAAGTTGATCGATGTGTACATCGAACAGCGTACCGAAGATGAGCGTTTCATCGACACCTACCAGCGCATCGGCATCGACCTGTTCAAGGAGCGCGTCTATGCAGCGAATCATTAAGAACAACGAAGTCCTCGACGAAACCTGGCACCTGCTGCCCAAGGACGCGAGTTTCGACGGCATTTCCAACTGCGATGACCTGATCGTGCCGTTGGCCTTGTGGCGCGAACACGCGCACGCTCTCAAGGCGCGCGATGGCGGCCTGGGCGTATGGCTGGATGCAGAGGAAGAAGCCGAAGAAATCGGTGACGACGTGGAACACTTCCAGGTTATCGCGCTGAACTTCCCGGCGTTCACCGACGGCCGCAACTACTCCAACGCGCGCCTGCTGCGTGACCGTTACGGTTACAAGGGCGAGCTGCGCGCGATTGGCGATGTACTGCGCGACCAACTGTTCTACCTGCGCCGCTGCGGGTTCGATGCCTTCGCCCTGCGCGCCGACAAAGACCCGTACGAAGCGCTGGAAAGCCTCAAGGACTTCTCGGTGACGTACCAGGCCGCCACGGATGAACCACTGCCGCTGTTCCGTCGTCGCCAATAAACTGTAGGAGCGGGCTTGCCCGCGAAGATCGTCAACGATAACGCGTGAGTCCTGGATGAGCGTGTTGTCTGTGAGGTTTTCGCGAGCAAGCTCGCTCCTACAGGTTCTCGCTGATCATTCCTAATACCTGCTTTTGCCCTACGCTGCACGGCACACCTTCCGGCTGCGCCCGTACCGCCTCGATTACCCCCAACAACTGCGCCTTACTGTGAGCCAACTGCGCCTGCATCTCTTCGATCTGCGCGACCTTGCGCTCCAGCGCCTCGATCAACTCCTCGCGCTTGTGCTCGCCCGGCGCCGGCATCAGCGCCTTGAGTTCCTGCAAGGTAAAGCCTGCCTGTTGCGCGCTCTGGATCAGTTGCAGGGTTTGCAGGGCCTCTGGTGCATAACGCCGATAACCATTGGCCTGGCGCCCCACTTGGCTGATCAGCCCCTCGGCCTCATAAAAGCGGATCCGCGACGCCGCCAGCCCACTCTGCTTTGCCAGCTCACCAATATTCATCGCCGCACCCGCTTGACATTAAAGTTAACTTTAAGCTTAGCCTGAGGCCTCCCCCGTTCAGGAGTCAACCCATGTCACCCTTTGAAGCCCTGCAACTGCCCAATGGCCAAGTCCTCTCCAACCGCATCGCCAAGGCCGCGATGGAAGAAAATATGGCCGATGGCAATCAGGCCCCGTCCCCTGAACTGAAGCAGTTGTACAAGGCCTGGGCGCAGGGCGAGCCTGGCTTGTTGATCACCGGCAACGTGATGGTCGACCGCCGCGCCATGACCGGCCCCGGTGGCGTGGCCCTTGAAGATGAGCAGCACCTGGCGAGCTTTCGCGAGTGGGCCGACGTGGCCCGTGGCAACGGCGTGCACTTCTGGGTTCAGCTCAGCCACCCAGGCCGCCAGACGCCGGCAAACCTGCGCCAGCAAGCCATTGCACCGTCCGCCGTGGCGCTCGACCTGGGCGGTTTCTCGAAGATGTTTGCCACACCCAAGGCCATGACAGAGGGCGACATCCAGGACGTGATCCAACGCTTCGCCACCAGCGCACGCCTGGCCGAAAAAGCCGGATTTACCGGTGTACAGATCCACGGCGCCCATGGCTATTTGCTCAGCCAGTTCCTGTCGCCGTTGAGCAACCAGCGCACCGACCGCTGGGGCGGCGCCCTGGAGAACCGCGCGCGGTTGTTGCTGGAAGTGATCCATGCGGTACGCGCCAACGTCAGCCCGTCGTTTTGTGTCGCCGTCAAACTCAACTCCGCCGACTTCCAACGGGGCGGTTTTGCAGAAGCCGATGCACGCGCCGTGGTCGAAATGCTCAACCCGCTGCCCATCGACCTGCTGGAATTATCCGGCGGCAGTTACGAAGCACCGGCTATGCAAGGCGAAGCGCGTGACGGCCGCACCCTGGCACGGGAGGCGTACTTCCTGGAGTTCGCCAGCCAACTGGCAACCATCGCCAAGATGCCGGTGATGGTCACCGGTGGCATCCGCCGCCTGCCCATCGTGCAACAGGTACTGGACAGTGGCGTCGCCATGGCCGGGATCGCTACTGCCCTGACGCTGGAGCCGCAACTGATCCAACACTGGCGCGAGGGCCTCGACCCCAACCCGCAACTCAAGCCCATCGACTGGAAGCGCAAACCCCTGGCCTCCCTCGCCATCCTCGCCGTGGTGCGCTACCAGATGCGCCGCCTCAGCCGCGGCCATTTGCCCAAGGCCAATGTTGCGCCGTGCATGGCGTTGGTGCGCGACCAATGGTTTCTGGCGCGGCGTACCCGGCAGTACCGGGCGGCCATGACGCAATCTTCACATTAAAGGATGAACATCCGCCGTGATCGAACTGTCCCCTATTGATCAGCAGTTTTTAACCTCACTGACGATTGGAGTTCTTCATGGCGAAAATCAACCTGGCCCAGCAATTGGCGACCACCCTTGAACAGGCGGGGATCAAGCGCATCTGGGGGCTGACCGGCGACAGCCTCAACGGCCTTACGGACGCCCTGCGCACCATGGACAGTATCGAGTGGATGCATGTGCGTCATGAGGAAGTGGCTGCGTTCGCCGCTGGCGCCGAAGCGGCGGCCACCGGAGAACTGACCGTGTGCGCCGGCAGTTGTGGGCCGGGCAACCTGCATTTGATCAATGGCCTGTTCGACTGCCATCGCAATCATGTGCCGGTGCTGGCAATTGCCGCGCAGATTCCGTCGTCGGAGATCGGCCTGAACTACTTCCAGGAAACCCATCCGCAGGAACTGTTCAAGGAGTGCAGCCACTTTATCGAGCTGGTCACCAACCCCGAACAGATGCCTCACGTGCTGCACCGCGCCATGCGTTCGGCGATCCTCAATCGCGGCGTCGCGGTGGTGGTGATTCCGGGCGATGTGTCGCTGCTGGAAGTCGAAGACAAGCTCAAGCCGTGGCCAGCCCTGCACGCGCCACGCACGCTACCGGCAGAACAGGACCTGCAACGCCTTACCGATATCCTGGAAAGCAGCCAGAAAACCACCTTGCTGTGCGGCAGCGGCTGTGCCGGCGCTCATGACCAAGTGGTCGCCCTGGCTGACGCCCTCGGCGCTCCCGTAGTACACGCGCTGCGCGGTAAAGAACATGTGGAATGGGACAACCCGTTCGACGTAGGCATGACCGGCCTGATCGGCTTCAGCTCGGGCTACCATGCCATGCTCGACTGCGACACCTTGATCATGCTCGGCACCGACTTCCCCTACCGCCAGTTCTACCCAACCGACGCCAAGATCATTCAGATCGACCGTAACCCACAGGCCCTCGGCCGCCGCGCCACACTGGACCTGGGTATTGCCGCGGATGTCAGCGAAACCATCGGCGCCCTCCTACCGCGCCTGACACGCAAGCCCGATCGCAGCTTTCTCGAAACGTCCCTGAAGCATTACGAGAAAGCCCGCCAAGGGCTGGATGACCTCGCTCAACCCTCGAAAGCCAATCGACCGATTCACCCGCAATACGTCGCACGTTTGCTCAGTGAATTGGCGGATGACGATGCGATCTTCACCGCCGATGTCGGCTCGCCCACCGTGTGGGCTGCGCGCTATTTGAAGATGAATGGCAAGCGCCGCCTGATCGGTTCGTTCAACCACGGCTCAATGGCCAATGCCATGCCCCAAGCCATTGGTGCCCAGGCAGCCTTTCCGGATCGCCAGGTGATCTCGATGTCCGGTGACGGTGGTTTCGCCATGTTGATGGGGGATTTCATCTCGTTGGCGCAGTTGAAACTGCCGGTGAAAGTCATCGTGTTCGATAACTCTTCCTTGGGGTTCGTTGCCATGGAAATGAAGGCTGCGGGCTATCTGGATGCCGGCACCGAACTGAAAAACCCGGATTTCGCCGCCATGTCCAACGCCATGGGCATCCTCGGCATTCGCGTGGAGCAGTCCGAAGACCTGGAACCGGCCCTGCGCCGCGCCCTCGCCCATGACGGCCCGGTGCTGGTGGACGTGGTCACCGCGACCCAGGAGCTGGTGATGCCGCCGACCATCAAGCTGGAACAGGCCAAGGGTTTCAGCCTGTATATGCTCAAGGCGGTGATGAGTGGCCGTGGCGATGAAGTGATCGAACTGGCGCGTACCAACTGGTTGCGCTAGCGCAGGGAAGCACCGTAGCGGACCACCACTTCGGTGATCACCTCGACCATGCGCGGGTCCGCATCCGGCGCGCTGAACAGGCGGAACTCGGCATCGGGCAATTCGGGTAACCCGTGCTCGGCACCGAGTATCGTCAAGCCGGGCACCAGTTGGCTGCGCGCAATCGGCGCGATGGCAAAGCCGGCCAACGCGGCAGCATGCAACGCCGCGTAGCTGGCGCAGAGCATGGCGGTACGCTGGGCGATACCCGCCTGGGCCAGGCGTGAAAGCGCCGCTTCGCGATAAGGGCAAGGCTCGGGAAACAGCGCCAAGGGCAAGGGCGTCGGCAATGTCGTCAGCGGTTGCGCAGACCAGGCCCACACCAGCGGCTCCTGCCACAGCGCCAGGCCAGGCTCGCTGGACTCGCACAATGAACCCACCACCACATCCAATTCGCCCAGCTTCATCAGCGCTAGCAATGAACCGGGAATACCCACCTGCACAGTGATTTGCAGGCCGGGATACTGCGCGGCAACCTCCTGCAACTCGCGCAACAGACGCGCATCCGCGAACTCTTCCGAAACACCAACGCGCAGGTTCCCTTCAAATGCCGAGCGCGTCAGCTCGGCCCAGGCATTGCGATTCAACGCCAGGATGCCCCGCGCGTAAGCCATCAGGCGTTCGCCGTCCGCCGTCAGTTGCTGGGAGCGCGTGGTGCGGGTAAGCAAGGGCTTGCCCACCTGTTCCTCAAGACGCCGCAGATGCCCGCTGACCGCCGATTGCGTGAGGTGCAAACGGGCAGCGGCGCGGCTGAAGCCCTCTTCGTCGACGACGGCGACAAAGGTTTTTAGCAGGACGATATCGAACATATTCTGATAACAGATTAATCAGGCGATAAAACACGATTTATATTTCACTTGGCGTTATGTTGCAATGCCCGGGTCATCTTTCTCCGAGACCTGCCATGACCACCCTCCTGCACATCGAATGCTCACCGCGCAAACAGCGCTCCGCCTCTTTGGAAATCGCCCACCAGTTTATCGCGCGGTATCAGCAGAACGCGCCGGATACCCAGGTGCATACCCTGGACCTCTGGGCACTGGACCTCCCCGAATTCGACGGCCCGATCATGGACGCCAAATACGCCGGGCTCAGTGGAACGCCGTTGAGTGATGAACAAGCCCTCGCCTGGGAAACGCTGAAAAAGCTGGCGGCCCAACTGCATCAGGCTGACGTGCTGATTTTCTCGGTTCCGCTGTGGAATTTCGCCGTGCCCTACAAGCTCAAGCACTTTATTGACGTAGTGTCGCAGAAGGACGTGTTGTTCGAATTCAGCCCGGAGCACGGATTGCGCGGGCTGCTGCGCAACAAGACGGCGGTGAACGTGTATGCGCGGGGTATGGATTTTTCGGCGCCGGACACCCAGGCGATGGATTTCCAGAAGCCCTACATGGATGCCTGGCTAGGTTTTGTCGGGGTGACAGATGTGCATTCGTTGTATGTGGAGAAGACCATCCTGGGGCCGGAGGTCGATCAGGCTTCGCGCCTGAAAAGCACAGCGTTGGCGTTATTGCTTGCGGATCAGTTGGCCTTACAGGCGGGGGAAAAACTGATGTGAACACTGTACCTGTGGCGAGGGAGCTTGCTCCCGCTGGACTGCGCAGCAGGCCCATCTTTTGGGTCCGCTTCGCGGCCCAGCGGGAGCAAGCTCCCTCGCCACAAAGTCCGGAGTATTCAGCCGTGTTGTTTTTCGACCCACTTGCCATAAGCATCGATAAACGCCTGCAGGAACGGCTTGGTCTTTTCCGACACCTTGCCCGCCTCGTCAAACACACTGCCCGCGCCACCCAGATAGGCCTCCGGCTGTTGCATGCAGGGCACATCAAGGAACACCAGGGATTGGCGCAAATGATGGTTGGCGCCAAACCCACCAATCGCACCCGGCGATACACTGATGATCGCGCCCGGCTTGCCACTCCAGGCGCTCTGCCCGTAAGGCCGCGAACCGACGTCGATGGCGTTCTTCAACGGGGCGGGCACGGAGCGGTTGTATTCCGGGGTCACGAACAACACCGCGTCGGATGAACTCACGTGTTTGCGGAAAGTACTGTAGGCTGCCGGCGGTGTCGCACCGTCAATGTCTTCGTTGTAGAGCGGCAAATCGCCAATTTCCACAATGTTCAACTTCAGATTGGCCGGGGCCAGTTCGGCCAGGGCCAGCGCGACTTTGCGGTTGATCGAGTCTTTTCTCAAGCTGCCGACCACGACGGCTACGGTGTAGACCTTGCTCATTGGGGTTTCCCGACGTCTGACTAAAGGAGCTTGTAGTTATAGAGTCTTCGCGGCGTGTTCACCAGAAGGTTTTGATATTCCTGCGGGCGTTTGAGTGGCACTGCGACACGTAGGAAGCATCTGAAAATATCAGCGAATAGTATTTTTATTCCGTAAGTAAACTACCCCGCTCCATGACGGTCTACAGAACCGCAAATCGAGTGTTTATCTCCAGAGGTTCTAAACAGATGGCAGCAGTATTAGTCGGACAGTTTCATGCCAGAGACGCAGAAGGACGCGTGTATTCGGTGCATGAGTTCCAGGAATCCAACCCGGCGCAAGGCGACCTGGCTGGTTCGGCACCTACCACCACCTACAAGCTGGCCATTGGCGACCGTGTAGAGAAACTGGAAGGCGACGAATTCAAGTTGATCCAATCGGGCACCATTCTTGTGCGCGAATCGCAAACCACCCTCGCTTCATAAGATCTCGCCCTATCCACCTGCTCAGTCCTGGCCATTGACGGCATTGACTGGGCTGGGGTGATCACGGACGACGGATTTCCGTGACCTCAATGCCCTGCTCTCCCTGCACCTTCTTCAGCGTCACCATCAGCCGCCCCCTCTCACCGTCAACGGCATACAGCAAACGCTGGTAGCCTGCGGAGTTGTAGCCGGGATGCGCGACCACCTGCCTGACCAACTCCATGCCCAGCACCGAGCCCACCTGCTCCACGACCTGTTCCTGGGAACGGATAAAGGCTTCAAGTGCCAGGTTTTCCGGCGCGGTTTCGTTTTGAGTGTCGAGGAGATAAGCAGCCACGCAGCCGACGGTCACCAGGACCAGCAGTTGCTTGGCCGTTACCCCGAGGAAAATCGAGGGTAAAGGCATATGAGACCAGACCTGTTTTTGTTGTTAATGCCGGAAGCCGGCTGTGGTCGTTGATGATCAGCATCGCCATTCTATTGAATACCCGGCCCGCTGCACATAGACTCCGGCGATGCGTTTACGTCATATCGAAGTGATTCAGGCCATCTTGCAGACCGGACACCCAGGCTTGGCCGCCGAATGGTTGCAACTTTCCGTGGGCGATGTGGAAGCGGCGCTCAAGGATGCCGAGCAGCAGCTTGGCTTCATGCTGTTCGCCAGTGTGCGTGGACGTTTGCAGGCCACCCGGGAAACCCTGGAACTGCAGGCCGAAATCGCCCACGTCTATGAAGCGCTGGAGCCGGTGCAACGACTGGCCAGCCGCTTGAAACACCATCATGCCCCCACCCTGCGCGCGCTCTGCACGCCGCCCCTGGCCAACCAACTGCTGCCGCAAAGCATTGCAATGTTGCGCCGACGTTTTCAGGACACACCGTGCAACTTATCGAGCCAGCCGACTCGGGAGATCGTCAGGAGCCTGCTGCTGCACGAAGCCGATGTGGGGTTGAGCCTGTATGACCCGGAACACCCGCAAATCCACAGCACGGTACTGGCCCAAGGCAAACTGCAATTGCTCGCCCCCCATGGCTGGCTCAAGCCCAAACAGAAATACATCGCGCTGCAGGACCTCGCCGGGCAGTCGATGATCGGGCTGGAAGGCCAGGACCCTCTCAGCCGCCTGCTGGACGCCAAGCTGCAAGCCTTGCGCCCGCTGCCGGTGGTGCAGACGCGTGTACAGACTTATCAGATGATGCGCAGCATGGTCGAAGCGGGAGAAGGCCTGGCGGTGGTTGACCCCTTCACCGCCTTTGGCGCACGGGAGGCGGGGCTGGATGCGTGCCCGGTGTCGCCGCCGATCATGGTCAGCCTGTACGCGCTGACCCTCAAGGACGGCGCGACCTCGCCGGCGCTGAATGCGTTGCTGGAGATCGTGACGCAAAGGGCCGAGGGCCTTCTTTCAGGTGAGACAAAGACCCTGTAGGAGCGAGCTCGCTCGCGAAAAACTTATAGGCGCCGCGTTTAGATTGGATGCACGCGTTACCGTTGACGTTTTTCGCGAGCAAGCTCGCTCCTACACCTTGAACAGCCGATACCAGAATACCGCCACTTCACGGGTCTGCGGGTCGATGCCGCGATAGCGCAGGTGGTCGACCCCGCCCATCACGTAGCCGCAACGCTCGTACAACCGACAGGCGCCCAGATTGTTGTTCTGGGTTTCCAGCATCATCCCCGGCAGGTTCTTTTTGCGGCTCCAGAACTGCGCCACATCCAGCAGCGCCTTGGCCACCCCATGGCGCCGCGCGGGCAAAGCTACCGCGAGCTCGTCGACATGGGCAAAACCGTTCCAGTTGGTGCTGACCACAATGTGCCCGACCGCGCGATCGTCGAGATAGGCCATGAAGATCGCGCTGTCGGGCGCATCGCGGAAGCTGGCGAACTCTTCGGGGTCGATGCCATAGCACTTGCGGTACGGCAGGATGCGCTCCACGGGCCATTGATCGACCCGCTTGCCGATCTGCGGCTCACCGTAGGCGCTGACCTCAAAGCTGAAATCATTGCCCCACACGTAGGCATCAAAGCCTTCGTCGGCGACCCTTACACTGAGCCCCGGATACTTCGGGTTCATTACAGCTTGCATAACCATCCTTAACCCTTGATGCAATCGACGGTGTAACAACGACCACTGCCGTCATCTTCGTGTTGCAACCCATGAACATCAGCGACAAAACCGGGAAAACTGCTATCGAACGTCCGGGCAAATGCCAGGTAGTCGATGATCGAGCGCGTCGACTCGGTAAAGCGCTCGCCCGGCATGATCAACGGAATGCCGGGCGGATAAGGCACCAGCATCACTGCTGCGACGCGGCCTTGCAAGGCGTCAATGGAGACCGCCTCCACTTCGCCCCTCACCAATTGGTCATAGGCGTCGGCCGGTTTCATCGCGATTTCCGGCAAGACGGTGTACATGCGCTTGAGGTGTTTGGCCGTGGCATTGCTGCGGTAACAGCCGTGCAATTGGTTGCACAGGTCGCGCAAACCCAGCCCTTGGTAACGCGCCGGCCCTTGGGCAAACACCGAAGGCAGGCAACTGGCCAGGCTGACATTGGCATCGTAACTGCGCTTGAACTCCAGCAACTCGGTGAGCAAGGTACTCCATTTGCCCTTGGTAATGCCCATGGAGAACAACACGAGGAAGGAATACAACCCGGTTTTTTCCACCACCAGCCCACGCTCCCAGAGGAATTTGCTGACGACCGCTGCGGGAATCCCGCAATCGCTGAGGGCACCGCCGGCATTGAGGCCGGGCATCACCAGCGTGACTTTGATCGGGTCCAGCAGCACGTAGTCTTCAGCCACATCACCGAAGCCATGCCAGTCATCCTCGGGGTGCAACAGCCAATCGGCGGTGACCACGCGGTCGATGCCCGCTACTGATGGCGGCTGCCAGATCGAAAACCACCAATCCTCTTCAGCAATGTGCTGGCGCAAGTTGGCCAGCGCACGGCGGAAACTCAACGCCTCGTCGAACATCTCCTGCAACAGCGAACGCCCGGCCGGACCTTCCATCATCGCCGACGCCACATCCAGCGAGGCAATGATGCTGTATTGCGGCGACGTGGAAATATGCATCATGAAGGCTTCGTTGAAACGGTCACGGTCCAACTGGCGTGCGCCGCCATCCTGCACATGGATCATCGAGGCCTGGCTGAAGGCCGCCAGCAGCTTGTGGGTCGAGTGGGTGGTGAATACCAGCGGGCTGTCTGGCGTACGCGAAGTACCCATCCCGTAGCGCCCGGAGAAGAACTCATGAAACGCGGCATAGGCATACCAAGCCTCGTCAAAATGCAACACCTCGACGCTGTTGCCCAGTTGCTGCTTGATCAGCTCGGCGTTGTAGCACAGGCCGTCGTAGGTGGAATTGGTCACCACAGCCATTTTCACTTTCGGCGGGCGGCCACGGGTGAGCGGGCTGGCGTCGATCTTGGCGCGGATGGATTCGGGGCTGAATTCGCTCAAGGGAATCGGGCCGATAATCCCCAGTTCATTGCGTTCGGGGCACAGGTACAGCGGGATGGCGCCGGTCATGATGATCGAGTGCAGCACCGACTTATGGCAATTGCGGTCCACCAGCACCAGGTCATCACGCCCGACCATGGAATGCCAGACGATCTTGTTCGCGGTGGAGGTGCCGTTGATCACGAAGAAGGTGTGGTCAGCGCCAAAGTTGCGCGCAGCGCGGGCCTCGGCTTCGGCCAACGGGCCGGTGTGGTCCAGCAACGAACCGAGTTCAGGCACTGATACCGACAGGTCCGAGCGCAGGGTATTTTCCCCGAAGAACTGGTGAAACGCCTGCCCCACCGGGCTCTTGCGGTAGGCCACGCCACCGCCATGGCCGGGGGTGTGCCAGGAGTAGTTGGAGTCAGCGGTGTGCTGCACCAGCGCCTTGAAGAATGGCGGCAACAGGCCATCCAGGTAAGTGCGCGCCGCACGGGCGACTTGCCGCGCAAGAAACGGCACGGTGTCTTCGAACAGGTAGAGAATGCCGCGCAACTGGTTGAGTTCGCTCATGGCATCGGCGGGCGCGTTTTCCAGGGTGACTTGCTCGCCCAGGGCAAAGATCGGCAGGTTCGGCGCCCGCAGCCGCGCCAGGCGAATCAGCTCAACCATGTTTTGCAGCAGGTGGGTATTTTCGCCGGCACCCTCGGCGGCGATCAGCATGCACGCCAAGCCATGATGGGTAGACGCCACCAATCGCCCTTCGGCGTAATCCACTGCGGAAAAAATACTGAAACCCTCTTGTTCCAGCTCTCGGGCGATGCCTCGGACCCGGTCACCGGCAACGGTGTCGGCCTTGATGTCACGGTGCACGATAAGGACAGGGAACTTCAGGTCTTTGTACATGAGTGCTTGTAGTCCTGAGGGCTATGCACTCAAGGGTAGAAGCTGGGGGGCGATGACGCGAATGAAGATTTCAACGGTTGTACAAATCAAAGGTGGGAGCGGGCTTGCTCGCGAATGCAGTGTGTCAGTCGACAGATGAGTCAACTTAACCACCCTATTCGCGAGCAAGCCCGCTCCCACATTTTTACCGCGTTTTTCCGGCCTATTGCTGGGTCAGGGTCGACCACAACGCCGGCGCACCCGCCGACTTGGCAATCGCTTCCAGCCGCGCCGCATGCTCGGCCAGGTCCTGCTCACTGGCGCGGATGATCGTGGTCGGCTTGCGGTCGCCCGGCAGCCGGCGGATTTCCGAAGGACGGTTGCCCGACCCTTCCGCCGATCCGCTGCCATCGGAGGCGTTACCCGCCAGGGACAGGCTGGTCTGCCCGCCGGTCATGGTCAGGTAGACGTCAGCAAGAATCTCGGAGTCGAGCAAGGCGCCGTGAAGCTCACGGCCGGAGTTGTCGACGCCATAACGCTTGCACAAGGCATCGAGGCTGTTGCGCTGGCCGGGGTGACGCTCACGGGCCATCATCAAGGTGTCGAGGATCGAACAGTGCTGGGAGATGTCTGCGCGATCGGTCTGCCCCATCAGGGCAAATTCGTTGTTGATGAAGCCGACGTCGAACGCCGCGTTATGGATGATCAACTGCGCGCCGTTAATGAATTCGAAGAACTCATCGGCAACTTCAGCGAAACGCGGCTTGCCCTTGAGGAATTCGTCAGTGATGCCGTGAACGCCAATCGCGCCTTCGTCACTGTCGCGGTCCGGTTGCAGGTAGACGTGGAAGTGACGTCCAGTGAGGCGCCGCCCCATCAATTCGACACAGCCGATTTCGATGATCCGGTGGCCGTCGGTCACCGGCATGCCGGTGGTTTCGGTATCGAGTACAACAGATCGGATGGCCATCAGGGTTCAGCTCTCAACGGTGTGGTGTATTTCAAGGGGCGGGATATTAGCACGTCACACTCCAGGCCGCCCAAGGCTGGCCCAACGCCTTCAATTTCCGACAGTTTCTTACAATCCTTCGCAAAGCCGCAGCAGATGATCCAAGGTGCCCTTGCTAGCCTGCGCACCCCACCTGAATGCGGACTCGGCAACACCATGAACCTTTCAAAAACACTCTGCACCCTGTTGCTGATGGGCTGTGCCTGCAGTGCACACGCTACCAGCTTCGTAATGACTACCGACTTCCTGGTCAGCCTGTCCATGAGCGCCAGCAAGGGCACCAGTTCTTCATTCAAGGACGACAAGATTGTCCAGGCCGCCAGGGATGACGCCGAAGCCTTTGTCGCCAGCGATGGCCAGATCCTGGGGGTGCGCCTGGCGTCGGCGCTGGTGCATGTGCGTGAACGTCTGCCCGGGCAAACCTATACCGACATGCAACTGGCCCAGGCTATCGCCGCGCTTTAAACATCAGCTCTGCTTGTAGCCGCGCACTTCGTCCACGCCTCGATTGGCCAACTGGTCGGCGCGCTCGTTGCCAGGGTGGCCGATGTGGCCGCGTACCCATTTCCAGGTGATGTCATGGCGATTGCATTGCTCATCGAGCAGTTGCCACAGGTCGGCATTCTTCACCGGCTCCTTGGCCGCCGTCTTCCAGCCGCGCTTCTTCCAGTTGACCATCCACTCGTTGATGCCCTTCATCACGTATTGCGAGTCGGTCACCAGCAACACGTTGCAACGGCGCTTGAGTTCTTCCAGGCCGCGAATGGCGCCCATCAGCTCCATGCGGTTGTTGGTGGTATTGGGTTCGCCGCCCCACAACTCTTTCTCCACGCCCTTGCACACCAGCAACGCGCCCCAGCCGCCAGGGCCGGGGTTGCCCTTGCAGGCGCCATCGGTGAAGAGTTCTACGCTATCGGTCATCGGTTGCTCGGTATTCATTAAAAAAGAGGGTCATGCGTCGCTTTGCTTGCGGTTGACCTTGGCCATCGGCATCGGCACCAACTTGCCCATCGGCTCGCGGCGTACCTGTTGCACCGGCCGCAACCCGACCACGATCTTGCGCGCCACCAGCAGATAGAAGCCGCCACCTGACAGTTGCCAGGCACCTGCGCGGCGTTCCCAGCCGGCCAGGCGGGCTTGCCACTTGGTCGACGCAAGCGGCGGACGATAGCACCCGAAGCGGCGTTTCTCCAGCGCGAAGCCCAGCAGGTTCAGCCAGTCCCCCACCCGTTGCGGCGAGATACAACGCGCCTGGCGCAAGGCGTCGTGGGCGAACACATGGCGCAAGCCCCAACTGCTCCACGGGTTGATCCCGACAATCAGCAAATGGCCACCCGGGCGCACACTGCTCGCCGCTTCGCGCAGCAAGCCGTGGGGCGACAGGCAGAAATCCAGGCCATGCTGCAACACCACCACATCGGCGGCGTGCTCGCTCAACGGCCAGGCCTGTTCCTCGCAGACAATCTCCACCCCCGGCAACGGTGCACCCAGGCGCACATTGCGTTGTACCTGAGGCGCGCACGGCGGCGTTTCGGCCGATGGCCCGTAATGCACAAGATAACCGCCAAAGAACCGGCCCAACTCGTCTTCGAGCATGCGCCGTTCTTCGTCCAGCAGAAATTGCCCGATCGGACCGGACAGCCATTCACGGGCTGCGCTGATCAGGGCCAGCCACTCAGGATCGGCCTGGGCGAACGCTTTATCAGTCATTGCATTCTCCAACTCGCCTAGACGTTCTAAGATGCACCAATGTGTTCAGCTTGGCGAATCGAAGAATGATACAGATCAGTGCCCTGCCCGCCTTCACCGATAACTACATCTGGTTGTTACAAGACCCGAGCACCCAGCGCTGCGCCGTGGTCGACCCCGGCGATGCCGCGCCGGTGCTGGCCTGGCTCAAGCAAAACCCTGAGTGGGTCCTCAGCGACATCCTGATCACTCACCACCACCACGACCATGTCGGCGGCGTCGAACAACTCAAACGGGTGACGGACGCCAAGGTCTACGGCCCGGCCAACGAGAAAATCCCGGCGCGGGACGTAGCGTTGAACGATAACGACCGCATCAGCGTGCTCGGCTGGGATTTCGACATTTATACCGTGCCCGGCCACACCCTGGGCCATATCGCCTTTTATCACCAGGGCGTGCTGTTGTGTGGCGATACCCTGTTCGCCGCCGGTTGCGGCCGCCTGTTCGAAGGCACGCCGGAACAGATGCACACGTCGCTTGAGCGTTTGGCCGCACTGCCCGCCGACACCTTGGTGTACTGCACCCACGAATACACCCAAAGCAACCTCAAGTTTGCCCAGGCCGTCGAACCAGATAACGCCGATATCGCCGAACGGGTGGAAAACGTCCGGCAATTGCGCGAACGTGGCGAGATCACGCTGCCTTCCAACCTGGCCCTGGAAAAGCGCACCAACCCCTTTCTGCGAACCTCTGAAACATCCGTTAAACAAAAAGCGGACGAACGGAATGGCCGCGACAACCGCTCTGGGGCCGAGGTGTTTGCTAGCTTGAGGGCGTGGAAAGATAAGTTCTAACAGGAAGCAATCTGATACGTAATTTCTGAATGGTTGACCGGAACCCAACGGGTTTCTAGAATCGCCCGACATTTTTGCCCGGAACTTACTTCCAGCCAATGTCGTCATCTATTCGTAAATCCAACCATTCAGACGCATTGACCCGCCTGGCTCAAGCTGTGGCGGTGGCTGTGTCCGCCACGCTGGCGGGCTGCCAATCAAGCAATTTCACCGCACAATCCACCGTGCAACCCAAGCCGAACCTTAGCGCCAAGATCAAACAGAAACCCGTCATCTGGCTTTCGGAAAAGCCAGCGCCCGAAGCGCCCCAGGATGTTTGGGAGCGTATGCGACGGGGCTTTCAATTGCAGGACGGTGTAGGCGTCAACCCACGTATCGAGCAACAGCGACTGTGGTTCGCCAGCAACCCTTCCTTCCTTGAGAATGCCGGCGAACGTGGCAGCCTCTACATTCATTACATCGTCGAGCGCCTTGAAGAACGCAACATGCCCCTGGAGCTGGCGCTGCTGCCAGTGATTGAAAGCGCCTACAACCCAATGGCCTATTCGCGCAGCGATGCGGTCGGCTTGTGGCAATTCATTCCCTCCACCGGGCGCTACTTCAACCTGCGCCAGACCCGCGCCTATGATGGCCGTCGCGACATCACCGCCTCCACCACCGCCGCCCTCGACTACCTGACCCGTCTGCACGACATGTTCAACGGTGACTGGCTGCTGGCCCTGGCCGCCTACAACGCCGGCGAAGGCACGGTGAGCCGGGCGATCGAGCGCAACGAAAAGCTCGGCCTGCCGACCGACTACTGGAACCTGCCCCTGCCCCAGGAAACCAAGGACTACGTGCCCAAGTTCCTGGCGCTGTCCCAGGTGGTGCTAGCGCCCGAGGCCTATGGCGTCAACCTGAACCCGATTGCCAACACGCCGTACTTCGAAGTGGTTGAAGTCAAGCAAAGCATGGACCTGTCACGGGTTGCCGCGCTGGCCGAGATCGACGAAGACGAACTGTTCCAGCTCAATCCCGCGCTGAAGCAGCGCACCACCTTGGATGGCCCGCAGCATCTGCTGGTGCCGAGCTCCAAGGCGCAATTGCTCACCAGCACCCTTTCGACGATGAAGCCTGAAGAATTGCTGGCGATGCGTCCGAAAAAGCAGGTGTTCGACGAAGTCGAGACCGCGCGGGTTGCCGGGCGTACCCGCAGCTACAAGGTACGCAGTGGCGACAACCTGACGCTGATCGCCAAGGCCAACAAGGTCGATGTGCATGACCTGCAGCGCTGGAACAAGCTCAACGGCCAGGCCCTCAAGGTCGGCCAGACCCTGGTGATGCAGGACACGCGCAAGCTGGTGGCCAAGGCTGACAGCAAGAAACCGGTGCAATACAAGGTCAAGAAGGGCGACTCGCTGTACATCGTCGCCAAGCGCTTCAACGTCGAGATGCAACATCTCAAGCGCTGGAACCCGCGCACTGGCCAGGCGTTGAAACCGGGGCAGATGCTGGTGGTATCAGGTCCACGCTAAAGTTCAAGAACACTGGAGACCCCATGTGGGAGGGGGCTTGCCCCCGATAGCGGTAGGCCAGCCAATGAATCTGTTGGCTGATGCATTGCTGTCGGGGGCAAGCCCCCTCCCACATTGATTCTGCGTCAATCCAACGGCCTTTTTCCAACCGGAACAAGCTGTTACTGTACCGATCATAAAGCGCAAGCCGCCTGGATCGGATCCCTGATTTGAAGCGTCCCCTCCTTCTACTAATAAGTCTGGCCTTGAGCTTTGGTGCGAACGCGGCGATTACCGAGAGCCACGGTTATACGCAGTTCGGCAGTCTCAAGTACCCGGCCAAATTCACCCACTTCGATTGGGTAAACCCTGCAGCGCCGAAAGGCGGGACATTGCGGGTCATGGCCTTTGGCACCTTCGATACCCTCAACCCCTATACCTTCAAGGGCTCCAGCCCGGTTTCCACCCCTAATTTCCTGCAATACGGAGTCAACGAGCTGAACGAGCCGTTGATGGTGGGCACCGGCCTGTACGCGCCCTCCGGCGATGAGCCCACCTCCAGTTATGGGCTGATCGCCCAGTCGGTGGAGTACAGCGAGGACCGCAGCTGGGTGGTGTTCAATCTGCGCCCGGAAGCGCGCTTCCACGATGGCAAGCCGATCACCGCCTACGACGTGGCGTTTTCCTATCGCACGCTGCTGACCGAAGGCCACCCGCAATACCGCACCAACCTGCAGGAAGTGGCGCGGGTGGACGTCCTCAACCGGCACCGCATCCGCTTTGTGTTCAAGCGCGCCGGCAACCCGTTGTTGATCCTGCGCCTGGGCGAATTGCCGGTATTGCCCCAGCACTACTGGAAAAACCGCGATTTCAAGGCCACCACCTTCGAACCGCCTTTGGGCAGCGGGCCGTACCGCATCAGCAAGGTCACGCCTGGCCGACAATTGGTGTTCGAACGGGTCAAGGACTATTGGGGCAAGGACCTGCCGGTCAACCAAGGCTTCTATAACTACGACAAGGTCGAAGTGGAGTTCTACCGCGACAGCGACGTGGCCTTCGAAGCCTTCAAGGCCGGCGAATTCGATATCTATATCGAGCATCAAGCCAAAAACTGGGCCAATGGCTACAACTTCCCGGCGGTGAACCGGGGCGACGTGATCAAGGCGCAGATCGCCCACCAGATCCCGACCCAGAGCCAGGGCCTGTTCATGAACAGCCGGCGGCCGACCTTCAGCCAGACCAAGGTGCGCGAAGCCCTGGGGCTGATGTTCGACTTCGAATGGACCAACCGCACCCTGTTCAGCAGCGCCTACAAACGTACCTTGAGCTATTACCCCAACAGCGAATTCTCCGCCACCGGCGTGCCCACCGGCCATGAATGGCTAATGCTCTCGCCCTACCGCGAGCAATTGCCGGCCAACCTGTTTACCCAGCCGTTCAGCCTGCCCCAGACCGACGGGCGCGGCATCCCCCGCGAAACCATGCGCCGCGCCCTGGCCCTGCTCGGTGGCGCCGGCTGGAAACTCTCCGGCCAACGCCTACTGAACAAGGACGGCCAACCGCTGCGCTTCGAGATCCTGCTGGTCAACCCGAACCTGGAGCGCATCCTGCAGCCCTATGTCGAGAACCTGATCAGCATCGGCATCGACGCGCGCCTGCGCACCGTCGACCGCGCCCAGTACAAGCAGCGCCTGGATCAATTCGACTTCGACATGATCCTCATCACCCTCAACCAGACCTTGAGCCCGGGCCTTGAGCAGTGGCAGTACTTCCACTCCAGCCAGGCCGCGATCAAGGGCAGCAAGAACTATGCAGGCATTGCCAACCCGATTGTCGATCACCTGCTGGAACAGCTGCTGGCCGCCAAGACCCGCGAAGAGCAACTGGCCGCCGGCCGTGCCCTGGACCGGGTGCTGCTGTGGCAGCACTACAGTATTCCCAACTGGTACCTCAACTATCATCGCTTGGCGTACCGCAACCGGTTCGCCTTTGTCACCACGCCGCCCTATAGCCTGGGCCTGAGTGCGTGGTGGCTGAAAGCTTCGGAGAAAGCCCAATGATGTATTTGCGTACTGCACTGCTCGGCGGCCTGCTGCTGTGCACCGCGGCCCAAGCCGCCCCGCAACATGCGTTGACGCTCTACAACGAACCACCGAAATACCCCGCCGACTTCAAGCACTTCGACTACGTCAACCCGGATGCGCCCAAGGGCGGCAACTTCCGCGAGTCGGCCATGGGCGGCTTCGACAGCCTCAACCCCTACATCAGCAAAGGCGTGCCGGCCGATAACCTCGGTTTGATCTACGACACCCTGGCCATGCAAAGCCTGGACGAGCCCATCACCGAATACGGCCTGGTGGCCGGCAAGATCGAAAAGGCCCCGGACAACAGTTGGGTGCGCTTCTACCTGCGCCCGGAAGCCCGCTTCCATGATGGCCACCCGATCCGCGCCGAAGACGTGGTGTTCACCTTCCAGGAACTGATCAAGGAAGGCTCGCCGATCTACCGCACCTACTACGCCGATGTCGACGAAGTGATCGCCGAAGACCCGCTGAAGGTGCTGTTCAAGTTCAAGCGCACCAACAACCGCGAATTACCGCTGATCCTCGGACAACTGCCGGTATTGCCCAAGCATTGGTGGGCGACCCGCGATTTCGCCAAGGGCAACCTTGAAGTGCCGCTGGGCAGCGGGCCGTACAAGGTCGCCGAGGTCAAGGCCGGGCGCATGATCCGCTACGAGCGGGTCAAGGATTACTGGGCCAAGGACCTGCCGGTCGCCAAGGGTTTCTACAACTTCGATAACCGCATCACTGACTATTACCGCGACAGCACCGTGTCCCTGGAAGCCCTCAAGGCCGGGCAGTTCGACTACTGGCTGGAGTTCAGCGCCAAGAACTGGGCCAACGCCTACAACATCCCGGCGGTGGCCCAGGGTCGCCTGATCAAGGAAGAAATCCCCAACGGCAACCCCACCGGCATGCAGGGCTTCGTGTTCAACATGCGCAAGCCGATGTTCCAGGACGTACGCGTGCGCAAGGCCATCAGCCTGTTGCTGGATTTCGAGTGGAGCAACAAGCAGCTGTTCAACGGTGCCTATACCCGCACCCGCAGCTACTTTGAAAACTCGGAGATGGCCGCCACCGGCCTGCCCGGCCCGGATGAATTGGCGATCCTCGAACCGCTGCGCGACAAGATCCCGCCCGAGGTCTTCACCCAGGCCTTCGAACCGTCCAAGACCGACGGCAGCGGCATGATCCGCACCCAGCAGCGCGAGGCCTACCAACTGCTGCAAGAAGCCGGCTGGCGCATCGTCGATGACAAGATGGTCGACACCACCGGCACACCGGTGAAGATCGAGTTCCTGCTGGCCCAGACCGAGTTCGAACGTATCCTGCTGCCGTTCAAGCGCAACCTGGCCGACCTGGGCATCGACCTGGTGATCCGTCGGGTCGACGTGTCGCAGTTCATCAACCGCATTCGCTCAAGGGACTTCGACATGCTGGTGGGCAGCTTCCCGCAGTCCACTTCGCCGGGTAATGAGCAGCGCGAGTTCTGGAAGTCCTCCAGTGCCGACAAACCCGGCAGCCGCAACTACATGGGCCTCAAGGACCCGGCCATCGACCAACTGGTGGAAGAGTTGATCGACGCCGACTCGCGCAAAAGCCTGGTGGCGCATGCCAAGGCCCTGGACCGCGTGTTGCAGTTCGGCTACTACGTGATCCCGAACTGGCACATCAAGACCTTCCGCGTGGCGTATTGGGATCACTTGGGCCACCCCAAAGTCCCGCCGCGCTACGACGTCGGCACCGCCACCTGGTGGGCCAAGCCTGACGTAAAACCCGCCGTCACCTCAGACCCAGACACCAGCGCCGATCCGGCGAGCGGAGGCGATTAAATGCTGGCCTATATCTTTCGCCGCCTGTTACTGATCATCCCCACCCTGTTCGGGATCCTGCTGATCAACTTCGTCATCATCCAGGCCGCCCCCGGTGGCCCGGTGGAGCAGATGATCGCCAAGCTTGAAGGCTTCGAGGGCGCCACCAGCCGCATTGCCGGTGGTGGTTCCGAAGTGTCCGTGGCCGGCTCCAGCAGCTACCGCGGCGCCCAGGGCCTGGACCCGGCGCTGATCAAGGAAATCGAGAAGATGTACGGCTTCGACAAGTCGGCGCCGGAACGCTTGTGGATCATGGTCAAGAACTACGCCCAGCTGGACTTTGGCGACAGCTTCTTCCGTGACGCCAAGGTCATCGATTTGATCAAGGAGAAGATGCCGGTGTCCATTTCCCTCGGGTTATGGAGCACGCTGATCATGTACCTGGTGTCGATCCCGCTAGGGATCGCCAAGGCCACGCGGCACGGCAGCCATTTCGACGTATGGACCAGTTCGGCGATCATCGTCGGCTATGCGATCCCGGCGTTCCTGTTTGCGATCCTGCTGATCGTGGTGTTTGCCGGCGGCAGTTACCTGGACTGGTTCCCCTTGCGTGGACTCACGTCGAACAACTTCGACGAACTGAGCTGGGGCGGCAAGATCCTCGATTACTTCTGGCACCTGGCGCTGCCCATCACGGCCCTGGTGATCGGCAACTTCGCCACCATGACCCTGCTGACCAAGAACAGCTTTCTCGACGAGATCAACAAGCAGTACGTGGTCACCGCCAAAGCCAAGGGCCTGACCAACCACCGCGTGCTGTACGGCCATGTATTCCGCAACGCGATGTTGCTGGTGATCGCCGGTTTCCCTTCGGCGTTCATCGGGATCTTCTTCACCGGTTCCTTGTTGGTGGAGGTGATCTTCTCCCTCGACGGCCTGGGCCTGATGAGTTTTGAAGCGGCGATCAACCGCGACTACCCGGTGGTGTTCGGCACGCTGTTTATCTTCACCCTGCTGGGGCTGATCGTGAAACTGATCGGCGACCTCACCTACACCCTGGTCGATCCGCGTATCGACTTTGCCAGCCGGGAGCATTGAGATGAATCTATCCCCCCTCAATCGCCGTCGGTTCGAACGGTTCAAGGCCAACAAGCGTGGCTGGTGGTCACTGTGGCTGTTCCTGATCCTGTTCGTGCTGAGCCTGGGCGCCGAGCTGATCGCCAATGACAAACCGCTGGTCGTGCACTACGACGGCGGCTGGTACTTCCCCGCGCTCAAGCGCTACCCGGAGACCACCTTTGGCGGTGAATTCCCGCTGGAGGCCAACTACAAGAGCCCCTACATCCAGGAACTGCTCAAGGCCAAGGATGCCTGGACCTTGTGGGCGCCGATTCCGTTCAGCTACCAGAGCATCAACTACGACCTGAAAGTGCCGGCGCCTGCGCCGCCTTCCAGCGTCAACCTGTTGGGCACCGATGACCAGGGCCGCGATGTGCTGGCACGCGTGATCTACGGCTTCCGTGTGTCGGTGCTGTTTGCCCTGACGCTGACAGTGCTCAGCTCGATCATCGGCGTGATCGCCGGAGCCTTGCAGGGTTTCTACGGCGGTTGGGTCGATTTGGCCGGGCAGCGCTTCCTGGAGATCTGGTCCGGGCTGCCGGTGTTGTACCTGCTGATCATCCTCGCCAGTTTCGTGCAGCCCAATTTCTGGTGGTTGCTGGGCATCATGTTGTTGTTTTCGTGGATGAGCCTGGTGGATGTAGTGCGTGCCGAGTTCCTACGCGGGCGCAACCTGGAATACGTGCGCGCCGCCAGGGCCTTGGGCATGCAGAATGGCGCGATCATGTTCCGGCATATCCTGCCCAACGCGATGGTGTCGACCATGACCTTCATGCCGTTCATTCTCACCGGCGCCATCGGCACCCTCACCGCCCTGGACTTCCTCGGTTTTGGCTTGCCGGCCGGTTCGCCGTCGCTGGGTGAACTGGTGGCCCAAGGTAAATCCAACCTGCAAGCGCCGTGGCTGGGCATGAGTGCCTTTGCCGTGCTGGCGATCATGTTGAGTTTGCTGGTGTTTATCGGCGAGTCCGCTCGCGATGCCTTCGACCCGAGGAAATGAGATGAATCAGGACAATCTGATCGAAATCCGCGACCTCTCCGTCGAGTTCGTCACGGGCGACCATCACCACCGTGTGGTGAACAACGTCAGCTTCGACATCAAGCGTGGCGAGACCATCGCCCTGGTGGGTGAAAGCGGCTCAGGCAAATCGGTGACAGCCCACTCGATCCTGCGCCTGCTGCCCTACCCGCTGGCGCGGCACCCCTCCGGCACCATCAATTATGCCGGGCAGGACCTGCTCACACTGAAAGAAAAAACCATCCGCCACATTCGCGGCAACCGCATTGCAATGATCTTCCAGGAGCCGATGACCTCGTTGAACCCGCTGCACTCCATCGAGAAGCAAATCAACGAAGTGCTCGGCCTGCACAAGGGGCTGCAAGGCAAGGTCGCCACCCAACGTACCCTGGAGTTGCTGGACCTGGTGGGCATTCCCGAACCGCACAAACGCCTCAAGGCCCTGCCCCATGAGCTATCCGGAGGCCAGCGCCAACGGGTGATGATCGCCATGGCCCTGGCGAATGAACCGGAGCTGCTGATCGCTGATGAGCCGACCACGGCGCTGGATGTGACCGTGCAGTTGAAGATCCTCGAATTGCTCAAGGAGTTGCAGGCGCGCCTGGGCATGGCCCTGCTGCTGATCAGCCATGACTTGAACCTGGTGCGGCGTATCGCCCATCGCGTGTGCGTGATGCAAAAGGGTTGCATCGTCGAACAGGCCGACTGTGAAACGCTGTTCCAATCGCCCCAGCATCCGTATACCCAGGAACTGCTCGCGGCGGAGCCCAGCGGCGGACCGGCCGGCAACGAAGTCGGCCCTCCGTTGCTGGAAGTCGATGACCTGAAAGTGTGGTTCCCGATCAAGAAGGGCTTTTTGCGCAATACCGTCGATTATGTCAAGGCGGTGGACGGCATCAACTTTAGCCTGCCCCAGGGGCAGACCCTGGGAATCGTGGGCGAAAGCGGCTCGGGCAAATCGACCCTGGGCCTGGCGATTCTACGGTTGATCGCGAGCAAGGGCGGCATTCGTTTTGAAGGGCAGCAGTTGGATAAGCTCAGCCAGCAACAGGTGCGTCCGTTGCGTCGGGAGATGCAGGTGGTGTTCCAGGACCCGTTTGGCAGTTTGAGCCCGCGGATGTGTGTCAGTGAGATTGTTGGCGAGGGGTTGCGTATCCATAAGATGGGGACGCCATTGGAGCAGGAAGCGGCGATTATTGCGGCGCTCAAGGAAGTCGGGTTGGATCCGGAGTCGCGGCATCGGTACCCCCATGAGTTCTCGGGTGGGCAGCGTCAGCGCATTGCCATTGCCCGGGCGTTGGTGCTCAAGCCGCGCCTGATTTTGCTGGATGAGCCGACGTCGGCGCTGGATCGCACGGTGCAGCGGCAGGTGGTGGAGTTGTTGCGCAGTTTGCAGGCCAAGTACAACTTGACCTATCTGTTTATCAGCCATGATTTGGCGGTGGTCAAGGCGTTGAGCCATCAGTTGATGGTGGTGAAGCATGGGCAGGTGGTGGAACAGGGGGATGCGGCGGGGATTTTTGCCGCGCCGCAGCATGGGTATACGCGGCAGTTGTTGGAGGCGGCGTTTTTGGTGCCTGGGGTTTAGGTTGTGCTGGGTGAATATCCGTTGGTTGGGTGATGGCTGATATGGGTTCCGCCCTTACGGCGGCTCACTTTTGAACAGCGCAAAAGTAAGCAAAACGC
>NZ_JACAQP010000034.1:0-20358 GCF_013387025.1 Pseudomonas reactans | reverse complement strand
CAACGGATATACCCCCCACCCCACCCCACCCCACCTGCTGCCCCCCAAACACCCACTGCTGCAAGACTGCTGCCACAGCAGCACCCCCCCGAAAAAACACACCCCAGCCCCCCCGAAACCATTACCCCCAACCCCCATGGCATGCCCGTTGCACACATCCCCACCATCAGGTCCAAGCACCCCGCACGACTCAAATCAGGAGCACCCATGAGCACTGAATTTTTCTGGCGCCTGCCACTGGGCACCGACGGCCCGCAACTCACCACCGACAAGCACAACCGCGGCAATCCCAATTATCGTCCCGGCCATATCGCCCCAGGCCGCCTGCCCAACGGCGAACCCGACGACTTCACCTACATCGACTACATCGCCCAAGTCGCCAAGGCCGCCGAACTCGCCGGCTTCGAAGGCGCCCTGTTGCCCACCGGCCCCGAGCCCTGGATCGCCGCCGCCGCACTGGCCCGTGAAACCCGGCGCATCAAGTTCCTAATCGCCTTCCAGGCCACCTGGACTCTGCCCGCCTACGCCGCCCAGCAGGCCGCGATCCTGCAGAACCTCAGTCGCGGCCGCCTGGAATGGAACATCATCACCGGCGGCAACCCCGCCAGCCAACGGGCCAACGGCGACTTCCTCGAACACGACCTGCGCTACAAGCGCACCGGCGAGTTCCTCGACATCATCCAGGGCCTCTGGGAAAACGAAAAATTTTCCTACGACGGCGATATCTACCAACTGGAAAACGGCGCCCTGCCGGCCGGCCTGCATAACGAGCGCAAGCCTGGGGTGTATTTCTCCGGGTTCTCCGACGCAGCCCTGGATGTGGCCGCCAAGCATGCCGACGTATACCTCAACTGGGCCGAGCCGATCGACAAGCTCAAGCCACATATCGACCGGGTGCGTGAGTTGGCCGACAAACAGGACCGTACCGTGCGTTTCGGTTTGCGAGTGGACCTGTTCGCCCGCGAGACCGAAGAGCTGGCCTGGAAAGACCTGCGCCGTCAGTTCGACAAGCTCGAAGGCAAGACCAGTGCGGTCGCCAAGGGTTTTACCAGCGGTTCGGATTCGGTGGGCGCCGCGCGGCAAACCGCCTACCACCAAAACGTCGATCGCTTTGAAGACCTGATCATCGGCCCCAACCTGTGGGCCGGTTTTGCCAAGGCCAAGCCGGGGCCGACCGTCGGCCTGGTGGGCAGCCACGAAAACATCGCCGAGCGCCTGGTGGAATACCGCGACGCCGGCTTCTCGACCTTTATCCTCGCCGGCAACCCACACCTAGAAGAAGCCCTGCGCATCGGCCAGGAAGTCTTGCCCCTGGTGCACCAACGCCCGGCAATCCAACCCTTGAAAGCCAGCGCCTGACTGCTGGGGAGACTCCTTGATGACACAACCTCTCGACACCCTCTGGTACACCCGTTGTCCCGTCCCCACCGGTCTGGACATTGCGGTGCAAAAAGGCTGGCTGCAAGACACGGTCGGTGCCCTCGGCACTGAGGTGCAGTCCTTGCGCGAATCGAATGACAAGGCAGTGCGCGAGTCGCACTTCGACCACACCCTGCAAAACTCTGTACGCCACGGCGGCAATATCCCGGCCATCTGGGCGCGTGCCCAAGGCCGCGAAACCCGCGTGATCGGTTTGTCCTGGGCGGATGAAGTGCAGCTGATCCTGACTCGCTCGGACAGCGGCATCAAGACCGTCAAGGACCTCAAGGGCCGCACCTTTGGCCTGCCGGACTGGGCCGGCGCGCAGATTGATTTCACCCGTGCCCAGGCCCTGCGCGGGCTGGAAAACGCGTTGTCGCTGGAAGGCCTCAAGGTCGGCGATGTGAAGCTCGTCAACTTCAGCTATGGCGGCACCTTCAGCGACAGTGCCGTGCAGAATGTGGCAGGTACGCCCGTGACGACTCAGGCCAGCCAGCGCAACCTGGAGCTGATCGGACTGCTGCGAGGCGAAGTCGATGCGATCTTCCTCAAGGGCGCCAGCGCCGCACAGCACGCCCATGATTTCGGCCTGCACACGGTGATCGACACCGGTTCCCATCCCGACCCACTGATCCGTAGCAACAACGGCACGCCGCGCACCCTGGCGGTGGACCTGAACCTGCTCGACCAGCATTTCGACGTGGCCACCGGCATTCTCGACTCGGTGCTGCGTGCCGAACAATGGGCTCACACTCATCCCGAAGACACCCGCCGTTACCTGGCCCGTGAAACCAACAGCAGCGAGTACTGGGTCACGGCCGCCTACGGCGACGACGCGCACCTGCGCCTGCGTACTGAACTGGATGAGCAAGCCATCGCCGTCCTGCAGGACTTCACCTGCTTCCTGCACCGCTGGCGCTTTATTGCGCAAAGCTTTGATGTGCGTGAATGGATCGATGCACGGCCATTGAATGCGTTGCTCAATGGCAACACCGCGCTGGCAGGCTGAGCCGCCAGGCTTCATGGAGTTGAACGAAGAATTTTATGAGCAAACCACTCGATACTCTCTGGTACACCCACAGCCCCGTCCCCACCGGGCTGGGCATTGCGGTGCAGTCCGGGCGACTGGCCGAAGCCTTCCTGCCCTACGGCACCAACATCCAATCGCTGCGTGAATCCACCGAGCGCGAAGTACGCGAAGCCCACTATGACCACCACCTGCAGAATTCGGTACGCCACGGCGGTAACATCCCGGCGATCTGGGCCTATGCCAGCGGCGTGCAAACCCGTGTGCTGGGGTTGTCGTGGAGTGATGAAGTGCAATTGATCCTGACCACCGCCGAGAGCGGCGTGAAGAGCGTTCGCGACCTGAAAAACCGGCGCTTCGGCCTGCCAAAATGGGCCAACGTGCAGATCGATTTCACCCGCGCCCAGGCCCTGCGCGGCCTGGAAAACGCGCTCAAGCTCGAAGGCCTGAACGTGTCGGACGTGGAATTGGTGGACTACCCTTACGGCGGCACCTACAGCGATAACCAGACCTCGTATGTCTACGGCCCAGAAGTCAGCCTGGGCGTCAGCCGCTTCAGCCGCCGCAACAACGAACTGATCGGCCTGCTGCGCGGCGATATCGACGCGATCTTCCTCAAGGGCGCCCACGCCGTACACCTGGCCAATGAGTTCGGGCTGCATGTAGTGGTCGACACGGGTTCCCATCCGGACCCGCTGATCCGCTCCAACAACGGCACGCCACGTACGCTCACGGTGGATACGCACTTGCTGACGGAGCATTTCGACGCCAGTGTGAAGATCGTCGACACGGTGCTGCGCACTGAGCAATGGGCCTGGGCCAACCCGGAGGAAACCCGGCGCTTTCTCGCCAAGGAACTCAATACCAGTGAGTACTGGGTCACGGCGGCGTATGGCGAGGATGCCCACCGGCGCTTGCGCACAACGCTCGACTCGCGCTCGATCGAGGCGTTGCAGGATTTCACCGATTTCCTGTTTCGCTGGAACTTCATTCCAAAGCGCTTTGATGTGCGCGACTGGATCGACTTCAGCGTGTTGGAAAAAGTCATCGGTTCCACCTCCCGCGTCGCCGTCTGATCCTGGCATCACACATCACCCTTGTAGGAGCCCGGCTTGCCGGCGATGGCGATCTCGACGACGCCATCGCTGCAAGCCGGGCGCCTACAATGTTGGCTAGGCAACACCTCCATTGCTGCTCCAGCAGCACCCTCCAAGCACTTTCTGCTGATTGTTCCACAGGCCTTTCCCAAGGCTCTCATTTGCCTGTAAAAATTCACCTTAAAATATTTTTTAATCGTTTATATTCAACAATTTACATACATGTATCCACCCTGAAATCCTGTTGGCACGATCTCTGCTCTACCCCCTTCAATGACACATTTTCCGGGGGAGACTGCCATGCATAAAATCAATCCAATCACCAAGGGCCTGTGGCTCGCTTTGCTGGTTGCCGGTGGCGCCCATGCCGCCGAAGACGACACCAGCAAAACCGAGCCATCACTCAAGACCGTCACCGTCACCGCACAACATCGCGAGCAAACCCTGCAAGAGGTTCCGGTGGCGGTGTCGGCGGTCCAGGGCACCAACATCGTCGCCGACGGCGTACGCAACATGGGCGACATCACCACCTTCATTCCCAACGCGTCGGCCAAAAACCCGGACGGTGACGGCCGCCCGCGCTGGTACATCCGTGGCCTGGGCACCGGTGATACCGGGGCGGCCACCGTGTACCCGGTGGGCATCTACGCCGATGATGTGTACCTGAACGCACCGATTGCCGGCGGCAGTCCGCTGTGGGACCTGGAGCGTATAGAAATCCTGCGCGGGCCGCAGGGCACGCTGTATGGCAAGAACACCACGGCCGGCGCGGTGAATATCATTTCCAAGAAGCCGACCTTCGACACCGACGGTTTCGGCACGATCGGCTTTGGCAGCAAGAACGAACGCATCCTCAGCGGCGCGTTGGGCGGTGCGCTGGTCGATGAAAAACTCGCCGCGCGGATCTCGCTGTACTCCGAAGAGCGCGACGGATTCCAGAAGAACCTGGTGGACGATCACACCTACGGCGACGTCAACAAAAAGGCCGTGCGCCTGCAATTCTTCGCCCAGCTCAACGACGACCTGGATGCGCTGTGGAAGATCCACAGCCGCGAATTCAAGGGCGACGGTGCCAACGGTGCGTTGACCCTGGGGCGTTATTACAACGTGGGCTACCAGCGCCCGCTGGGGCGCAATATCGCGCTGAACGTGAAGGACGATTCCAAGCTGGACCACGACGGCACGTCGCTGACGCTCAATTGGCACCTGGGCGACTACACGCTGACGTCGATCAGCGCCTATGACTACATTCGCGGCCAGTCCAGCAGCGATGGCGACTACACGCCCTATGAAGTCAACGGCGCCTCCACCGCCGACAACAAATACACCCAGTACTCCCAGGAAATCCGCCTGGCCTCGCCCCAACAGGAAACCCTGCGTTGGCTGGCGGGTGCGCACTATTTCCATGAGGAGCTGGACAGCACGGCCGGGCGCTTCATCCAGCCAGGCCCGACACCGAACGGCACCGGCTCGAACCAGATCAACGGCGCCACGGATTTGCGAGACCTGAGCTACGACCACAAGACCGACAGTTACGCGCTGTTTGGCAACCTGACCTACGACTTCACCGACAATTTCAGCGTCACCGGTGGCCTGCGCTGGACCCAGGAAAAGAAAGACATCGACCTCAGCCTCACCCAGCTCACCCGCGCCACTGCCAACGGCCCGCTGATTCCGCTGGCCGCCGCCGGCAGCAACGGCAATCGCCAGGAAAACAAGACCTGGGAAGCCTGGACCTACGACCTGACGCCGGAATACCGCATCAACGACAACGTGCGCGTGTTCTTCCGCTACGCCCACGGCTTCCGGTCCGGCGGGTTCAACACCGGCTTGTCCACTAGCCTCTCGCAACTGACCACGGTGGACCCGGAACAACTCGATGCCTATGAGTTCGGCGTCAAGTCGGAGTGGTTCAACCACCGCCTGACGGCTAACGCGAACATCTTCTATTACGACTACTCGGACATTCAGGTGAACCTGCTGACGGTCAACAACGGCGTGCTGACCACGGCGTTGACCAACGGCGCCAAGGGCAAGGTCAAAGGTGCTGAGCTGGAGCTGGAAGGTCAACCCACGGACTACCTGCACCTGCGCGCGGCCATCTCATTCCTCGACACCGAATACACCGACTTCAAGAACACCAACCCCACCACCGGTGCAGTTACCGGTGACTACAGCGGCAACAGCTTCGTGCGTTCGCCGCGCAACGTGGTGTCCCTGGGTGGCGACTACACCATCCCGTTGGAAATCGGCGGCAAGCTGGTTGCCGGTGCGGACGTTAGCTTTCGCGACAAGGAATACTTCCTTGCCGACCGCCAGAGCAGCGCCGACAAAGACCTCAGCCAGCCGCACTACACCTTGGCCAACAGTCGCCTGACCTGGTACAGCCCGGACGAAAAACTCAGCGTTACCGGTTTCGTCAATAACCTCACCGACCGCCGCTACCAAGTCCATGGCCGGCCGAACGGTGGCCTGGGCCAATACGTGATCACCTATGGCGACCCGCGCACCGTGGGCCTGAGCGTGACCAGCCGCTTCTAACCTCCAATTCCCACCATCACCCACTGTAGGCGTCCGGCTTGCCGGGCACCTACACGCTTGGTGGTTTTCTGAAAGGACCTAATTATGTTCCAACGCACTCCGTTGGCCGGCGCCATTGCGCTGGTCATGGGCAGCCTTGCCGTGCCTGTCTTTGCGGCAGACGACAGCCAGCCCACGGCAAAAAACGATCACCTGGACACCGTGGTGGTACTCGGCACCCGCCGCAGCGACTTGACCGCCCTGCAAAGCGCGGCGCCGGTAGATGTACTGTCTGGCGAGCAATTGCAACAGACCGGGGCCACCGACCTGTCCGGCGCCCTCACCGCCCTGTCGCCCTCGTTCAATTTCCCGCAGTCGCCTCAGGGGGCATTCTCCGGATCCATCGCCCAGGGCGCCTCACTGCGCGGGCTGGCCTCGGACCAAGTGCTGGTGCTGGTCAACGGCAAACGCCGTCACAGCAGCGCCAACATCACCCGCCAGAGCCTGGTAAATGGCCGTGGCGCGGCGGCAGTGGATTTGAGCCTGATCCCACTCAGTGCGATCCAGCGCGTGGAGATCCTGCGCGACGGCGCCGCCGCGCAATACGGCTCCGACGCCATCGCGGGGGTGATCAACATTGTGCTCAAGGAAAACGACGACGGCGGCAACCTCGGTTACCGTTTCGGCGGCTATGACAAGGGGGACGGCATCCAGCGCAAACTCAGTGGCTGGAAAGGTTTCGCCCTGCCCAACGACGGTTTCCTCACCCTCAGTTTCGATGCCGGCAGCCAGGACCCGGCCAGCGACACCAACCCCGACAACCGGATCTTTTACCCCGGCGACACCAGCGTGAACACGCCGCGCGAGCAGAACAACCGCTACCGCACCTGGCGCTGGGGCTCGGGCAATGTCTCGGACCAATACAACGTCGTGGCCAACAGCGAAATCGGCATTGGCGAGGGGCTGACGGCCTACGGGTTTGCCACCTACGCCCACAAGAATACCGACGCCGAAGGCTTTTTCGACCCGCCCACGACCCTGCGCAACAACTACGGCAGCAATGCATTGGCGCGCTACCCGGACGGTCGCTTGCCGATCACCCGCTATGGGCTTGAGGACTACGCCGTGACCGGCGGTTTGCGCTTCGAGAATGATCAACTGGGCAAATTCGACCTGGCGTTGAACCATGGCAACAACACCCTCAAGTCCAACGACCGCAACGCGATCAACCCCAGCTACGGCGCCAGCAGCCCGTCGAGTATCTACACCGGCAAGCGCGAAAACGACCAGACCAACCTGACCCTGGACTGGGTGCGCGACTTCCCCACCGACCTGTTGTTCAAGCCGCTGACGCTTTCCGCCGGGCTGGCCTGGCGCAAGGAGAACTATCAGTTGAGCGCGGGTGAAGCCGCCGGCTGGCAGAACGGACCGCTGTTCAACACGGTCGACCCGATCACCGGGCGACGCGTTCCCGGTTACTACTCGGGCATTACCCAAGTGGATGCGGCGTCCTTGGATCGCAAAGTGCTGGGTGCGTATATCGACGTCGAAGGCCAGATCACCGAGAAGTTCCAGGCCGGGGTGGCGGTCCGCACTGAGCATTACTCGGACTTTGGCGACACCACCAACGGCAAGCTCTCGCTGCGCTATGACTTCACCCCGCAAATCGCCGCGCGGGCCACCGCCAGCACGGGCTATCGCGCGCCGTCACTGGTGCAGAGCGGCATGTCGTCGTTCAGTGTGCAGGTGGTGGAACAGCCGCCGGGCAGTGGCAATTACGTCGAAGTGCAACAGCGCACGTTGCGCGCCAACAGCCCGGAAGCCCAGGCACTCGGCGGCAAGGCGCTCAAGCCGGAAGAGTCGACCAACTACTCCCTCGGCCTGGTCTGGCGCCCCCTTGAAAACGCCTCGGTGACGGTGGACGCCTATCGCATCAACATCGACAACCGCATCACCCTCTCCGACCAGTTGCCCGCCAGCGTGGTCACGCCGATCTTCGCCGGCACGCCCTACGCCAATATCCAGAGCGCGGCGTTCTACACCAACGTCGCCGACACCCGCACCGATGGGATCGAGCTGACCGGCAACTACCAATGGGACTTGCAACGCTGGGGCCGCTTGAACCTAAGCAGCGGGTTTGCCAAGAACAATACGACCATCACCGGCCTGCGCGATGTGGGCAACATCAAGGGCTCGCAGATCGTCGGGCGCAATACCCAGGGCCTGATTGAAGACGGCACTCCGGACTCCAAGCTGACCCTGAGCGCCAATTGGCTGTATGACAGCTGGGGCGTCACTGTGGCCCAGCGACGCTATGGCGAATGGAAAAGCCTCAACGCCACCAACCCCAGCCTGGACCAGACCTACAGCCCGCAATGGGTGACCGACCTGGACGTGTCGTACACCTTCTACAAAGGCGTGAAAGTCTCAGTGGGCGCGATCAACCTGTTCGACACCCACCCGGACAAGGCCGATGGCGCGCAACTGTATGGCGTGCCGAAGTACTCGATCACCAGCCCGGAGGGTGCTCAGGGCGCGTTCTACTACACCAGTGTGAGCTACGACTTCTGAGGGGATTGCTGAATGGGTGCTGCTGTAGCAGCACCCATTCACCATTTCTGCGATTCGCCCCTGTAGGAGCCCGGCTTGCCGGCGATGGCGTCCTCTGTTTATGCACCCGTCTCAAGGGCCTCATCGCCGGCAAGCCGGGCTCCTACGGTTTGTGGCACATGTCTTGCGATAGCTGCCAGGTACTTAGCCCAATTAAGACCTGCCATGCGCCTCCTTCGACTACTCTCCTGGCTTATCTCGCCCCTCGCCCTGCTCGCCACCTGGGCGCTGGTGGCCCATCTCGGCATCTTCCCGCGCAACCTGCTGGTGCCTCCGGCCCAGGTGTTGCAAACCTTTGAAGTGCTGCTCGCCAGTGGTGAACTACTCGAGCACCTGGGCAACAGCCTGTCGCGCCTCGGTCTCGGCTTTGGCATCGGCTCACTGTGCGGCCTGGCTTTCGGCGTGCTGATGGCCACGTCGAAGAACGTAGAAGTGTACTGCGGGCCGCTGTTCCACACCTTGCGCCAGATCCCCAGCATCGCCTTGATCCCGATGTTCGTGCTGCTGTTCGGTATCGATGAAACCTTCAAGATCATCATTGTCGCCAAGACCGCCTTTTTCCCCGTGGCCCTGGCGGCCGGGGAAGGCGTGCGTGGCATTCCGCGCAGCTACTTCGAAGTGGCCGACGTGTACCGCCTACGGTGGCCGACCTTTGTGCGCCTGGTCGCTCTGCCCGCGGCGGCGCCGCCGATCATCACCGGCTTTCGTATCAGCCTGACCCGCGCCTGGGTGGTGCTGGTAGCCACCGAACTGCTCGCGGCCGACAGCGGCCTCGGCCAGATGATCGAAATGGCCCGGCAGATGCTGCGTATCGATGTGGTGATGGTCGGCGTGGTGGTCACGGGGGTGATCGGTTTTGCCCTTGACTACGGCTTGCGACGTATCGAACAACACCTCTTCCGTTGGCAGACCCGCTAGGAGCCCATCCATGTTGCCTCTCTTGAAAAAATCCCGGGGTCTGTTGCTGCCGCTGCTGTTGGTGCTCGCCTGGGAATACGCCTCACGCCAGGACGCCGCAGGGGCCTATGCGTTTGTGCCGTTGTCGGCGATTGGCACCGCGTTGCTGGAAATGCTCGGCAACGGCGAACTGCTGGTCAACCTGCTCGCCAGCCTGGCGCGCACCAGCAGCGGCCTGGTGCTGGGCATTCTGTTCGGCGTGACGCTGGGGGTGTGGATGGCGCTGTCCAGCGTGGCCAACCGCCTGATCGGCCCGCTGTTCCATTCGATCCGCCAGGTGCCGATGCTCGGCTGGATCCCACTCATCGCCATGTGGTTCGGCAATGGCGAGTTCTCCAAGGTGCTGATCGTCAGCCTCGCCGCGTTTTATCCGATGGTGCTCAACACCTACCAGGGCTTCAGCCATGTGGAGCGGCGTTACCGCGAAGTCGGCCAGGTGCTGGTGCTGACGCCCGTGCAGCAATTCACCCAGGTGCTGCTGCCAGCGGCGTTGCCGAGCATCGCCACGGGTGTGCTGCATGCCCTGGCGTTTGCCTGGGTCACAGCGATCGGCAGCGAGTTGTTCCTGTCCTCAGGGGCAGGCCTGGGCAACTTGATGATGAACGCCGAAGCCGGCTCGCGCATGGAAGTGATCGTGCTGAGCGTGCTGTGCATCGGCTTGCTCGGCTACTTGATGACCCTGTTGTTCACCCGTTTGAGCCGCCACCTGCTGCGCTGGCGCAACCTCCGTTGAAAGGCCCTGCTATGAATGCAATCGCTCACCCCGCTCATGTGCACACCGGCGCCCTGCAAATCCGTGGCTTGAACAAGGCTTACCGGATCGAAGGCCGTGACCTGCCTGTTCTGCAAAATATCCAGCTGGATGTGCACCCTGGTGAATTCGTCAGCATTGTCGGCGCCAGCGGCTGTGGTAAATCCACCCTGCTACGGTTGATCGTCGGGCTGGAAGCCGAGTACGACGGTGACATCCTGCTGGACGGCCAACGCATTGCGGCTACCAGCCTGGAACGCGGCATCGTGTTCCAGGACCATCGTCTGTTCCCGTGGATGACAGTCAGCCAGAACATTGCCCTGGCCCTGAAAAACCACAAGCTGCCTCAGGCCGAGAAGGACCGCTTGGTGGCCGAACACATCGCACGGGTCAACCTTGCCGGCTTTGAAAATGCTTACCCCCACCAACTGTCCGGTGGCATGGCGCAACGCGCCGCCATTGCCCGGGCGCTGATCAACAAGCCCAAAGTGTTGCTGCTGGATGAGCCGCTGGGAGCCCTGGACGCCCTGACCCGCGTGCACCTGCAACGGGAACTGCAACGTATTTGGGTGCAACAGCGCTGCACGGTGATCATGGTCACCCACGACATCGAGGAGGCGCTGTACCTCGGTGACCGGGTGATTGTGATGGACGCCCACCCCGGGCGGATCAAGCATGAGATCCGGGTTGAGCTGCCCCACCCTCGGGACCGCGCCTCCCCGATACTGCAAGGCTACAAGGAACAATTGCTGGAGGAACTGGTGGGTCACTGAACCCAGGCAGACCTTTACAACTTGTCTTGATATGGATATTTTATCCAGACACGACAACGAGGTCCGCCCATGCCATCGCCCACTTACCAAGACGTCATCGCCGCCGCCCAACGTTTGGAAGGCTTCGCCCATCACACGCCGGTATTCACCTCACGCACCCTCGATGCGCTGACCGGCGCCCAAGTGTTCATCAAGTGTGAAAACCTGCAAAGGGCTGGCTCGTTCAAGTTTCGCGGTGCTTTCAACGCGTTGTCGCGCTTCGATGATCAGCAGCGCAAGGCCGGTGTGGTGGCGTTTTCCTCCGGCAACCACGCCCAGGGCATTGCCCTGGCAGCGCAGTTGTTAGGCATACCGGCGACCATCGTAATGCCCACCGATGCGCCTGCCGCCAAGGTTGCGGCCACCCGCGAATATGGCGCCCGCGTGGTGCTATATGACCGCTTCACCGAAGACCGCGAGCAGATCGGCCGTGATCTGGCGACTGAACACGGCCTGACCCTGATCCCACCCTATGACCACCCGCACATCCTTGCCGGACAAGGTACAGCCGCCAAGGAGTTGCTGGAATTCACCGGCCCGCTGGATGCATTGTTCGTTGGCCTTGGCGGCGGCGGAATGCTCTCGGGCACCGCACTGAGCACCCGCGCCCTGGCGCCCGACTGCCTGCTGTATGGCGTCGAGCCCGAAGCCGGCAATGACGGCCAACGCTCGTTTCGCAGCGGCAGCATCGTGCATATCGACACACCGGCTACCATTGCCGATGGTGCGCAGACTCAACACTTGGGCGACTACACCTTCCCGATCATCCGCGACCAGGTGAACGACATCCTCACCGTGACGGATGCCGAGCTGGTGGGGGCGATGAAGTTCTTCATGCAGCGCATGAAACTGGTAGTCGAGCCTACCGGCTGCCTGGGGTTGGCGGCATTGCTCAACGAAGGTGGGCGGTTCAAGGGTCAGCGCGTGGGCATTATCGTCACCGGTGGCAACGTCGATATCCAGAAGTACGCCGCGCTGCTGAGCGAGGCGTCATGAAGATCATCCAGACGCCCAACGCAGCCAAACCCGCTGGCCATTACTCGCAAGCCATCCGCCACGGCGACACGCTGTACATCTCCGGGCAATTGCCGGTCAGCCCGGATGGGCAGCACAACCTGTCGGCGTCGTTTGTCGAACAGGCGCAGATAACCCTGAACAATCTGCTGGAGATCTTGAAAGCGGCCGGCGCGGCGCCAGAGGATCTGGTCAAGGTCACGGTGTACGTGGCGGGCGTTAAACACTGGCCGGAGTTCGATAGCGTGTACGCCGCCGCGCTGGGCGACCACCGCCCTGCCCGCGCGGTGGTGCCGGTGCCCGAGTTGCACCACGGGTACCTCGTGGAGATTGAAGCCGTGGCGCGCTACTTGGCGTAGGTGTAGACCGCCGCGCGCGACACGCCCAAGTGGGAAGCCACGGTTTCCATGGCGCGGCGAATGTCCAGGCAACCCGAGTCTTTGAGTTCCTGCATCAACACACGCCGGTCCGCCGTCTTCAATGCACGCGGGGTGGTGGCCAGGCGGGCGGCAAACTGGTCGATACGCGCACGGATGACGTCGGCGCCGGAAGGGTCCAGGGACTCGATGAGCTTGTCGCCGCTGACCGAGCCGAACTGTTCCAGCATGCCTTGCAAGCCACGGAACAATGAGAGATCGACGTTCATGCACAAGGCCGCGACGTACTCGCCACCCGCGCCCTTGATGCCGATCGAGGTGCTTTTGACCTGGCGGCCGTCACTGAACTGGTTCTGGTAATTGGCGATGACTTGCGGGTAGTCCGGGTCGGCAATTCGCGCCAGGCCCAACTCGGTAGTCGGGTCTCCCGGCGCGCGTCCGGACAGGTTGTTATGGATGGCCAGGATCGAGTGCTGCGGGTCGCGCAAGTCGTGCAGCACCACTTCGCAAAACGGGCTGAAGGTCTTGCTCAAGCCTTCGGCAATCTGTTCGAGCTGGCTGATCAGGTGAGTATCGTTGGGAGAGGTGTTTTTCATGCAAGACAACATATCCAGTCCTGGACAGGGCGTCAATTTCAGCGCCGTCCCCTCTAGTGGAGTTGCAACTTTGGACACGCCAGCAGCACTGATCGATACCGAGAAAATGCAGCGCAATATCCAGCGCATGCAACAGCGCGCCAACAGCCTGGGCGTGCAGTTGCGCCCCCATGTCAAAACCCACAAGTGCGCTGAAGTGGTAGCGGCGCAGATCGCAGCGGGCGCGCGTGGCATCACGGTTTCGACCTTGAAGGAAGCCGAGTATTTTTCCGACTTGGGCATCGCCGACATCCTCTACGCCGTAGCCATGGCCCCACACAAATTGCCCCAGGCCCTGGCGCTGCGTCGTCGGGGTTGCGCCTTGACGCTGATCACCGACAGCCTGGCCGGCGCCCAGGCTATCGTTGATTTTGGCCGCGAGCATGGCGAACGCTTTGCGGTGATGATCGAGATCGACTGCGACGGCCATCGCTCTGGGGTCAAGCCACACGACCCGCTGCTGCTGGACATCGCACGCCTGCTTGGCGACCGCCTCACCGGCGTGTTGACCCACGCGGGTGAAAGCTACGGCCTGGACACGCCTGACGCGCTGCAAGCCATCGCGGAGCAGGAGCGTGCGCGGTGTGTCGAAGCGGCCGAACGCATCCGTGCGGCTGGGATGCGTTGCGCGCAGGTCAGCGTCGGTTCGACACCCACCGCGTTATCCGCCCTCAACCTGGACGGCGTGACCGAACTGCGCGCTGGGGTCTATGCCTTTTTCGACCTGGTGATGCACAACATCGGCGTATGCCGCCTAGATGAGCTGGCCTTGAGCGTGCTGACCACGGTCATCGGCCATCAGCCGGAAAAAGGCTGGGTCATCACGGACGCGGGCTGGATGGCGATGAGTCGGGATCGCGGCACGCAATCGCAGAAACAGGACTTTGGATACGGCCAGGTCTGCAACGAACGCGGTGAGCCGATTGCGGGGCTGCTGTTGAGCAGCGCCAATCAGGAGCATGGGGTGGGGCAGTTCCAGGGCGGTGATGTGGATATGGCTGCACGGTTCCCGTTGGGCACGCGTCTGCGCATTTTGCCCAATCACGCGTGCGCCACGGGAACCCAATTCGCCAGCTACCACGCCCTGCTGGACAATGGCGACAAACAGGTGTGGGAACGCTTACGCGGCTGGTAGCACTGGCCTGAACCTGTAGGAGTCCGGCTTGCCGGCGATGGCGCCCGCAAGGTTGGCGCTGGGCTCTAGGGCCTCATCGCCGGCAAGCCGGACTCCTACAGGGTTCAGCGGGCGTCTTGGAGGATCAAATCCGCGCCCTTCTCTGCCACCATCAGCACCGCCGCATGGGTATTGCCCGAGGTCACGTTGGGGAAGATCGACGCATCGACAATGCGCAGCCCTTCCAGCCCATGCACCTTCAAACGCTTGTCCACCACCGAGACCTGCGGGTCCGAGCCCATGGCGCAGGAACCGCACAGGTGGTAGATCGAGCCGCTGTTCTCGCGGAAGTATTGCAGCATTTGCTCATCGCTCTGCACCGCCGCGCCAGGTAGCACCTCGGCCACAGTGATGCCCTTGAGAGCCGGTGCCTGCATGATCTTGCGCATCAGCCGGCTGCCCTGGATCACCTCGTCGATGTCCTTCTGAGTGCTCAGGTAATTAGGGTCGATCAAGGCCGCATCCCGCGGGTCTTTCGAGGCGATGCGGATGGTGCCACGGCTGGTCGGCCGGCACGGGTTGAAGCACAGCAGGAAGCCGGAATACGGCTCGGGCTTGAGGCTGGCCTTATTGTTTTTCGGAATCTGGTACGACAGCGGGTTGAAGTACAGCTGCAGGTTCGGATCTTTCTGCTCGTCGTTGCCGCGAAAGAAGCCGCCGGCCTGGTTGACGCTCATCGCCAGCGCGCCCTTGCGGGTCAGCAGGTATTTCAAACCCAGCTTGAGCTGGCCGACCAGCGAACTGAGTTCGTCGTTCAGCGTCGGGATGTTGGCCTTGTAGTAGTAGCTGGCGCACAGATGGTCCTGCAGGTTTTCACCCACCGCCGGCAGGTGCTTGACCAGCGGGATATTGTGCTCGGCCAGCAGGTGCTGGTCGGCCACACCGGACAATTGCAGGATCTTCGGCGTATCCACCGCGCCGGCACACAGGATCACTTCCTTGCGCGCCGTGAAGGAGCGCGTTACGCCGTGTTGGGTGACGGCGATGCCCGTGGCGCGTTGCTGATCGTCGAACAGCACACGGTCTACCAACGCATGCAACTCCACCGTCAGATTGGAGCGGCCGAGCGCCGGGTGCAGGTGCGCAAAGCTGCTGGAGCAACGTTCACCATTGCGCGTATTGACGTCATACAAACCGGCGCCTTCGAAGTTCGGGCCGTTGAAATCATCGCTGTGGGCATAGCCCAATTGCTCGCAACCCTTGAGGAACACGTCGCAGATCGGGTGGGTCTGGCCCTTCATCGGCGTGATGCTGATGGGGCCGCTGCCGCCGTGGTACTCGGTGTCGCCCAGCGGGTGGTTTTCCAGCTTGCGGAAATACGGCAGCACGTCCGCAAAACCCCAGCCGTCGTTGCCGTTGGCGGCCCAGTCATTGAAGTCGTGGGCCTGGCCGCGCACGTAGATCATGGCGTTGATCGAGCCCGAGCCGCCCTGCACTTTGCCGCGCGGCGCGTAGATTTCACGCCCGGCCAGTTGCTTTTGCGGCTGGCTGTAGTACATCCAGTTGAAGGTCGGGTTGTAATACATTTTGGCGAAACCGACCGGGATCTTGAACCACCAGGAACTGTCCTTGCCGCCGGCTTCCAGCAACAACACGGTGTGTTCGCCCGAGGCGGACAACCGGTTGGCGAGGATGCAGCCTGCGGCGCCAGCGCCGGCGATGATGTAGTCATATGTCATTCACGGTTACCGCATAGTCGTTTTTTTAGCCCTTGGCGGGCGAAGTGTCTTTTACGTCAGCCGGGGTCGGCGCCATTTGCAGGTGCAGGCGCTCACCGGTATAGGGCGTGTGCTTGCGCACCACGTCCATGTTCAGTTCAACCCCCAGGCCCGGTTCGGTGGACGGGATGATGTAGCCGTCCTCCCATTGCAGTGGCTTGGTCAGCACTTCGGCATGGAAACCGCCCCAGGTCATGATGCTTTCCTGGATCAGGAAGTTCGGCGTGCACGTGGCCAACTGAAAGCTCGCCGCTGCGCCAATCGGCCCGTTGTACAAATGCGGGGCGATTTGCGCGTAGTAGGCTTCGGCCATGCTCGCGATTTTTTTCGCCTCCAGCAGCCCGCCACAGCGCGCCACGTTCATCTGCAGGATCGAAGCACCACCGGCCTGCAGCAGCTTGAAGAACTCATACTTGGTGGTCAGGCGCTCGCCGGTCGCAATCGGGATACTGGTCTTGGCCGCGACCTGGGCCATGGCGTCTTCCTGGCCCGGTGGCACCGGTTCTTCGAACCACAACGGGTCGTATTTCTCCAGGCGCTTGGCCAGGCGGATCGCCGACGACGGCACCATCTGCCCGTGGGTGCCGAACAGCAGGTCGCACTTGTCGCCCACCGCTTCGCGGATCTTGCGGCAGAAGGTTTCGCAGCGTTCCAGCACCTCAAGGGAGATCTGGTGGCCCGAATACGCGGTGTACGGGCCGGCCGGGTCGAATTTCACGGCGGTGAAGCCTTTGTTCATGTTCTCGATGGCGCATTCGGCCGCCAGGTCCGGGTCGTCGTAGTCGTATTCGCCCTGGCTATTGACCGGGTACAGGTAGGTGTAGGAACGCAGGCGCTCGTTGACCTTGCCGCCGAGCAGCTCATAGACCGGCTTGTTGGCGGCCTTGCCGATGATGTCCCAGCAGGCCATTTCCAGGCCACTGACCACGCCCATCATGGTCAGGTCAGGACGCTGGGTAAAACCGCTCGAATAGGCCTGGCGGAAGAAACGCTCGATATGATGCGGGTCGTGGTTGAGCAGGTAGCGCTCGAATACATCCTCGATGATCGGCAGCATGGCCTTGGGGCCGAAGGTGGCGGCGTAGATCTCGCCGACGCCTTCGATGCCGCAGTCGGTCTTGAGCTTGACGAACAGCCAGTACATGCCGCCGATGTGCGGCGGCGGGACAGCAACAATATGGGTTTCAAGGGCGACGATTTTCATCTCAGGCACCTGTCTGGTTGAATTTTTTACGGTTGATTCGGGCGCGCAAGGTCAAGGCCGCAAGGGTGCCGAGCACGCCGATAAAGGCGATGTAGCCGAAATACAGGTTGTAACCGGGCTTGCCTGGGTAGGTGTCGGTCAGGTAGCCGTTGATCAGCGGGATAAAGGTGTCCGGCAGGTAACCCACCACCGAGACAATGCCGATGGCCAGGCCGGTGATGCGCAGCGGAATGTCGCAGCTGTCGAGGATCGCCCAGTACAGGCCACGGATCGCGTAGGTCATCAAACCGATGAAGATCACCGTACCGATCAACAAGCCGAGGCTGTTGAACGCCGGGAACACGATCAGCCCGACCATCGCCAGGGTCACCAGCGCCAGTGCGACGATCAGCACCGAAATGTTGGAGAACTTGTCCCCCAGCCAGCCGCCGCCGATGCCACCGATGGGACGCATCCACAGCTTGATGGTGGTGATGGTGCCGGCCATCAAGGCGGTCATGCCGCTGCCTTGCAGGTAGTCGGAGAAGCTGTAGGTGGCCCAGAACATGTGGTAACCGCAGAACACGATGGCGGTCACCAGCCACAGCTCGGGAATTTTTACCAGGGTGGTCAGGTCGGCGATCAGGTTGAACTTGCCCTTCTCCACCGCCGCAGTCTCGGCCATGGACTTGGGGTCCTTGAGCAGCACCAGCACACAGCCGATGGCGATGCACACGAAGGAATACAGGTAGACCACGTGCTTGAAGCCCTCGGCCGCCGTCTCGCTGCGGGTTTCGGTGGCATAGGCGAACAGGCCCAGGGCCACGGTGGCCAACAGCGCCTCGACCAGCCCGCGACCGCCATCGAGGATGCCGAAAAAACGGCCCTGCTCGGTGTGGTGCGCGATCATCTTCACGCGCTTGAGCACCGAGGCCCAGAACGTCAGGCCGGTGGTCAGGCCCCAGCAACCGAAGATAATCATCAGGCCGGTCATCGACGGCACCGTCGAATACCACAGGCCCAACCCACCGGTGGCAACCAGCGAGAAGAAGATCAGGAAGCGTGGCGGCAAGCGGTCGGCCAACCAGCCGCTGGGCAAGTAACTGAGCAGGAAGATCGTGCCGAGCATGGAATACAGATAGCCCAGCTCGCTGTGGTTGATGTGGAACACTTCCAGCATGGTGGTCTGGTAGACCTGGCGCAGGTAGAGGATCGGGTAGATCGCCCCGGCGGCCAGTACCAGCAACATCAATTGGAAATAGCGACTGGCAGTGTCATTTGCCGCAGGCACGGCAACGGGAACCTGGGCAACGGGTGCAGGCTTGGACATCATTCGGACCTCAGGCACCCGATGCACGGGTGCCCCGATAATTGTTTTTATTAAGGGTGTCGCGGGTATTCGTGGATCAGTACTTCATGACCACCAAGCGGGTCTGGGTAAATTCAAGCATCCCGTGCTTACCGTCATCACCACCCAGCCCTGAACGTTTCCAGCCGGCGTGGAAGCCCTGGTACGGGTCCGCCGGGGTGCGATTGACGTACAACTCGCCGGCTTCGATGGCATTCGCCACTTTCATCGCCGTGCGGTAGTTCTCGGTGTAGAGCACCGACGACAGGCCGAACTGGTGGTCGTTGGCCATGGCCAGTGCTTCGTCGATGTCGCGGTACTTGAGTACCGGCAACACCGGGCCGAAGATTTCTTCCTGGATGATTTCCATGTCCTGGCGGCAACCGCTGAGCAGGGTCGGCGGGTAGAAATGCCCAGGACCTTCGGGCAGCACGCCGCCCACTTCCAGTACAGCACCGGCAGCGACGGCGCGCTCGACCATGGCGTGGATATTCTTTTGCGAGCTGGCGTTGACCAATGGCCCCATCAGGTTGGCGTCTTTGGCCCGGTCACCGAAATTCACCGCGCCGATCTTTGTTTTCAGCAGCGCGAGGAACTGATCGTAGACACGCTCATGGACGTAAACACGTTCCACCGCCGTGCACAGTTGGCCGCAATGGGTGGTCTTGGACGCAACGATGGCGCTGGCGGCCTGTTCCAGATTGGCGTCGGCCTCGATGATCGCCGGGGTCTTGCCGCCCAACTCAAGCGACGGCTTGGCGATATTGGCCTTGCAGTAATCCAGCACGATGCGCCCGGCATTCACGCTGCCGGTGAGGGTAATCAGCCCGATGGCCTTGTGGGTGCAGACGCTGGCGGCAGTGGCGTGGTCCATGGTCAGGACATTGATGACGCCCGCGGGTATCCCGGCCTTGACCACGGCCTTGGCGATTTCAAACGCCGACAGCGGCGTGTTGTTGCTCGGCCGCACCACCACCGTATTGCCCGCGATCAGCGCCGGGGCGATCTTGCGCAACAGGGTGTAGACCGGGTAGTTGAACGGGATCAGGCAGGCTACGACGCCAATCGGCTCGCGTTGCAGGAACAGGTTTTCGTCCGGGGTATCGCTGGGGATGATCTCGCCCTCGATCCGGCGAGCCCATTCGGCGTGGTAGCGGGTGATCTGCGCGGCGTAGCGGGCTTCATTGCTGGCGTCGCTCAGGCTTTTGCCGGATTCGTTGGCCAGCGCCGTGCCGATCGCTTCGGCTTGGGCGTCCAGAGCGTCGGCAAAGGCCCGCAGGTGTTCTGCGCGCTCGATACTGGTGAGTTTGCCCCAGGCCTTTTGGGCGATGGCAGCGGCGTCGACGGCGGCGATGGCTTCGTCTGCCGTAGCGGCGCTGACGTGGCCGACGAGAGTTTCGGTGGCAGGGTTGTAGACGGCGATCAGGGCGTCGCTGGCGGGATCGACGAATTGGCCGTTGTAGAAATTGCGCTCGAGTTGCATGTGGTTTGCCCAACGTTGTTGTTTTGCGAGTGACATGCAGTTTTGTATTTGCTTGGGGGGTGTGCAAACGACTTATTGGGTGGGGTAACTTGAGTTAAATGCAGGTTAGGGGTGTTTGGGAGGGTGTGCATATCCGTTGCTGCGGTAACGGCTGAAATTGGTTCCGCCCTTACGGCGGCTCACTTTTGATAGAGCCCAAAAGTAAGCAAAAGGCTCTTGCCCCAACACTCGGC
>NZ_JACAQP010000033.1:0-82415 GCF_013387025.1 Pseudomonas reactans | reverse complement strand
GAATCGCCGCCCAACTGCCCGCCAGTACGCCGCTGCCTATGGCGCTGGCGGTCGAATGCTGCCAATAGGGTTTGAACTCTTTCCATTGCTCGCGCAGCCACTTCTCCAGGTCCGACGTCAGCCCGGCGTAGGAAGCAAACAGCGCATCGACCTGTTCCTCGGAAACGCCGCCCTGAACCCGCACTTGATAGCGTCCGCCCGCCGCGCAGTGGTGCGAGCCTTTGCCTTGTTCATCCAGCATGATCACGGTGGAACTGCCGTCATCCAGCCCGATCACCTCCACCGGGATGTTGCCAATCGGCACGTCATACACCGACTCGAACAGGCTCTCGATCTTCAGCTCGCCGCCCACCGCGCACTGGGCCACGGTGGAGAAGTCGGTATCCGAAATACTCATCGACCGCTGCGAATCCCCCACCCGCAGCACCCGATCCATCCCCAGCAGCGACGGCATGTCCAGCGCATGGCTCACCGAATCCAGCGCGCGCGAATACCACTCGCCCATTTGCTGGCGATAAATCACCAGGCTCTGATGGAAGCCATCCAGCTCAAATTCGATAAGGGCAATATGGGAGGGCCGGGTCATCGGCGCCGACTCCCTGCAGCTGATGCCCAGAAAGCCGACGCACCCGATAGAAAATTCATCTGCAATCCCTCGCACTGTGTGATCAGGCGAAGGACTTTGCAGAGGTTTTCAGGTGATATCTGTAGAGCTTATCCCGCTGTCACGTGGGATGTTTCAGCAGCTATCGTGCGCGTTCGGCCAAGCACCAGGCTGCACAGCGCCGGCAGGAATAACAGCGTCAACACCGTCCCCACCAACACCCCGCCAATCAGCACATAGGCGAGGGACGACCAGAACACCGACAACGTCAGCGGAATAAACGCCAGCGCCGCCGCCAGTGCCGTGAGGATCACCGGCCGTGCACGCCGCACCGTGGCTTCGACGATGGCCTCGCGAATCGCCATGCCGTGCTCCTGGTTCTGGCGAATCTGGTCAGTAAAGATCAGCGTGTTGCGCATCAGGATCCCGCCAATCCCGATCAAGCCCAGGATCGCATTGAAGCCGAACGGCTGGTTGAACAGCAACAAGGTCGGCACCGCGCCGATCAACCCCAGCGGTGCTGTGGCGAAGACCATGAACATCACGCCAAACGAGCGCACCTGGAACATGATCACCGTAAGGGTCAGCAGGATCATGATCGGGAACAGCGCGGCCAGGGCGACGTTGGCCTTGGCGCTTTCTTCCACCGGGCCGCCGATGTCGATCTGGTAACCGGCGGGCAGCTTGGCGATCAGCGGTTGCAGGTCTTTGTACACCGCCATTTCCACGTCGGGCGGTTGCACGCCGTCGATGATGTCGGCGCGCACTTCCATGGTGGCCGCGCGGTTACGGCGCTTGAGGATCGGCTCTTCCATCACTGCCTGGAAATGCCCGACCTGGGCCAATGGCACTGAGGTGCCGGCGCTGTTGGTCAGGGTCATGTTGTTGAGGTTGCCGAGGTCTTCACGTTGGCTGCCCTGGGCACGGGCGACGACGGAGACGGTGCGGTTGCCTTCACGCACTTCGGTGATCGGATTGCCGCTGAGCAAGGCATTGAGCTGGGACTTGACCTCGTTGGGCGTGAAACCCAGCAAACGCAGGCGGTCTTGATCCAATACCAGGCGATAGCCGCTGGTGCGCTCACCCCAATCAAGGAAGGCGTCCTTGGTCAGCTTGTTGGCGGCGACCACTTTGCGCACGTCTTCGGAGACCCCGCGTAGTACGTCCACGTCAGGGCCGGACACACGGAACACCACGGGGAACGGCACGGGCGGACCGAACAGCAACTGCGTCACGCGCACCCGCGCGGCAGGAAACTCACCGGCGGCAATGCGTTCGCGCATGCGCAGTTTCAAGGCGTCGCGAGCGTGGGAATCCGGGGTCTGCACAATCAGCTTGGCAAATGCCGGGTCCGGCAGTTCGGGGTTCAGCGACAGGAAAAAGCGCGGTGCGCCGCCGCCCACATAGGTGTCGACCAGGGTGGTTTGCGGCTCTTGCAGCAGGGCTTTTTCCAACTGCGCGGCCACCGCTTCGGTGCTTTTGAAGGCGCTGCCGGGCGGCATGTACACCTCAAGAATAAGCTCGGAACGGTCGGAATTGGGGAAGAACTGTTTCTTCACTACGCCCATGCCCAGCACGCACAGCACAAACGCCGCCACCACCAGGCCGGTGACCAGCCAGCGCCCACGCACGCAGGCTTCGACCAAGCTACGCAACTTCTGGTAGTAACGCCCGGCATAGATTGCGTCATGGCCGCCTGGCACCGGCTTGATCTGCGGCAGCAGTTTCACCCCCAGATACGGCGTGAACACCACGGCCACCAGCCAGGACGCGATCAGCGCAAAGCCGACGATCCAAAAGATACTGCCGGCATATTCCCCGGCACCGGAGCGGGCAAACCCCACTGGCAGAAAGCCGATGATGGTAACCAGTGTGCCGGTCAGCATCGGCGCCGCCGTGGAACTCCAGGCAAAGGTGGCGGCGTGAATCCGGTCGAAACCTTCCTCGAGCTTCACCACCATCATTTCAATGGCGATGATCGCGTCATCCACCAGCAAACCCAGGGAAATGATCAGTGCGCCGAGGGTGATGCGGTCGAATTCACGCCCGGTCAGCAGCATGATCACAAACACCACCGACAACGTCAGCGGCACCGCTGCTGCCACCACCAGGCCTACACGGAAACCCAGGGCCAACAGGCTGATCACCATCACCACCGCAAGGGCGGCAAAGAATTTCAGCATGAACTCATTCACTGCCAGGCTGATGTTTTTCGCCTGGTCGGAGACCTTGGCGAAGTTCACGCCCAGCGGCAGGTCGGCCTGGATCCTGGCTTCCTGGGCCTTGAGGCTCTTGTCCAGTTCGAGGCCGTTCCAGTGTTTCTCCATGATCACGCCCAGCATCAATGCCGGATCGCCTTGATGGCGGATACGGTAGCTGGGCGGGTCTTCATAGCCACGGCTGACGGTGGCTACATCAGCGATGCGCAACACGCGGCCATTGACTTCCAGCGGCACGTTTTCGATCAGCGACAGGCTGTCGAACGCACCGTCGATACGGATATAGGCGCGGGCCCCGGCGGTCTCGACGAAACCCGACGGCGCCACGGCGTTTTGTGCGGCCAATGCGGCAAAAATCTGATCCGGCTTGATGCCCAGGGTTGCCAGGCGCTCGTAGGAAAACTCCACAAACACCCGCTGCGCCTGTTCGCCAAGGATATTGACCTTCTTCACCCCCGGCAGGTTGAGCAAACCCTGGCGCAGGTCTTCGGCCATCTGCACCTGTTGCCGATGAGGCAGGTGTTCGGCTTCCAGGGCGTACAGCGCGAAATACACATCGGAGTATTCATCGTTGAAGAACGGACCGATCACGCCCTTGGGCAGCTTCGCGGCTTCATCACTGAGCTTTTTACGGGTCTGGTAGAACAGGTCCTGGATTTCGCTGGGGCGCGTGGACTCCTTGTAGGTCATGCGCATCGACACGAAACCGGGTTGGGCGATGGTCTCGACACGGTCGTAGTAGTCCAATTCCTGCAGGCGTTTTTCCAGGCGGTCGGCCACCTGTTCCTGCATCTCCTGGGCAGTGGCGCCGGGCCAGGCGGCGGTGATGGTCATCACTTTGACGGTGAAGGAGGGGTCTTCCGCGCGTCCCAGTTTGCCGAAGGAGAAGATCCCGGCGGCGAGGATCGCGATGATCAGGAACAGGGTGACCGCGCGATGTTTGACCGCCAGTTCGGAAAGGTTGATACCGCGCATGCTCAGTTGTCCTGTTTGCGGTTGAGGGCCAGTACTTGCGCGGGCAGCAGGCGCACGCTGTCACCGCTGTGCAGCAGATGTGCGCCGAGGGCAACGATGACCTGGCCGGGAGCAACACCACTGTTGAGCAGCGCGTCTTCCTGGCCGAGGCTGGCGACGCTCACCGGAGCAAAGCTGACTTTGTCATCTGCGCCGATCAGCCACACGCCGGTGCCTTGCCCCGCATCCTGCAGTGCGCCGATGGGCACGCGGGTTTGCTGGGCCTGGCCGTTGCCTTGCAGGCGTACGGTGATGGTGGAGCCGAGAGCGAAACGGTCGACGGCACCGTGCAGCACGTAACGGGCGCGGTAGGTGCGGGTGGTCGGGTCGGCGCTGGCAGAGAGTTCGCGCAAGGTGGCGGTCACCGCTCGGTCCGGCGCGCCGAAGGGGAAGGCCAGGGCTCTCTGTGAGGCCTGGTCACGCTGGTTTTCCGGCAGGTTGACGATGGCTTCGCGGGCACCGTCATGGGCCAGGCGCGCAACGATCTGCCCTTCGGCGACCACTTGGCCGCGATCCACGCGCACGTCGGTGATGATGCCGTCGCCATCGGCCTTGAGCACGGAGTAGGTGCGACGGTTTTCGATCTGGCTGGCGTCGGATTGCGCCGAGGCCAGTTCGGCTTCGGCCACCCGCAGGTTGGTCGCGGACTGGTCGAAGATCTGCCGCGACACGGCGCCGGTGTTGGCCAGGCGCTGGTAGCGGTTTTCGTCGTCACGACGCTGGCGCAGTTGTGCCTGGGCGGCGGTGACGCGGTTCTTCGCCGAGCGCAGGGCCAGTTCGAAGTCGCCGATGTCCAGCACCAGCAGGGTGTCGCCACGGGACACGTGCTGGCCAGGGTCGACCTTGCGTTCGATGATCTTGCCGCTGACCCGGAAACCCAGGTCGCTTTCGGTACGGGCCGCGACTACGCCGGTATAGGCGCTCTGCTGGGTGCCAGCGGCTTCGACTTTGGCCGCGAGGACTGGGCGCGGTTGAGGTACTTCGGCGGCAGTGTCGGCTTTGCTGTTGCAACCATTGAGGACCATCAGCAGGGCCAGGGGCGTGAGAAGACGCAGGGAAAGAGGGTGCATGGCGGGCTCCGGGGGTGACCATTGGGCAAAAAATTATGGACATAATCTTTTGCTCATATTATGGTCGAAATATAAATTAATCCAGCCCCCCGGATGCACCTCATGACAAACGCCCCGGTCCCCTCGCGAAGCCTGCTGTTTTTACTGGTGGCCCTGACGGCACTGGGTGAGGTTTCTACCCAATTGATCATCCCTGGCCTTGGCGCCATCGAGCAGGCATTGGCAGCGCCAGCCGGCTCGGCATTGATGGCACTGTCGGCCTTTGTCGCTGCCTTTGGTCTTGGGCAATTACTGTTTGGCCCGCTGTCGGACCGCATCGGCCGGCGCCCGGTGCTGATCGGCGGCCTGGTGCTATACGTGCTGGCGACCTTGTCGATGCTGCTGGTCCACGACATCCACCAGTTCATCGCCGCCCGCGTGCTGCAAGGCCTGGGCGCCTGCGCCGCGCTGGTACTGGCGCGTACGGTGGTGCGGGATGTGTGGAAGGCCGAGGCGGGGCCTGCACTGGCGTTGACCATGATCGGCATGCTCTACGCCATTGTGGTGGCACCGATGGTCGGTGGCCTGTTGATCAAACTGTTCGGCTGGCACGCGCCGATCGTCCTGGCGCTGGTGATTGGCAGCGTGGTGTTGCTGCTGGCCTTGCTGTTCTTTCGCGAGAGCAACCACTTCCTTGATCCAAAGGCCGGCCACTGGCGCACCCTCGGCGGGCAATACCTGGATCTGCTCAAGGGCCGCCAATACCGCGCGTTTGCCGTGGCTCTGGCGTGCACCTATGGCGCGATGTTTGCGGTGATTGCCGGTTCTTCGGCGGTATTTATCAACCTGCTGGGCTTCAGCACTCTTGAGTACGGGATCAATTTCGGCCTGATCGTGTCGATGCTCATCGTCGGCTCCACCTATACCCGACGCAACATCCTGCGCCTGGGACCCCAGCGGATTGTGGCGATGGGCGTGACGATGGTCGCCGTTGGCGGTGTGTCCGCAGTGGTCATTTATGAGCTGTTTGGCCTGTCGGTACTCGGCCTGGATATTCCTATCGCGCTGGTCACCCTGGGCGGCGGCCTGGTGCTGCCAGGGTCGGTGACGGGTGGCGTCATGCCCAACGCACACCGCGCCGGTCTGGCGGCAGGCTTGATGGGGTTTGCGCAGATGTTCGGCGCCACCTGCAGCGGCGTCTTGCTCAGCCAACTGCGCGATGGCAGTGCCGCACCGATGATCATCATCCAGGCCTGTTTTGCGCTGACGGCCTTTGTCGCGTTTCATCTGCTGCGTCAGCGCCAGGTCAAGGGATTGTCCTATACGTAGGACGATCCAGGCCGCTTTTGCCGGCTAGTGCTCAACGGCCAGCAGCCTTATGGTGTATGCACTTTGGAGGTACACCATGAAAAAGCTTATCGGCATCTACACCAGCCCTCGCGGCCATTGGGTCGGCGACGGTTTCCCGGTGCGCACGCTGTTTTCCTACGACACCATGGGCAAGCACATCAGCCCATTCCTGTTGCTGGATCACGCCGGCCCGGCTGATTTCACGCCGACTGAACAACGTCGCGGCGTCGGCCAGCACCCTCATCGCGGCTTTGAAACCGTGACTATCGTCTATGACGGCGAAGTCGAACACCGTGACTCCACCGGCGCCGGTGGCACCATCGGCCCCGGCGACGTGCAATGGATGACGGCCGCCAAAGGCATTCTCCACGAAGAGTTCCACTCCGAAGCGTTTGCCCGTAGCGGCGGGGCGTTGGAGATGGTGCAACTGTGGGTCAACCTGCCGGCCAAGGACAAAATGGCCGACGCCGGCTACCAGACGATTGTCGATGGTGACATTCCGGTACTGCCGCTGGCCGACGGTGCCGGGCAACTGCGCCTGATTGCCGGTGACTTTGCTGGCACCCAAGGCCCGGCCCACACCTTTACGCCCATCGACGTGTGGGACTTGCGCCTCAACGCGAGCAAACCCGTCACATTGGATCTGCACGAAGGGCGTAACACCGCCCTGGTGATCCTGCGCGGCACGGTCTTGGTCAATGGCGAGGAAGTCGCGCGCCAAGGGCAATTGGCGCTGTTTGAGCGTGATGGTCGCCAACTGACGCTGGAGGCCAATGACGACGCCAAGGTGTTGCTGCTCAGTGGCGAACCCATCGACGAACCCATCGTCGGGCATGGGCCGTTTGTGATGAATACCGAGCAGGAGATTCATCAGGCGTTTGCGGACTTTCAATCCGGTCGTTTCGGGCAGATGTAAGCACACCCGCTATACCCTGCAGCGGCATTTCATGCGATCTTCACGGCATTCGCCCTGGAGTCGCCTGGATGCCCTCATTTATCGCTGATCACCCGATGCTGTGCGCCCTGGCGCTGATCTTTATCGACATCGCCGTGTGGCGCCTTATTTCCGTCAACCTCGCCAACTGGAAGCTCGCGGCGCGGTTGGCGATCTTTGCCGTGTACAGCGCCGTGCTGTTCAACGACGGCATGAACCCCATGCAAGTGGCGCCCTATGCGGACAACACCGCCTTGCACCTGGCGGCCACCGCCTTGCAGATCGGCTGGTGGCTGTTCGCGGCGCGTACGCTGACGGTGTTGCTCGGTGCGGTGATGATGCAGCGGGTCGGGCACACCGGGCGCCTGTTGCAGGACCTGGTTGGCGCCGTGATCTTCCTGATCGCGATCATCGCCGCCATGGCCTACGTGCTCGACCTGCCGGTCAAGGGCGTACTCGCCACGTCCGGCGCGGTGGCGATCATTGTCGGCCTGGCGCTGCAAAGCACGTTGAGCGATGTGTTCTCCGGGATCGTGCTCAACACCACCAAGCCGTATCAGATCGATGACTGGATCTCCATCGACGGCACCGAAGGTCGGGTGACCGACATCGACTGGCGCGCTACGCGCCTGCAAACCTCCCAGGGCAGCCTGGCGGTGATCCCCAACTCCCTGGCGGCCAAGGCCAAGATCATCAATTTCTCGCGCCCGGCGGACATGTTCGGCCTCTCGGTTAGCCTGCAAGTCAGCCCCCATGCGCGTCCGCAAACCGTGATCGAAGCGCTGGAGCGGGCGATGCAGGGGTGTCGGCCGCTGCTGGGCAAGCCGGCGCCGAGTGTGGCGTTCAAGACCTCGGCCAGTGGTGGCGTCGAGTATGAGATCAGCGGTTTTGTACCGGCCATGGCCCTTAAGCGTGAAGTGCGCAACCAGCTTTACGATTTGGCCTTCCGTCACCTGCAAGCGGCGGGCGTCGGCTTGCTGTCGGCCACTGAAAGCAGCGCACCGCCGGCAATGTCTGCGGCGCGCGCGTTGCTGGAGCGTTCGTCGATTTTCTCCACCCTGCGTCAGGAAGAAAAAGATACCTTCAGCCAGAACATGACCCTGCACACCTACCGTGCCGGCGAGATGATCCTGCCGGCCGGGGAGGTCAGTGATCATTTGTTTATCGTCGAATCCGGGGTGGTCTCGGTGATGCTGACCAAGGGCGGACACAAGTTCGAAGCCGGGCGCATGGGGCCGGGGGAGGTGATTGGCGAGGCGGGTATTCTGTCAGACCAGGCGGCGCTGGCGGATTTCTCGGCCAAGACCTTCTGCACCCTTTACCGCATCGAGAAGGAATACTTGAAGCCCTGCCTGGATGCGCGGCACGACATCAGCGAGGCCATGAAGACCTTGCTGGATTTCCGCCTGCACGCCGCGCAGGCCTTGACTCAGGAAGCCCCGGTGGTGCCAGTCAAGAAGGGCTTCCTGCAATGGTTGCGCAATCGCGGGTTGTAGACCGGGTACAGCGTCTATTTGCCGTCGAGGAAGCCCAGTACGGCCGCATTGAACAACGCCGGGTCCTGCAGGAACGCGAAGTGGCTGGTGTTCGGCAGGATCAACAGACCAGCACCGGGAATGGTCGCCGCCATGTACTCGGTGTGTTCGCGCTTGATGGCTTCGTCATGGTCGCCGTCGGCAATCAGGATCGGCGTCTTGATGCTCTGCAGTTGCGCGTCGGTCCAGTTCGGCTGGCTGGCCCACATATGGCTGATCTGCTCGACAAACGCGTCATACTCTTTCGGCGTCGGCGACAGCTTGGCGTACTCCTTGCCCGCGCGCTCGATAAAGGCGGCGAAGGTCGGATTTTTTTCCACGGCGTCCTTCACACCCGAGGTCTGGGTGTTGGCGGCGAAGGCGAATACTTTACCGATACGGTCCGGGTGACGCAGGGCCAGGTCGATGCCGATGATGGCGCCGTCGCTCCAGCCGACGATATCGGCGCGGGGGATCTTCAGGTGGTCGAGCACGGCCACCACATCGTCGGCCATCAGGTCATAACCGTAGGGTTTGTCATCCCGCGAACTGCGTCCGTGGCCACGGCTGTCGATAGTGATCACCGTGTGCTTGGCCGCCAGCGCCTTGACCTGGTTGCCCCAGTAATCGGAGTTGGACAAACCGCCATGCAGCAGCACCACGGGAGAACCATGGCCGCTGCGCGTGTAGTACACCTTGATGCCGTTGACGGCAGCGTAGCCGGTTTTCGCGCCCGCCACGGCGGCGGGAGTCGGCGGCAGGGTTTCCCAGCGTTCAGCGGCTTGCGCAGCGGAAAAAGACAGCATCAGGCAGGCAGCTGCCAACAGGCGACGTGACATAGCGGTTCCTTCTTTGCGATGAGTAGGGGCTGAACTCTAGCACCGGCTCCGGCACGGGAAATACGCATTTTTGCCTATCAAAAACGGCTATTTGAAAGAAAAAAATGCAGTTATATCAATGGAATAAAAGCGTCTAAACGACCTTGTGGGCGATCAGTCTATTGGCACAATCGATCAGGGTCTCGCTGCCGGGCGTGGTTGCCAGCCCAATAGCCGGTGGGCTTTTTCCGTTGAGTCGTTAATCCGACGAGGGTCATTTTGTTCAATACCCCGAGCAACGCGCCGTTTACCGTGGCCTCACCATCACGGTTTCGAATAAAAGGGAATTGCAATGAGCTTGATCATTTCCATGGCCGCCTTCGCTTTGGCCACCTCCATCACGCCGGGACCGGTGAATGTGGTGGCGCTGAGTTCGGGGGCTCGCTTCGGTTTTGTCGCTAGCCAGAAGCATGTGTTCGGTGCTGCCGTCGGCTTCACGCTGTTGCTGGTGTTGATTGGCCTGGGTTTGCATGAGGTGCTGGTACGCTGGCCGATTTTGACCCAGTTGATCCAGTGGGGCGGGGTGGCCTTCCTGCTGTACATGGCCTGGAAACTGGCTGCGGACGATGGCCGGTTGGACGCCGAGGGCGCCGCCACGGCGCCGTCGATGCTCTATGGCGCAATCATGCAATGGCTCAACCCCAAGGCGTGGCTGGCCTGCGTGGCGGGGATGGGCTTGTTTGTGGCGGATGGCGCTGCGGCACAGGTCTGGCTGTTTGCAGCGCTGTATCTGGTGATCTGCTACCTGTCGGTGGCATGCTGGGCCTACGCCGGCACCTTCCTGCGCCGCTACCTCGGCAACCCTCAGGGCGTGCGGCTGTTCAACCGTTCGATGGCCGGGTTGCTGGTGGCCAGTGTGGGTTATTTATTGCTGGCTTGAGCCCGTCGCGGTATTGCCCGGGAGTGGCGGCAAAATGCTGTTTGAAGGCGCGTTGGAAATGCGCCTGGTCGGCAAAGCCTGCGGCGAGGGCCACATTGGCGATCAGCTCGCCGTCGCGCAGTTGGGTACGGGCAAACTGGATGCGCTGGTTGACCAGGAAGGCGTGGGGCGTAAGCCCGTAATACTGTTTGAACGCACGGATCAGGTACGACGGCGACAGCTCGGCCGCCAGGCAGATGTCCTCCAGCTTCACGGCATCGGTGCAATGTGCGCGGATGTACTCGGCCGCCCGTTCCAGCTTGTGATTGACCTCCCGCAGCGGGCTGCTGGCCGGGTTCAGGCGCTGCTGGACCTCGCTGAAATAACTCACCAGCGCGCTCTGCTTGTGCAGATGTTCGGCGTGCTCGTCCACCAGTATCCCGTACAGTTCCAGCAGGCCGTGGTACAGCACGGTGTCGCGGGTATAGGGCGTGTTGAACGGTCGAAAACCCTGATCGGTGCTGAAACCCAACTGGTATTGCAGGTCGGTCAGCCAAGGCGTGTCGATGTACAGCATCTGGTAGGACCAGTGCTGGTTGTCGATGGGGTTGCAGGCGTGTACATCGCCGGGGTTCATCAATACCACGGTGCCGGCGCTGATCTGGAAGGTCTCGGCGCCGTAGTGGTAATAACTGCAGCCACGGGTGACGGCTCCGATGGAGAAATGCTCATGGGCGTGACGGGTGTAGGTGACCTTGCGTCCGTCGGCAATGGTGCGCGCTTCGATAAACGCCAGCGAAGGGTCGCGCCAGAAGCGGGGCGAATCCGAAGGGTGAGTGATGGCGTTCGGCAACATGAAGAGGGCTCCATCCTGAGCGGCGTCGAGCGGGGATCATTACACAGCCTGACGCCCCATCGCCATGCTTGTCAGACCAGCAACGCCGCGCGGTCGCCATTGGGCACCAGGCGATTGATATACGCTGTCCACGGGTCGTACCCGCCAGCCGCCTGTTCAAGCGTGAGCGGGTTGGCCGCACGCTCGCGCAGCGCCGCACTGCCCATCAGTAGTTGGCGCTGGACGATCAGCGTCGCCAATGCGCTGGAGCGTGCGGACTTGAACGTCTGCGGCGCGCGGGGCCTGCGCTCATCCGGGTTGCGCCATTGGGGCGCGGGCAGGGTGAGGTCGAGTTTGCGGATGATCACTTCGGGTTGCAGCGCCGGGAGCGCAGATTTATCGGGCGCACGGCCTTCTGCATAGGCCGGCCAGTTGAATCGCTTCCACGCATGGGGCCTGGGCGTGTTGCCCTCGGCAGTGGCCTGGATGACGTGGGCGTATTCAAGGTCGCGTCGCGGCAGGATGACATGGTGCAGGGGGAAAATTTCATAGAAATACCGGTCGCTGAAATACTGGACATAAACCAGTGTTGCAAACCGGCCATGAGTGGCTGCCTTGCTGAGGCTGAAGCACTCAACCTGTCCGTATTCCAGGGCTTCGCGTCTTGGCAGCGACAAATGCGATAGCCAGTAATTGAGCGTCTCTACATACGCCACCTGTAGCTGGTCCAGTCGCTGCGCGAAGGCGTTGCCGAATCCGACATTGATGTTGTTCAGTTGGTGGAAGTGTTTCGCCATTTCCGGGTAGTCGAGGTTGCCTTCGGACGCACGCCAACGCTTGGTCTGGGCCTTCAGCTCACCTGCCAAGTGCAGCTCGACAAGGGTGTGCTGCTTTGCATCGGGTGGCGATTCCAATATTGGCGCTTGCAGCTCTGTCTGTTGCGGGTAGACCCGCTGCAGGTCTTGATGCGCCGTGTCGTGAAGCGAAGCGAACGATGAAGAAAAGGTCTCCAGCGCATTTTTCAGGCGCTCGCGTTGTTCATTGAGCGCCCTGATGGCGTCATTGACCTCAATGGCGGTGTAACGCTCGCCCTTTGCCAATACCCCATTGGCGACGGCCCAATCAATAATCGGTGCGGTTACATTGCTCTGGTTGAGAAACCGTGCCCAGCCTGTCGACGCCGGCATGTGGGCGAGGGTCATGAAGTCTTCGTAGCTCAGTTGACGCGACGAGCCCGACAATTCCTGCTCGGTGTACATGACGTAGTGTTTGAACAGCACCCAGGTTTGGGAGGTCATGTAGGGCAATGATTCTGGAATATTGCGAATCAGGAACTCCGGCGACTTGTTGGACAGCAGCATGTGGGCGGCCAGGGCTGCTGTGGGGCGTGAAAGCGCCGTCAGGCTGGCTTCGATGATTTCGCGGACGAACCCAAGGGACTCACTCCATAGATAGCTGTCTGTCAGGTCGAACACGTTGATCGAACCCTGAGGTGCATTCAATGTAGGGTCCAGGCTCAGTATCAGCGCGGCCAGCACCAGTGCTTTACGGCTGGCACGGGTGGTGGTTTCACCGGCGTCGCGCCCATGCCAATCGACCTGGTTTGACAACGCTTCGCCGAGCGCCTGAGCGCGGGCGGAATGCAGTAGGTGAGTCAGCAAAAAGTCAGCTTCGGCGCGCACGTCGTTCACTGGCTTGTCTTTCAGGATCGGTTCGCTCAGGTAGGTAAACAGGTGGGTGTACGCCTGCGGAAGGGCGCGCCGACTGATATCGAGGATCAGCTGGTTTTGGGGCCGCGACAAGGTCCAGCGTGAAGGTTGCGCCAGGGTCAGCGCGCGCCAGTAATGGCTGGACTGAGGTTTGATGGTCAAAGGGATTGCCAGCAGGCGAGCGGTCTTAAGTGCTTCACCTGCGTTACTGGGGGCTTCGATTTCACAGAGCGCGAGCGCCTGCTTGAGGGAGACCTCGCCATTACTGCGCAATTCGCCGCCGTTGTCTCGGACGGCACTCAGCAGCGGCGGTAGCAGTGCTCGCAGGCGCTCATTCTCCAGTACGTCAGCACTGAGTTGCTTCCACTGCCCGTCCAGCCCCCGGGCGCCTATATGCGCAACAGTGAGTAACACATGGCTGCCCGGGTCAATGCCTTTAGCATCGCGCAGAGCGATGAAATCCGGGTGCTCTGTCAGCTTCACCAGCAATTGGCGGGCCTTTTCCAGCGCAGGCCCGAAGACATCCGGGTCCATGTCGACGATCCGGTTGAGCTCAATGCTGTCCGCCGCTTGTTTACCTGAACCGGTTTGTTGCAGCGCGACCTGCAGGTGGTAACGATCATTGAGCAGGCCCAGGTACTTGCGATGGGCATAGACCGCGGAGAAGGAGCGTGCCCATTCGCTGATGTAGGGCACGGCAGGTGGCGACCATTGGCGTAACAACGCCAGCAGTTGCGTCAAATCGCCCCCGCTGGCAGGGCGTTCGATACCGTAGACGGACAACAAAGAGGCCACGCTGAACGTCTCATCCTGGTACACACTGCTCTGGAGTGTGTCGGCCAGTCGCTCCAACTCTTGCCACTGAGGTGTATCCGAGGGTGGAATACAACGGGTGTTGTTCTGACGGCTGGGCGGGAGGATGCACAGCGCTCGCATTTCGTAATCGTAATAGTAGATGGCGGTATGTTCGGCGTCCCCGTCGAGGCCCAGTTTACCGATGAGCGCACCCAACAGTCGGGTGGCGTTTTTCATGGTGTGGGCCAGCAGCGAGTCAGAGCGCAAGGCGATGTGTTTGCGGTACACCTGGAGCCAATCAAAATCTTGGTCGCCGTTGCGGGTTTCTTCCAGTACGCGAATCAACTGCTGGTAGTCCAATTGCTGGTTTTTCAGCTCGCTATGAATGACCGACTTGCTGTGGCCGCTGTCATCAATGCCAGGAAAGCCGTTGAGCGCGTGTAGCTCATCAACAATCACCTGAACCTGCAAGCTGTTGTCGGGCAGCGGGTAGCCATGGAAGGCAAGGGCCAGCTTCAAGGGCAATGTGCGGTCCTCGATCTCAAAACGGTTGCCCAGGTAGGGCAGGCCAAGGTTACCGGTGTCGATGACTTGGGTGATCGCCAGGATCGGGTACGCCACTTCCCGCCATCCCGAATCATCGGCCAGTGTGAAGGTGTGCAACGGCGCGTGGTGGGGCGCCTGTTTTCTCACCTGCAAACGGGTGCCTTGCAGGGACAGGGTTGGCAGGTCGAGGTCTAGGGCATCTGCCCAGTCGAGAAAGGCCGGTTGATTGATCGCTTTCCAGTACGCGGCGAGCCAGTTGCTGAGTATTGAGTCTTCGGGAATGGTGACGCGCAGCTCATGCAGCGACCGCGGCGGGGTTGGGCCTAATGTCACTGACAGTGTGTTGATCAGGTTGGCGGCCAGGGTCTGGCTGGCCTTGAGTTCCATGCTTTGCGCCTGGCTCAGATAGGCGGGTGAAGGGGAGAGGCTTTCAACGGGGTGGGTGAAATGACGCAAATGTTCCATGGCGATGAGGCTCGCTGGGTAAAGGGAGCTTGCATCGTCCAATGCCCTGGCGTTGGCCGACAGGGGGCGCTTCCTGTCGGGCGGTGGCTTAAATCAGCCGCCTGAGTAGGCGGTCAGATCCCCCTTTTGTCACCCGTTGTACCGGGTTTATGCTAGAACCGCGGCTGACCCGTTTTGAGCCTGGTTGCACCATGCCCTCATCAACATCCATAAAGCGCAGCCTCTCACAACTGCTTAGACAGAAACTTCCGGCTGCTACCCTCAGGTTCGCAGGGCACTTCACTGAACGAGGATACGGTTGGGTTGGTCGCTGATTTTAACATGCGCTGCGTTCATCTCTAGAGCGCCATGACCATTTCATGCCACGCCATGCCACCGTGATCCGACGGTGACGGCTGCACGTACTGATAGCCCATCCGCTCATACAGCGGCACGTGTTGCTCCTTGCACATCAGATGAATCGTCTGCTTGCCCATGGTGCGCATGCGCTGCACAAACTCAGTCATCAACGCCTTGGAATAGCCCTTGCCCTGATGCGTCGGATCGACCACCACCGACATGATCACCACATTCGGCGCGTCGGCTGAGTGGCCTACCAACTCCTTGAACGCCTCGTCCGACATCACCACCTCGTGGGCGCAACCGCAGTTGATAAAGCCCACCACCTTACCGTCTGCCTCCAGGATGAGAAAGCCTTGCGGGTATTGCGCAATGCGTGTGGCGATCTTTTCCAGTGTCGCGGCTTCGTCGCCTTCGTAGGCGGTGGTCTCGATTTCAAAGCAACGGGCTGCATCAGTTGGGAGTGCGTTGCGGAAGGTGAGGGCGGGCATGGGCGTTTCCTGAGGCGTTAAGCAAAAGTTCACATCATAGGCATCGGTCAAGATCCCTGCCAACCAAGCCGTCGTCTTTGCAGGGGCACGGGCTTCTACATCCGTTAAAAATAGCTAGAAAGGCTTATAAATACCTTATATAAAAATAAGTTTTTGATAAGCAAAAGCCACAAAAAATGCAAAGAGGCATCCCCTGGTCCGGTTGAATACGCCGGTCTCCAAAAAGCGCCATCCGAGGCTAGCGTAAAGCTGAATTCGAATGGCGCACAGGCCGACTATTTCACTGACGCAGGCAGTCTATTCAGACCTCACCCACCAGCTTCCCACCTTCCATCCGGCGCTTATACGCGCTGTCCCGACTCGCCAACCAGAAATACAGCGGCGACGTCACCACCAACCCCACCACCCAGGACAAGTCTGCCCCGTTGATGTGTTCCGAAATCGGCCCCACATACAGCGGCGTGTTCATGAACGGAATCTGCACCACAATGCCGACCGCATACGCCAACAGCGCCTGCGGGTTGTACCGCCCGTAAATCCCGCCATCCACGCGGAAGATCGAGGTAATGTCGTACTTGCCCTTATGGATCGCGTAGAAGTCGATCAGGTTGATCGCCGTCCACGGCACCAGTACCACCAGTAGCACCAGCACCATGTCGACGAAGTGGCCGATGAAGTCCTTGGAGGCAAACACCGCGGCAATTGCACAGGCCGCCAGCACCAGGATCGAGATCACCGCGCGGCTTTTGGCCGTTGGAATCCAGCGGTAGGCAAAGGTCTGCACCAGGGTGATGATCGACAGTACGGCACCGTACAGGTTGAGGGCGTTGTGACTGATCACGCTGAGCAGGAACAACACCAGCATCAGGGGCCCAATCGCCCCAGTGGCGAGTTTGACGGCGTCCATGGTATCCATCCCCACCGGAGTCGCCAGCACGGCGACCGCGCCGAAAATGAACGACAGGCTGGAGCCCAGCGCCGAGCCGAGGTAGGTGGTCCAGAAGGTGGACGCAACCGGCACGTCAGCCGGCAGGTAGCGTGAGTAGTCGGAGACGTAGGGAGCGAATGCGATCTGCCACAACGCTGCTAGAGACACGGTCGCCAGCACGCCTGCGATGTTGAATTCGCCGCGTGTCAGGAAGTCGGTGGTCTGTACGTGGGTGAAGATGTAGCCGAAGCCCAGCACGATCCCGGCGCCGAGCACCCAGGTGCCGATGCGGTTGAGCACGTGGATGAAACGGTAGCCGATGATGCCGATGATCCCGGAGCCGATGGCGCCGATCACGATGCCCACCGGCACGGGCACCGCGTCGACTACGCCGTGCAGGGATTTACCCGCAAGTACGATGTTGGAGGCGAAGAAACCGATGTACATCACGCCGGCGATCACCACCACCAGCAAGGCGCCGAGGGAGCCGAACTGGGCGCGGCTCTGGATCATTTGCGGGATGCCCATTTGCGGGCCCTGGGCTGAGTGCAGCGCCATCAGCACGCCGCCGACCAGGTGGCCGACGAGGATGGCGACGATGCCCCAGAGGAGGTTGAGGTGGAACAGTTGCACACCCAGTGCACCCGTGACGATCGGCAATGGCGCGATATTGCCGCCGAACCACAGGGTGAACAGGTCTCTTACCTTTCCATGGCGATCTTCCGGGGGCACGTATCCAATCGTGTGTTTTTCGATAAGCGGGGCGGAGGATGTTGCAGTGGTGACCATGACGAACTCCAAGGCAAGGTGAGTACGTTGACGTACTTCGCTGTGCGCCACGTGCGCGGCGCTTTGTTGTTGGAGTGATGATCTGCAATGGACACGGGGAGGTAAATTAGTAAGTTTGTTGCTATAGACCTTAAAAAATATAGCTCGCAGCCTTGCCGCGCTCCGGTATGTTGCCTACACCTGTTTAGCGGGCGAAGTTCCACGTTTCTGGAGGTCCCGATGGCTGCGTACAACCTGCGCCAACTCAGATATTTCGTCACTACGGCCGAATGTGGCAGCGTCGCCGAAGCCTCGCGCAAGCTGTACATCGCGCAGCCGTCGGTGTCCACGGCGATCAAGCAGTTGGAAGACAGCTTTGGCGTGCAGCTGTTTATCCGGCATCACGCCCAGGGCGTGTCGCTGACGCCCAGCGGCGCACGCTTCTATCGCAAGGCCCTGGAGCTGCTGCGGGTGGCCCATGAGTTCGAGCAGAACGCCCTGGCGGACAATGACGTGGTGGCGGGGCAGATCGATATCGGCTGCTTCGAAACGGTTGCGCCGCTGTACCTGCCGCGCCTGATCGCCGGCTTCAAGGCGCGCTGGCCAGGGGTGGAGATCCGCATACGTGATGGCGAGCAGCAGGAACTGGTGCAGGCGCTGACGGCGGGCAGTATCGATGTGGCGATGCTGTTCGAACATGACCTGGGTGCAACCATCGAGACCACACCCCTGATGCCGCCGCAGCAGCCTTATGCGCTGTTGCCGGCGGATCATCGTTTTGCACAGCAGGCCAAGGTGTCGCTGGCGGACCTGGTGCTGGAACCGATGATCTTGCTGGACGTGCTGCCGAGCCGCACCTACTTCGTGAGCATCTTTGAAGAGCGCGGGCTGACGCCGAATATCGTGTTCAGCTCGCCGTCGATCGAGATGGTGCGGGGGATGGTGGGGCGAGGGTTCGGGTTTTCGATCCTGGTGACCAAGCCGTTCACCGAGTACACCTACGATGGGCAGAAAGTGGTGTGTGTGCCGTTGGCGGAGATGGTGACAGGTTCAGGCTTGTCAGCAGTCTGGCTTCGCCGCGCGCCGCTGACCAAGCCGGTGCAGTTGTTTGTGGATTATTGCCGTGAAGAACTCGCGCGAATCCTCGGCTGAAATGATCGTTCTCATGCAATGCATGGGAACGATCAGAGGGGCGGGCCTTTACTGGTTAACTTTCAGGCCCGTAGTTCCTGATACCTTCCACATGCAGCCAATCATTAAACGTCTGGGTCACCTTATTCACGCTTTCCCGATATTCTGGACTATAGGTGCCATCACGCTTGTCAGGATGGAAGTTGAAGCTGAATGTCTTCGACTGCATCGGCCCTTCTCCAAAGTCCTGGTCGCTTGATTCCGGTTCCCCAATCTCCACTTGGACATTATTGCGCCTGGCGGCTTCAGAGAGCAGATCGATCACCCTCGGATAGTGTTCTTCTTTCACGGTGATGCGATTGTGTTCATTGTTGGGTCTGTTATGCCCGTCAGCGCTCCCTGCGCTTGGCGCTACTTGAGGTGTCATAGGGTTGAGAAAAAAAGAAGAAGGCTGAATGTTATTCATGGTGTACACCTAAGAATTGAGGGGTATGTAAGCATCCAAGTTGGACGCCTCTCTGTGTGGCGAACAAACGCGTCAGGCTGGCAAGCTGCTGTGGGAGTGCTCACCAAGTCCGAATTTATTCGGCCGGGGCGTAATTCCTGATACCGGCCTCATCAAGCTTCTCTTGGAACTCTCGACGAAAATCACTGATCCTCATCTGCAAGGCGGGGCTGAAAGTACCGTCAGGATTGTTGGGTTTGAAGGTGAAATGGAGTGTGTGGTGCATGTTGAATCCACCACCAAAGTCATCGAGGTCATGGAAGTCATCTTCCAATTTGATATCAATGTCTTTTAGTCTCGCGAGATCATGGAAGATCTCCTTCGCTTTCGTGGAGTCCTGCAGGCCTACTGTAAAACGGATGTCGGTGTTATTGGGCCGCAGCCTTAGCGCCTCAGGTGCCGGCTGATGCAACAAAGGACTGGAGAGTGAGTGGATACTTTGCATTGTCGTTATCCGCGAATTGATTACTTAGGTATGGCTCAATCAGCCACATTCCTGTGTGGGGCGAGTATTACGCGCAGTTCCTGGCGATTTATCGGCGAGTGGATCGAAATGTTTCACTCCGTCAACGTAGAGTTTTCCACCAGCCAAGCGCTTGGCGACTACAGCGTTATTTGTATCGTTCCCACATGCGGGGGATAGCAAGTAAGAACTGGCGCGGTAACTGGGTGAAATGCAGGGCAAGATGGGGGGCGGTAGAGAGACGGCTCAACGGCGAATCGAGTCGAGCATCCGCCCCAGCATGGCATCGCATCCCAGCAACTGCTCCACCCTCACAAACTCATCCGGCTTATGCCCCTGGTCCATGCTCCCTGGCCCGCACACCACCGTGGGAATGCCCACTGCATCAAACAACCCGCCCTCCGTACCAAACGCCACCGTGCCGAACTCCCGTGAGCCGGAAAACGCCGCAATCCACTCAGCCGCCTGGCTGCGCTCATCGGTGACCAGCCCTGGGTAGGCCGACAACTCGGTAAACCGTATTGCACTCTGCGCACTCACTGCCTGCATGCGTGGCAACACCTGCTGCTCGGCGTACGCCTTCAACTCATCCGCCACCTCGGCCGGGTCCTGCGACGGCAACGCACGCACCTCAAAATCAAACCGACAATCCGCCGGAACGATATTCAGCGCCTTGCCACCGCTGATCACGCCGGTTTGCACCGTGCTGAACGGCGGGTCAAACCGTGCATCCTGGGTGTCCCGCAGACGCTGCCCAATCCGTCCCAACTCGCCAATCAACTCGGCAGCATGCTCAATCGCATTCACCCCATACGGCGCATAGGCCGAATGACACGCCTCGCCATGCACATCGCAGCGCATCGCCAGTTTGCCCTTGTGGCCGAGCACCGGCTTGAGTTCGGTCGGCTCCCCGATAATGCATAGCATCGGTTTCACCGGCCGTTGCTCCAGTACCGCGAGCAACGAACGCACGCCCAGGCAACCGACTTCTTCGTCGTAGGACAAGGCGATATGCACCGGTATCCGCAAGGGTGCCTCGACCAACGCAGGCACCAGCGCCAACACACAGGCGATATAGCCCTTCATGTCGGCGGTGCCACGGCCAAACAGCTTGCCGTCGCGTTCGGTCAGCTCGAATGGCGGCACGGTCCAGGGCTGGCCGTCCACCGGCACCACATCGGTATGCCCCGACAGCACGATCCCCGGCAATTCAACCGGGCCGATACTGGCAAACAGGTTGGCCTTGCTGCGCGCTTCGCTGTAGACCAACTCGCTGGTCACCCCGAACCCCGCCAGGTAATCACGTACAAACTCGATCAGTTGCAGGTTGGATTCGCGGCTGGTGGTGTCAAACCCCACCAGCGTCTGCAGCAGTTCGCGGCTGGTGTTCATCGGTCGTCTCCGGCCACGCCGTAGCCAGGGGAACAGTCCGGGGCAAGGGCGCGGTCGATGTAGTCCTGAACTTGCGGGCGATAGGCATCCCAGAGCTTTTGCAATTCAAGAATCGGTTGTTCGTCAGCCCAATCCACGCGCAGGTTGATGATCGGCCAGGTCAGTTCGCCCACCACCACCAGCGCGGCGGAATGCACCGGACCGGCTTCGCCGCCGGCGGCAATGGCGGCGTGCATCGCCGCCAGCAGGCGATCGGCCAACTGGCCTTCGCCTTGCTCAAAGGCCGTGACCATCGCTTCGATCACTGCACGGTCAGCGAGCATATTGCCTGCCGCCACACACTGTTCGCCCGACACGGCATTGTGTGTACCGAGGGTTTCGCTGCCGCTGAAATGCACGCTGCGGCCCAGATGATCAATCGCCGTCAGTTGCCGGTACTGGCTGTAACCGTTGCGCGTCAGGGCCTTGTCGATCGCGTCGGCAGGGGCGAGGCCTTGTTCCAACAAATCCAGCACGTCCGGGCCCAGGGCCGGGAGGGTGATGTTCTGGGTCGACACCGCGCCCACACCAGGCCGCAGCCATGGGCAACGGGCACCCACGGCAATGCTCGATGAGCTGATGGCAATGCCCAGCTGGCCGGTTTCGGCGCAACGGCCGACGATTGAAAAAGTCATGTGCGGCTCCTTACTCGGGAATAACGGCGATCACATCGATTTCCATCAACCACTGCGGCTGGCCAAGCGCCGATACCACCAGCCCGGTGGAGATCGGGAACACGCCCTTTAGCCATTTGCCGACTTCCTGGTACACCGGTTCGCGGTAGCGCGGGTCGATCAGGTAGGTGGTGGTCTTGACGATGTGCGACAGGTCGGAACCCGCTTCTTCCAGCAGTTGCTTGACGTTTTTCATGGCTTGCTCAGCCTGGGCGCGCGGGTCGCCAAGGCCGATCAGATTGCCCTCGAAATCCGTGCCCACCTGGCCGCGCACGTACACGGTATTGCCGGCGCGCACGGCCTGGCACAGGTCGTTGTCCAGGCTCTGGTTAGGGTAGGTTTCCTTGGTGTTGAACATGCGGATGCGAGTGTGAGTAGGCATCAGAAAAACTCCGGCAATAAAGGGATCAGGCGCTTACAGGGGACGGACGAACCACCGGGGCGGCTTCGCGGTATTCAAGGTATTGACGCTGGATCGCGATGTGGTCGGCCACATACTTGGCGTCGTGCCAGACGCCCCAGATAAACGACGAACCCCGGCGCGATTGCCACGGCAAGCCGAGGAAATAGATCCCCGCTTCGCTGGATACTCCACGCTGGTGCTGGGGCTTGCCGGCTCCGTCGAAGGCGGCGACCTTCAACCAGCTGTAGTCCACGGCAAACCCGGTGGCCCAGATGATCGAGGTGACACCGGCCTGGGCCAGGTCCAGTTCCAGGATCGGATTCTTGATGCAGTCGGCGTCAGGGAACACGCGACGGGCTTCGGGTTCCAGCGGCAGGTCGACGCCGTTGCGCTCGATATAAGCGTCAGCCGCATCCAACAGGGCCAGATAGTTTTCATCGCCGCGTGCCAGGTTTTCCACCAGGTTTGGTTGGAAGCGGGCGACGTTGCCATCGAACGCTTGCGTGAGGCCGACCAGGGTCATGCCTTGCTGGGCCAGCTCACGGAAGTCGATGGTCTTGCCGCCATGTGCGCCGCTGACTGCGATGGTCACGTGCTCGCGGCCGGGTTTCATGGCCGCCTGATCCCACTCGCCCAGTACACCCAGCCACCAGCAGAAGTCGCGATTGCGATAGGCGCGGGGCGGGCGGTCGTGGGCGCCGACCGAGAGGTATACCTGACGCCCCGAGCGCTGCAATTCATCGGCGATCTGCACGCCGGAGGAACCCGCGCCCACCACCAGCACCGCGCCGGCCGGCAGTTGTGCGGGGTTGCGGTAGTCGGCGGAGTGGATCTGATGCAGCGTGGTGTCTTTCGGCGCGATGGCCGGAATCACCGGTTTCTGGAACGGCCCGGTGGCGGCGACCACACGGTTGGCCTCGATCACGCCTTCGCTGGTGTGCACGGTGAAGCCAGGGCGGCCGACATTACGCACCGCAGACAGCACCTCCACGCCGGTACGGATCGGCGCATTGAACTTGCGGGCATAGGCCTCAAAGTAATCCGCCACACGCTCTTTCGGTGCAAACCCATCCGGCGCGACCGTGTCGAATTCCAGCCCCGGAAAGCGGTCATGCCAGGCCGGCCCGTTGGCCACCAGCGAATCCCAACGCCCGGTGCGCCAGCGCTCGGCGATACGGCTGCGCTCCAGCACCAGGTGGGGCACACCTTGCTTGCTCAAATGCTCGCTCATGGCCACGCCAGCTTGGCCGGCGCCTACCACCAGCGTGTCTGTTTTTGTTATTGCTTGAGTCATGTCTCTGTCCTTGCGTAATGCAGTTGGATTCAGCGTTTGCATGACTTCAAGGCTAGGGGGAGGGGGGTTATAAATAAAATATTATTAAGCTGGGAAGTGAGCATAAATATCGGATGCAGAGCTCACCTAGAACTCCCCGGAATACTTCACCGCTGCCGCGGCCCGCGACGGCACATCCAGCGTACGCAACAGCGACGACACATGGATGCGCACGGTAAACGGCGAGATATCCAGGGCCTTGGCGATTTCCTTGTTGGTCTTGCCCTGGGCGATCAGGCGCAGTACGTCCTGCTGGCGGGCGGTGAGGGTGTGAGTGTCCAGCGGCAGCAGGCCGGAGGGGGCGAACTTGACCAGCACTTCGCCTTCGCGGATGGCCAGCAGCGCCTGGCCAATCTCGTCGGGGGCGATGTTCTTGCCGATGAAGCCATCTGCGCCCAGGGCCATCACTTGATCGATCAGTACTGGGTCATCCACCATCGACACCACGATCAACGTGGTGCGCCGCAGTTGCTGGCGCAGGTCGACCAGTTGGCTCATGCAGGTCAGGCCGGGAAAGCGCAGGTCGAGGATCAGGGTGTCGACCTCGCTGCCTTCGCCGATCAGCGCGAGCACCGTGTCCAGATCGCCGGCTTCCTGCACTACAGCGTCCGGTAGCAAGCGCTGCACTGTGCGCAGCATGGCTTCCCGAAACATCGGGTGGTCGTCGGCGATGATGATGCGACCGGTCATGTGGGTGCTCCTTCCTGGGGCAAGGCTGTGCGGTTGCATGCTACCTTACCACTGCGCCCAGGGGCTGCCTGTGGCGTATGTTGGATTTGTTGATTGCCGCACAAGGACGTAACGCCATGAGTCTTGAGACCAACTCCGAACTCGACCAGGCCAACCTGCGCATCGTGGTGGCCAGCATCGCAATCGTCTATATCGGTGCCTTGGGCTTCCTGCCCGGACAGTCGGTGGACACCTACCTGCCGGTGATCCTGTATATCTTCCTGTTCCTGCTGGCTTCCATCGTATTGCGCCAGGTGATCGCCCGATGGCCCGGGCATTATCCGGCGCGGCGGATCTTCGGCATGATTCATGACTACACCGGCACCTCGTTCGGCATGGTGGTCGGCGGCGAGGCGGCCTTGCCGCTGTATGCGGTGATGGTGTGGGTCAACCTCGGCAATGGCATGCGCTACGGCTCGCGTTACCTGGCGATTGCCACTGCGTTGGCACTGCTGGCGTTGCTGATCGTGTACCGCCTCACGCCGGTCTGGCAGGCGCAGCCGTTCATGGTGCTGATGCTGATGATCACCAGCACGGTGATCCCGGTGTACGCGCATATCCTGCTGGAACGCACACGCAAGGCGTCCGAGCAAGCCATCGCCGCCAACCTGGAAAAGTCGCGTTTCCTCGCTCAGGCCAGCCACGACCTGCGCCAACCCATCCACTCCATCGGCCTGTTCACTGCCTGCCTGCGCGAAGCCCGATTGGGCGATGAAGAGCGGAGGCTGGTGGACAATATCGACCGTTCGCTGCTCAACGTGTCGCAACTGTTCCGCTCGATTCTTGACCTCTACACCCTCGACAACGGCCGTCTGCTGCCCAAATACCAGGCGGTGCACCTGGGTGAGTTCCTGGCCGATCTGGTGCGTCAGAACGCCGAGGCCGCGCGTTGGGCCGGCGTGGAATTGCGCTTGCGGCCGTGCGCGCACTGGGTGCTGGTCGACCCGGCGCTGTTGGCGACCATGGTGCAGAACGTGCTGTCCAATTGCTTCAAATATGGCGCGCATCGTCCGGTGCTGATCGGCGTGCGCATTCGCGACGGCGGCTTGGCGGTGGAGGTTCATGACCGGGGGCGCGGGATTGCCGAGGAGCATCTGTCAAAGGTCTTCGAGGAGTTTTATCGGGTACGCCACCTGCGTGACAAAGACGTCGAAGGCGTGGGCCTCGGGCTGTCCATCGTCAAGCGCCTGGGGCAGTTGATGGGGGTTCAAGTGAGGCTGCGTTCACGGGTGGGTCAGGGTACTTCCGTGAGCCTGTATGGCCTCACCCTGGCCACCGCGCCGCGAGCAACGGCACCGCGTGATGACACGCGCCAGGCCGGGTTGCTCACCGGTTTGAAGGTGTGCCTGGTGGAAGATGACCACAACGTGCTGCTCGCCACCCAGGCGCTGCTGGAGCGCTGGGGGTGCGACGTGCAGGCGGAGTCTTCGGGGCGTGACCTGGTCAGCGACTGCGATATCATCGTCGCCGACTACGACCTGGGTAACCACGCCACCGGCATCGAATGCATCGATGCCCTGCGCGATCAACGTGGCTGGGCGGTCCCGGCGCTGATCCTCACCGGGCACGATGTGGAGAAAATCCAGGCCGCGTTGCACGACCGTCAGATCGCCATTCTCTCCAAGCCGGTGCGCCCCGCTGAACTGCGCGGTGTTCTGCGGGACCTGAGTCAGGAGGCGGTTACTGGGTGAAGCCCTGAAGTGGGTTGCCCCGTGCACCTTTGGGCTGGCAGTAGGCGGCAGGTTTCATCATGCCGAAGCTGGCAACGGCAAACATGCCGCCGCTGGCACCGCTGGGCACCGAGCAGTTGTACTCCCCGGATGCCGCGCTGGCGACGTAGTAGGTGGTCATCGAGTCGCTGCGTACGTTGGAGATACGCTTGACCGGTTCGCCCAGGTTGGTTTCCGACAGCGTCTTGAGGTGGTCTTCGGTGGGCTTGATGTTGCTGCAGCCGGCGACGCCGATGAACAGGGCACCCAACAGGGTAAGGCGGGTAACAGAGGATTGCAGTTTCATGGTGCTTCTTCCTTGGGGTTGTTATGGTTTTTCCAGCGCACAACACGCCCACGCGCAATAGATGCACGGTGCCGAAGGAGCGTTGGAAGTGCCGGGGAATATAGCGCCGCAGGGGAGTAGGGTCGATTAGCACAAGTGTGCTAATGGCACGATGATTTCATGGAAGGAGCGTGAAATGCTGGAGATAAAACGGGCCACTCCAGAGGATGCCCAGGTAGCGTTCGACATCCGCTTGCAGGCCATTCGAAGCCAATGCATCGGCGCCTACACGCAGGAGCAGATGATGCTGTGGACGCGGGGTAAGGCCGAGGATGGTTACAGCGCGCTGATGGATAAACCGTTTTACCTGGGGTGGGTGGACGGCAAGGCCGTCGTCACCGGAATGCTTGATCTGGCCAATAACGAGGTGGGCGCCCTGTTCGTATTGCCCGAGTGCACCGGTCGCGGATATGGCAAGGCGATGCTCGACCACCTTGAGACAGTGGCGCGGGAGCTGGCGATTGAAATCGTGGTGCTGGATGCGACGTTGAATGCGGCAAGCTTTTATCGGGCGTGTGGGTATGTGGGGGATGAACAGGCGTTTTATCACTCACCGTCGGGGTTGACGTTGGCGTGTATCCCGATGACAAAACAACTGAATGTCTGACTGAACACTGTTCCAAATTTGGGAGCTGGCTTGCCTGCGATGGCGGTGTGTCAGTCGCTAAAAGTGCTGACAGTGCCGCCGCCATCGCAGCCTCGCCGGAGCTCGACAGCGCCAGGGTTCATCACTCCGACCGGAAAGCCATGCGCAACCGCTCAATGACTGAGTGGACTGTTTCCCCCTGGATCTGCGGCGGCGTCATGCTCTCACCAAACTCACGCCACACAAACAGGGTCAGTTCGGCCCCGTCGGTCAGCGGCTTCGCGGGAGGCTGCGTGCCAAAACCCTGCAGCAGCCGATAGCGCTCGTCCCGCCAAAACGCTTCCTCCACCCAGTCGTACACCGGGATGAAATGAAAATGCAGCGGGAACCCCGGCATGTGCCCGTAACGGCTGATGTACAGCCATTTCGGTTTCAGCTGCGCTTCCATCACCCGCTGAGTCTTCGCCAGCAACCCACCTAATTCGGCGAGCGCCGCCTCCGGCATGTCGGCCAGGGAGTGGATCGGCGCCTTGGCGCCCAACATCAGGTAGCCGGGCAATGCTGAGGCCAGGTGGTGGTTGAGCTGCCAGTGTTCGGTTTCGTGAAGGATGTACGCGGGGTCGATGTGCATAAGCGAATCCAGGGGAGCGTTGCGAGCAGGATACCTGTATCCCAAAAAAGCGTTTGATCTGTGCCTATCGCCCGTTGCTTCAGATGAATAGCCTCAAGCCTCGCTAACCAACCTTCGAGCTCATCATGGAACTCACTGCCGTCCCCTTTGGCACTACCGACTGGTCCACTGTCGAACCCGTGATTCATCCGGGCGTTATCGGCAAGGCGTTATGGCGCACCTGCCACTTCGGCACCACCCGCGTGCGCATGGTCGAATATACCCCCGGCTACCTGGCAGATCACTGGTGCTGGAGAGGGCACATTCTGTTGTGTCTTGAAGGCGAGTTGCACACTGAATTGGAAGACGGCCGTCAGTTCACCCTGACGGCCGGAATGAGTTATCAGGTGGGCAATGACATGGAAGGCCATCGCTCATCGACGAGTATTGGCGCGAAGCTGTTTATTGTGGATTGAGGCGCACGATCAACTTGCCGAAATTGCGCCCTTCCAGCAGCCCGATAAACGCCTCGGGTGCCTGGGCCAGTCCGTCGACAACATCCTCGCGCCATTTGAGTTTGCCTTCAGCGATCCACTGCGCAGCTTCTTTCAAGAATATGTCCTGTTGCTGATCGACAAATTCGGTCTGGATAAATCCGCGCACGGTCAGGCTCTTGGCGAGGATGTCATGCATTGTTGCGGGCAATCGGTCGATCGTTGCTTCTTGAAGGGCGCCCTCGTTGTAATGGGCGATCAGACCGCACACGGGTATCCGTGCAAAATCATTGAGTAGCGGTCGCACGGCGTCCCAGACCGGGCCGGCGACGTTTTCAAAGTACACGTCGATACCCTTGGGGCACGCCTTGGCCAGCTGTTCGGCAAAGTCCGGGGCGCGGTGGTCAATGACTGCATCAAAGCCCAGTTCGTCCTTCACGAATGTGCACTTGTCCACTCCACCGGCAATGCCCACGGCGCGTGCACCGTGCAGGCGAGCGATCTGGCCGACCACTGAGCCGACTGCACCGCTCGCCGCTGCGACGACGACCGTGTCGCCGGGTTTGGGCTTGCCGATATTAAGCAGGCCGGCATAGGCCGTGAACCCCGGCATGCCCAGCACGCCGAGGGCGGTGGTCAGCGGTGCGATGCCTGGGTCCAGACGGCGCAGGTCTTGCCCATCAGACAACGCGAAGCGCTGCCAGCCGGCGTAGGCCAAGACGAAATCGCCTTCGTGCCAAGCGGCGTGACGTGAGTGTTTGATACGCGCCACGGTGCCGCCGACCATCACTTCACCGATGCCCACCGGCTCGGCATACGATTTGGCGGCACTCATGCGCCAACGCATGTAGGGGTCGAGAGACAGGTAAAGGTTTTCCAGCAGCACCTGTCCATCGACCGGCTCTGGGATGGGTGCGTATTCGAGGCGGAAATCGCTGGTCTTCGGTCGGCCATCGGGACGAGCGGCCAATACGATGCGTGGGTTCTGGGTGTTATCCATGATGTGTCTACTCACTGATTGAACAGGCTGAGCAGCGTAGTCATACGGTGGGTATCAAGGTAGGCTGATAGCAGTTGATTCAGAGTTATGCCAAACATGATATCCGACGCGTTTGAACCCTATTTGCTGCGTACTTTTGTTGCGGTGTGTCATCACGGCAGCCTCAGTGGCGCTGCGCAACAGGCGGGCAGGGCACAATCGGCGCTAAGCGCGCAGATTCGCCGGCTGGAGGAGTTGCTCGGTCAACGCCTGCTGCGTCGCACCGGGCGTGGTGTAGTGCCGACCACTGAGGGCGAATTGTTGCTCAGCTATGCCACACGCATTCTGGCACTCGGCGAAACGGTGGCGACACGCTTGAAGGAACGTACGGTGATGGGGACGGTGCGCGTCGGCCTGTCGGAAGACATCGCCGTCTCAGCGTTGCCGGCTGCCCTGGGCCGTTTACGCCGTGCCAGCCCCCACGTGCACCTGGACATCACCGTGGACCACGGCGATGCCCTCGCTGAACGCTGGCACGATGGTTTGCTCGACGTGGCCGTCGGCGTGAGCTCGGTATTTGCCGCCGACCCCGTGCATACCTGGAACATGCCGCTGTATTGGGTGTGTGGGATCGATGATGAGATCGACCCGGCGTCGGCGTTGGATGTGATCGTGTATGCCGAACCCTGCGCGTGGCGGCGCCGGATGTTCGACGCGTTGTTGGCCGCCGGCCGCGATTTTCGCGTGACCGTCACCAGCCCGAATATCGGCGTGATCATGGCTGCCGTGGAAAGCGGCCTGGGCGTCGCATTACTGCCGGCAGAAAATATTCGCCCGGACACCATGCGTGTGATCTCGCTGGGCCCTAGCGGCAGTCAGGCCTTGAGCGTCAATTACGGATTGTTCGCGGTACAGCGTCAGACCGACAGCATTCGTGCGACGGTCGAGTTACTCAGTGAGAGTTTTCACCTGATGACGCAGCCGAGGACCGGTGTCCTGATTCCTTGCGATACACCCCATCCAATTCTCGCGCCAACCCGATGAAATTCTGCACACCAACGTGATTGGCGCCAGCCGCTTGCTGTGACTCAATGCATCTTGCTGTGATCCATCCCATCCACGCCACGGGCCGGGGCTTTCACTTCAATCGCCTGCTTCTCGCCCTTGGCGTTCTGCACAGTCAGGGTCAGCGGCACCTGGTCGCCTTCCTTGATCTGGCCGGTCAGGCCCATCAGCATCACGTGGTAACCGTTGGGGTCGAGGCTCACGGCCTTGCCGGCGGGCAGGGCCACCGAGTCCACCGGGCCCATGCGCATCACGTCGTCCTTCATGCTCATTTCATGGATCTGCACGTCCTTGGCCACCGGCGAGGCCACGCTCAGCAACTGGCTGTCGCTGTCGGCGGTGACGGTCATGAACGCGCCGCTGGACGGCTGGCCCGGCACAGTGGCGCGTACCCAGGCGTCGGTCACTTGCACCTGGGCGCTGGCGTGGGCGGCGAGGCCCAGCAGGGTCATGCCGATGAGGGTGCGTTTGAGGTGTTGAACGGCAGTCATTAGCAGACCTCCATGACGGTGAGCAGGTCTTCTGCGCACTCTTTAGCGGTAAGGGATGCCTGCAGGCCCAGGCGCAGGTTGCCACGGGTGTCGAACACGAAGCTGGTGGCGGTGTGGGACAGTGTGTAGGTGTCGCCGGCGGGGATTTTTTCATAAAAGATCCCGAATTCCTTGGCGGCCACGGCGATTTCTTCCGGAGTGCCGTACAGCGCTTCGAAGCTCGGATCGAAGGCCTTGACGTACTTGTCGAGAATCTCCGGCGTGTCGCGTTCCGGGTCCAGGGTGATGAACACCACCTGCATGATTTCGCCGTCGCGGCCCATCAGCTTCTTGGCCTGCGCGGCGCGCGCCAGGGTGGTCGGGCACACGGCCGGGCATTGGGTGAAACCGAAGAACACCACCGGCATCAGGCCACGGAACGAACTCAAGGTGACGGTTTCGCCGTCGGTGTTCTTGAGCTTGAAGGTACGGCCCATGATCTTGTCGCTCAGGTCCTTGCCGTACTTGAAGTTCAGCTTGGGGCTGTAGTCACAGCCGCCCAGCAGGCTGCCCAGGCCCAGCAGGCCCATTCCGGTCAGCACTTTGCGGCGGGTGAATAAGGTACTCATCAACTGTGCATCCTGTGAAACGCCTGCATTGCTCTGGATCAATACGTCAGGCTTTGAGGGCGCCCAGTCTACCAACCCTGGGAAGTGCACGTAATCTGCGACGTTCTGCCACAGGGGCCTGCGACATTTCATCATTTGGCGGCTCTGGTGGTAGAGTCGCCGCCATGAAATTGAGCCACCCCGACCGTTCCCTGATTGCCTGGGCCCTGTACTTCTGCGTGCTGATGAACCTGTTCGTCTGCGGTTTGGGGCATGGGCAGATGATGGGTCAGGAACTGAATGGCATCGGCGGGGCGTTCTGTTCGGTGGACGGCAAGCAGGCGCCACTTTCCGACAAAGGGTTGGGCAGCCCGTCTTCCAGCAACATCTCGAACTACTTTGCTTGCCCGGTCTGCAACGCCTTGACGGTTGCCCTGGTGTTTCTGGTCGGCCTGGCCTGGTTGCTGGGCCTGGGGCAAACCCCGCGCCCGGCTCACGAACGGCGCAACAAGGCGCCGCCGCGCTATTCCTGGCCCTCGGCCAACCCCCGAGCCTCTCCCGCATTCTGACGTATGCCTTGGGCCTCCCGTGATCGGGCGGCATTCCCTCGTCATGACTGAGAGTGCGTTTCATGAACCACCTGTTGCCCGCAGGCGCCAGCCGCCTGGTCAGCAAGGCGTCCCGCCGCCTGCACGCGGAACCAACGCCGCCGGAATACCCGAGTAACTCCCGCAGCTTTGTGCACCTGGATGCGCGATTGTTGCCGTATTGGCACACCTTGTTCGATATCTGCCCGGCGCTGCTCAAGCTGGATCCGCCTGAAGGGTTGAACCTGTTTCGCAGCTTCATGACTTGGGCCTATCGCAACCGGCCGCCGCTGGATTGGACCTATCACCTGAATGTCTGCCGTTGGCTGCTGGGCTCGCCATATCGGTCGCAGATCGACGACGAGCCGATCGAGGCGTTCATGGCTGCGGCTGCGGCGCGGTGGGTCAATACGGATGAAAGTCAGGCCCAGGGTGTGGCCCTGGCCTGGCAGTCGTCACGGGTTGTCGACTGGAAAGACGCCCGCGCTGTCAGTACCGAACCGCAGGCGTTGCCGCCGTCACCCTGGGATTTCGCCTGGTGCCCGTTAAAAGCGCCGGGCGGTTTCAGTGGGTGGTTGTCGGTGCCTTGAGGTGCTATCGGATCCATGGTTTGACGCCTGTCACCGCGATGTGGTGTTCGGCATTGAAGGTTGCGGCGGCGGGGTCCCAGGCCACGCCGTTGCCTTGGGCGAATACCACGCGCTACTGCTTCAGGTTGTCGTCGACACTCCAAACCAATTGGTCACCCATTCTTCCCCCAAATTGGATATTCCTCCCCCAAGGCCCGATGACTAACCTAGCCATCAATCCCCACTGCCCTGGAGCAACATCATGCAAACCCGTACTGATTTCTACACCGCCTCCCCAGACGCCATGAAAGCCATGCTCGCCCTGGAAGCCGCCGTTGGCAAACTGTCCATCGAACTGCCCCTGTTGGAACTGGTCCGCCTGCGCGTCTCGCAAATCAACGGCTGCGCCTTCTGCCTCGACATGCACACCGCTGACGCCCGCAAAGGCGGCGAAACCGAGCGCCGCCTGTACACCGTCTCGGCCTGGCGCGAAACGCCATTTTTCACCCCACGTGAACGCGCCGCCCTGGCTTGGGCCGAGAGCCTGACCCTGATCAGCCACACCCACGCCCCGGACGAAGACTTCAACGCACTGGCCGCCGAGTTCAGTGCCCAGGAGCAGATCGACCTGAGCGTGGCCATCGCCACCATCAACAGCTGGAACCGTCTGGCCGTTGGCTTTCGCAAGATGCCAAAGTAAGGCTCAACCTGATTTGAAATAGCCACGTGGCGTGGTGCCGGTCATGCCCTTGAAAAAGGCGATCAATGCGCTGTCGCTGGCAAAGCCCAGCTCAAAGGCGCAGTAGCCGATACTGCGCCCGGTGGCGAGCAACTCGATGACGCGCATCAAGCGCCACTGCTGGCGCCATTGCTGATACCCCAGGCCGGTTTCCCGCAGGAAGATCCGGCCAATGGTCTTGGTGCTGGCGCCGATTTGCTTTTCCAGGTCTTGCAACGTGGGTGGCAAGCGTTCGAGATTGGCCAGCAATGGTGCCAGGCGCTTGTCCTGCGGCAAGGGCAGGAGCATGCGTTGCTCGGCCGCACCCTGGATTTCCTCCAGGCACAACGCCAGCAAATGGGCATATCGTCCGGTGAGCCAATCGGTCTCGAACGGGGCCATGGCCATCGGCTCCAGCACCGCGCGTAACAAGGCGCTCACTTCGATCACCCGCACCGCTGTCGGCAACAGGGCCGCAACGGCTGGGCTCAGGTACACCGAGCGGTAATCCACAGTCTTGCTCATCACCGCACGGTGATGCACACCGCAAGGTATCCACGCCGCGCGGGTCGGTGGCAGCAGGCACAGTTGATTGTCCAGGGTAATGCGGGTGCAGCCGTGTTGGGTAAATAGCAGTTGACCACGCCGGTGGTGATGCAGGCCGGAGTCGTGGTCGCCGAGGAGGGCGGCGATGCCGATGACGGGAGCCCGGTAGCTGTCCGGGTCGAAGGATGCGTCGGCGGCGAGCCAAGCCATGGTTTGTCCGATTTCATGGATATATTGTCGAAGTCTGGATAATACCCCAGTCCCCGCCGCTTAGAATCCTTCCGCTTGGTTTCCCGTGAAGGTCCTGTCCATGACATCTCAAAAACTGTTGGTGCTGGCCGTGGCGCTGCTGATGTTCCCGCAGCTGGCCCAAACCCTCTACAGCCCGGCCCTGGGTGACATCGGCCAGGCCTTCGCCGTCGGGCCTGAGCGGGCGGGGCAGACCTTGTCGGTGTACTTCCTGGCGTTTGCGTTTGGCGTGGTGGTGTGGGGCCGGTTGTGTGATCGCTGGGGCCGGCGCCCAGTGATGTTGGCCGGGCTGGGACTGTATGTTGCCGCCACGCTGCTGGCCTTGAGTGTGAGCACGTTCAACGGTCTGCTGTTGGCCCAGACCATCGCGGCCTTCGGCGCAGCGGTTGGCTCAGTGGCCACGCAGACGCTGTTGCGCGACCGTTTTCACGGCGCGCAGTTGGCCCAGGTGTTTTCCGTGATGGGGATTACCCTGGCCGCCAGTCCGGCAGTCGGCCTGTTCAGCGGCGCGACCTTGGTGCAGTATTTCGGCTATCGCGGCATGCTCACGGGCTTGCTGCTGACCGCGGCGGGATTGTGGTTCGTCTGCCTGTGGGCCTTGCCCGAGACGCGTCCGGCGTCCCTACCGACCTCGCCCTTGGGTCAAACCGTGGGCCTGATGCTCCGGGACCTCGGGGTATGGCGTTCCGTTGGCTTGGTGGCGGCGTTCAATATTGCGCTGTTTGGTTACTACAGCGTGGGGCCGTTTATCTTCGCGCGGCTGGGTTTGTCTGCTGCCGAGTTCGGCTACAGCGGTGTGTTGCTCGCGCTTGGATCGGGGCTTGGGGCCTGGCTGAACAAAGCCTTGCTCAAGCGTGGCCTGAATGGCGAGCAGTTGGTGCTGGTCGCTGCAGGGGTGGCGCTGTCAGGCGGTCTGTCTGTCCTGATGTTGCAGGACAGTTGGCTATTCGTGGGGCCGATGCTGCTAGTGGTGCTGGCGTTCGGCATGGCGATTCCCAACGTGCTGGGGGCGGCATTGGTGGATTATCAAGACCGCCTTGGCACCGCTGCGGCCGTTTTTGGCTTGCTCTATTACCTGGCGATTGGCGCCGGGTTGACCTTGATTACCTGGGCTCAGGACCTTGGCTGGAGCCTGTTGACGTGCGGCTTGGCGGCGCTGTGGCTGGCAGCGCCGCGTGTGTTCAGAAATTGACCGAAGCACTCAGGCGTGCAGTCAACGGCGCGCCCTGGAATAGATAGTCATCGCCCATGTATTCGCCCGCGTCGCGCCAGTAACGCTTGTCGAACAGGTTGTCGACGCTCAGGCGGAACACCGTCTCATAGCCGCTCACTTTGGTGGTGTAGCGGCTGCCGACGTTCACCACTGCGTAATCCCCCACCTCCACATTGCCGCTACGGTTGGCGTACTTCTTGGCGCTGTATTGCACGCCGCCGAGTACCGCCAGGCCGTTCACCCAAGGCAATGCATAGTCGGCATACACACTGGCGCGCAGCTTGGGCACGTTGATCGCTTGGTGGCCCTCGTAGTCCGCAGTCCCGCTGCCGCTCACCCGCGCACGAATCGCCGCCACGCTGGTTGCGATCTGCAGGCGCTCGGTGGCCCAGCCATTGGCCGACAGTTCCAGGCCGGTGTTCTTTTGCTCGCCTTGTTGCACGTAGTCGAATTTCCCCGCGCCGTCCGGCTTGGCATACTGGTAGGCCTGGCGGGTCTGGAATACGGCGGCGGTGAAGCTCATGCGGCGCCAGTCGTATTTCACTCCGGCTTCGATTTGACGTGAGGTGGTGGGGGCGAGTGTTTCATCTGCGTTGTTCGCGAACCACGGCGCTGTACCACCTAGTGATAGGCCCTTGCTGTAGCTGGTGTAAAGCGAAACGTCCTCCACCGGTTTGTAGATCAATGAGGCTTGAGGCAGGAATACGTATTGCTGGGTGTGGCGGGTCTGGCTCCCAGTGACGCTGTCAAAGGCCTTTTCATCCAGACGCACTTCACGGCCGCCGAGGATGGTTTGCCATTGCTCGTTGAAACGGATTCGGTCGGTGACGAACACGCCGTATTGACGGCTATCGAGGTTGCGGTGGCTGTCGTTCAGGGGCTTGTCGGTGGGCGTGAATGTCGGAGCGTCTACGTCGATGTTGGTGGTGCCGATGAACTCGTTGACCGATTTGCGCTTGTCGATCACCCGGCGGAATGCACTGGTGCCGAAGGTCAGTTCATGGCCCAGGCCTGCGGTGTCGAACAATCCGGTCATAGCTGCCTGGATTTCATCATCACGGCGAGTGTCGTCGGGGCTACGGTAGTCGTAGACGTCGTAATTGCCTTCGGGGCTGAAGTAGTTCGGTACGCTGGAGGTGCAACTGGTCGATCCATAACAGCCCCAGGCAAACGAGCTGTAATCATCGATCACCACCTTGCTGCGCGCCGCGCTGACACTGCCTTTCCACTGATCACTGAAGCGGTACTCAAACTTGCCGTTGAGGTTCAGTGAATCAATGCCCACTTGCTTCGACCCGCTCTGGTGGCCCAGCAGTTTTTTCGGCGAAGCATCGTGGGGTACTTCGGTGCCGCCGAGCAATTGGTAGCCCGGCACTGAACGTTGTTGCTTGTTCTGGTATTCCGCATCCAGTTGCAACACCGCGTCGGGGCTGATGTTCCAGTCGAACGCCAGGGACACAAAATCACGCTGGCCGTTGGCGTGCTCTACATAAGAATTGAGGTCTTCATGGGCCACGTTGGCGCGCAGGCCGAATTGCTGCTCGCTGCCAAACCAGCCGCCCACGTCGGTGGCGATGTAGCCGCTGCCGCGATCGTCGGTGGAGACGGTCACCGAGCGCACGTCTTCCGGGCGCTTGGTCACGTAGTTGATCACGCCGCTCGGCTCGGAAATCCCGCTTTGCAGGCCCGCCAGGCCCTTGAGCACTTCGACCTGCTGCTTGTTTTCCAGGGCGACGTTCTGCTCGCCCGTGATGGTGCGCCCGTTGATCTTGTAGCTGCTTGCCGCGTTCAGCGAGAAGCCGCGCACCACAAAGTTTTCGTAGTAGCCGATGGGCGCATAGCTGTCGCCCACCGAGGCGTCGTTGCGCAGTACTTCGCTGAGCAGGCGCGCCTGCTGGTCCTTGATCAGCGCAGCGTTGATCACCGTGATCGACGCCGGAGTGTCCAGCAGCGGCGCATCATCGAAGCCGGCCACCGAGGCGGTTTCACTGCGATAGCCGGACTCTTCCTGGCCCTGGACGTTCACCGTCGGCAGTTCGATTTCAGCCGCCAGGCTGCTGCCGATGCCGCCGCTGAGCAGCAGGCCGAGGGCGAAACGAGAGGTGACGACGGGACGAAAACGCAAAACCATGGGGGCAGGGCCTTAAAGCGCAGGGCGGGAGGGCGCATAAGCTAGGCATATCGGCCAGGTTTTACAAGGTATTGAGAAGGTTTCTCCGTTAGTAGCGATGCTTTAGCGTTTCACTCGGCAGTTCCTTGAACAATGCCCGATAACTGTTGGAAAACCGCCCCAGATGCCAGAACGACCAATTCATCGCCACCTCGGCCACGGTGGCGTTCGGTGAGCCCAACAACTCCCGCCGCGCCCCATTCAACCGGCGCAACCGCAACCACTGCGCCGGGCTCATCCCGGTGTAGGTCTTGAAGCCCTGTTGCAACTGACGCAACGGCACGCCGGCTATCCGCGCCAGCTCCAGCAGGTTGACGGTCTCATCCGGTGCATCCGCTGCCCATTCGCCGATGCGCGCCATCAACCGGCGTTCTTCGCTGCGTCGCTGCAACGAATGGCGGTCCAGGCAAACGCAGGCGTTGTCGAGGATGAACAGGCAATCGTCCAGCAACTGCTGGGTGAGGGCGTCACGGCTGGCGGGCTCGATCTCGGCGGACAAGCGGGTGAGAGTGCCACTCAGCCAGCGGCTGAACAGCCCATTCTGCTGGCAGCTCAGCGGCGCCATAAACAGGCCTTCGAGTTTCGCCACATCCAGCCCATGGCGCTGCACGAACTGTGGCCCGAACACCACCGCCACTTCACGGTAGTTTTCCGGGGTGATCCAGGTGTTGTGGCTTTCGCCGTTGAGCATATACAGCGCGTTGTCGCTGCCGTCGAAACAGAACGCCAATGAGCCTGGCGGTGCATTGAAATGCTGCTCCACGCGGGTGTTCATGCACTCTTCGTACACCTGCACACCCTGCAAATCCAGGTAGCGGATCCGCCCGGCAAAATGCCCTGGGGACATCTGCTGGTACTGCTGCACCCAGCCGGGTGTCGCATTGCATTGAGCGGCCACATCACCGGTGGTGAAGGCCTGTACGCGCAAAGCTGTTGCCTGTGTCATGGGTAACCTGGGCGCACTCTATTGGTGCGTTGTGGTTCGTGCAAAGTGGATAGATGCCGCAGGGGCGGCGGCATCAAGATAGACCTCAATGCGCCAGGAGTACAAGCCGGCGCATGCACCCAACCCATGACGAGGTCCTTATGAACGCCCCCTTCGATCAGCTATCCGCCTGGCTGAAAGAACACAAGATTACCGAAGTCGAATGCGTGATCAGTGATTTGACTGGCATCGCACGCGGCAAGATTGCGCCTACCAACAAGTTCCTGCATGAGCGAGGCATGCGCCTGCCGGAAAGTGTGCTGCTGCAAACGGTAACCGGGGACTTTGTCGACGACGACATCTACTACGACCTGCTCGACCCGGCCGATATCGACATGGTCTGCCGCCCAGTGTCCAACGCCACCTATGTGGTGCCGTGGGCCATCGAGCCGACGGCGATTGTGATCCACGACACCTTCGACAAGCAGGGCAACCCCATCGAACTGTCGCCGCGCAACGTGCTGAAGAAGGTCCTGCAGTTGTACACCGACCAGGGCTGGCAGCCGATTGTTGCGCCGGAAATGGAGTTCTACCTGACCCAGCGCTGCGAAGACCCGGACCTGCCGCTGAAAACCCCGATAGGCCGCTCCGGCCGCGCAGAAACCGGGCGTCAGTCGTTTTCCATCGATGCCGCCAACGAATTCGACCCGCTGTTCGAAGATGTCTACGACTGGTGCGAAGCCCAGGGCCTGGACCTCGACACGTTGATCCACGAAGACGGCCCGGCGCAGATGGAAATCAACTTCCGCCACGGCGATGCCCTCGACCTCGCTGACCAGATCACTGTGTTCAAGCGCACCCTGCGCGAGGCCGCGCTCAAGCACAACGTCGCCGCGACCTTTATGGCAAAGCCGGTGGCTGACGAGCCGGGCAGCGCCATGCACCTGCATCAGAGCGTGGTCGACATCGCCACCGGCAAACCGGTGTTCGTCGACGCTGACGGCAACAAGAGTCTGCTGTTCCTGCACCATATCGGCGGTTTGCAGAAGTACATTCCCAAGCTGCTGCCGATGTTCGCGCCCAACGTGAACTCGTTCCGCCGCTTCCTGCCGGACACCTCGGCGCCCGTCAACGTCGAGTGGGGTGAAGAAAACCGCACCGTCGGCCTGCGCGTACCCACCTCCAGCCCCGACGCCATGCGTGTGGAAAACCGCTTGCCCGGCGCCGATGCCAATCCCTACCTGGCGATTGCGGCTAGTCTGCTGTGTGGCTACCTCGGGATGATCGAGCAGATCGAACCCAGTGCGCCGGTGGAAGGTCGCGCCTATGAACGCCGCAACCTGCGCCTGCCGTTCACCCTCGAAGATGCGCTCGCGCGCATGGAGGATTGCGACACGGTCAAGCAGTACCTGGGCGACAAGTTCGTGCGTGGCTACGTCGCGGTGAAGCGCGCCGAGCACGAGAATTTCAAGCGGGTGATCAGTTCCTGGGAGCGTGAGTTCCTGCTGTTGAGCGTCTAAAAAAACCAAAAAAGGGGTGTCGATATGCGTCTTGTGAAACAGCTTCTCCCGCTGGCCCTGGTGGCCGCGTTCAGCAGCGCGAGCCAGGCGGCGCAGACGGTCAGCGTCTACAACTGGACCGACTACATCGGCGAGACGACCTTGGCCGATTTCCAGGCCAAGACCGGGATCAAGCCGATCTACGACGTGTTCGACTCCAATGAAACCCTGGAGGGCAAGTTGCTCGCCGGGCGCACCGGCTACGACGTGGTGGTGCCGTCCAACCACTTCCTGGCGCGCCAGGTGAAGGCCGGTGCGTTCCTCAAACTCGACCGCGCGCAACTGCCCAACTTCAAGAACCTCGACCCCAAGTTGCTCAAGCTGTTGGAAAAGAATGACCCGGGCAATGCGCACTCGGTGCCGTACCTGTGGGGCACCAATGGCATCGGCTATAACGTCGACAAGGTCAAGCAGGTGCTGGGCATCGACCATATCGATTCGTGGGCGGTGCTGTTCGAGCCCGAGAACATCAAGAAACTCAGCCAATGCGGCGTGGCTTTCCTCGATTCGGCGGACGAGCTATTCCCGGCGATCCTCAACTACATGGGCAAGGACCCGCGCAGCGAGAACCCCGAGGACTACAAGCAGGCCGAGGCCAAGCTGCTGACGCTGCGGCCGTACATCACCTACTTCCATTCCTCCAAGTACATCTCGGATTTGGCCAACGGTGATATCTGCGTGGCCTTCGGTTATTCCGGCGACGTGTTCCAGGCCGCCAACCGCGCCAAGGAAGCCAAGAATGGGGTGAACATCGCCTACTCGATTCCCAAGGAAGGCTCCAACCTGTGGTTCGACCTGCTGGCAATTCCCGCCGACGCGAGCAACCCGAAAGAAGCCCACGCGTTCATCAACTACCTGCTCGACCCTGAAGTGATCGCCAAAGTCAGCGCCTCGGTCGGTTATGCCAATGCCAACCCGGCTGCCAAGGCCTTCATGGACCCGGAACTGGTGAACAACCCCGAGGTGTACCCGCCGCAGGAAGTGCTCGACAAACTCTACATTTCCACCACGCCGACCCCGGCGACCATGCGCCTGATGACCCGGGCCTGGAGCAAAGTGAAGACCAACAAATGATGCAGTCGACTGACCACGCCCGGTCCTACTACCGGGCCACGGCCAACGCCCTGACGGAGCGCCCCGCATTGGGCGCCGACCTGACCGCCGATGTGTGCGTGATCGGAGGCGGCTTCACCGGTGTGAATACCGCCATCGAACTGGCCCAGCGCGGGCTTTCGGTGATCCTGCTGGAAGCCCGGCGCATCGGCTGGGGCGCCAGCGGGCGCAATGGCGGGCAGTTGATTCGCGGTATCGGCCATGACGTGTCGGGATTTGCCAAGTACGTGGGCGAGGAGGGCGTGCGTTATCTGGAGCGCGCTGGCATCGACTCGGTGGCGTTGGTGGGCGAGCGTATTCGTGAGCACAACATCGACTGCGACTTGCGCTGGGGCTTTTGCGAGTTGGCCAATACCCCGACGCAGTTCGCTGCGTTCAAAGGTGAGCAGGAGCACTTGGCGGCGATGGGATATGCCCACGAAACGCGCCTTGTGGGTCCGCAGGATATTCAGCAAGTGGTGGGCTCGTCGGTGTATGCCGGCGGCCTGGTGGACATGGGCTCCGGGCACCTTCACCCGTTGAATCTGGTGCTGGGTGAAGCGCAGTTGGCCGAGTCTCTCGGGGTGCGGATCTTCGAGCACACTGAGGTGCTTGAACTGATCCACGGCGACACGGTGCAAGTGCGCTGCGCAGGCGGCACGGTACGCGCCGACCACCTGGTGCTGGCCTGCAATGCCCATCTGGAGGAACTGGAGCCGCGATTGAGCGGCAAGGTGCTCCCGGCGGGCAGCTACATCATCGCCACCGAGCCTTTATCTGAGGCGATGGCCCACCAGTTGATCCCGCAGAACCTTGCACTGTGCGACCAGAAAGTCGGCCTGGATTACTACCGGCTGTCCGCAGATCGACGCCTTTTGTTTGGTGGTGCCTGCCATTACTCCGGCCGTGATCCGGCGGACATTGCCGCCTATATGCAGCCGAAAATGCTTAAGGTGTTCCCGCAACTGGCCCATACCGCCATTCAGTTTCAGTGGGGCGGCAAGATCGGCATTACCGCCAACCGCTTCCCGCAGGTGGGGCGCCTGAAACAGTACCCGAATGTGTTCTATGCCCAGGGGTATTCCGGGCATGGGTTGAACGTCACCCACTGGTGCGCAAAGTTGCTGGCCGAAGGCATCCACGCCGGACACAGCACAGGCCTGGATATTTTCAGCCAAGTGCCACACATGACCTTCCCCGGCGGGAAAGCGCTGCGCTCGCCGCTGCTGGCGTTGGGGATGTTGTGGTACCGAATGAAGGAGTGGGTCTAGCACGATCCCCTGTAGGAGCTGGCTTGCCAGCGATAGCGGTGGTTCAGTCGACGCATCCGGTGGATGACCTGCCGCCATCGCTGGCAAGCCAGCTCCTACAGGCGGGGGTTCAATCTGTGAGCACTTTGCGGAAGGTTTCCACCAACGGCCGCAGATTAATCCGATGCCATGCCGCCCACAGCGGCGTGGTGTAGCTCAGCCACGGCAACTCCCGCAACACCACGCCGGGCGGGGCATTGCGGCTCAAACCTTTTTGCACCATCGCCACACCCAGCCCCGACGCAACCAGGCCCAACGCGGTAAACGGCTCACCAGCTTCCATGGGGATCTGCGGAGTGAAGCCGGCGCGGATGCAGGCAGCGACGAAGTCATCGGCGGGGTGCGCGCCGGGTTTGCGCTGCACGCCGATCCATTCCTGATCGGCCAGGTGCTCGGGCAGCAATTCGCTTTGGCGCGCCAAGGGGTGGTGTTCAGGGAGAGCCAGCAGCATCGGGTCATCCAGCACTTGCCGCGCGATCAGGTCCGGGTCATCGGCGGCCGGTGGTTCGTTCACCAGTGCGATATCCAGGCTGCGTTGGCGCAGACCTTCCAGCTGTTCCAGAGAGGGCAGGTTATACAGCTTGATATGCACGGTGGGGCGGTCGTCGCGCAGCACGCGCAGGGCATTGGGCAACACACCGGCATGCATGGCGTTTTCGATGTAGCCGATGCACAGCCCACCTTCTTCACCCCGGCCCAGGCGCTTGCCCAGGGATTCCAGGCGATTGGCGTGGGTCAGCAGCGCTTTGGTTTCAGCCAGGAAGGTCTGGCCGTCACGGGTCAGGCGGATGCGTTGCTGGCTGCGTTCGAACAAGGTCAGGCCCAGCCGCTCTTCCAGCTGGGCTATCTGCCGGCTCAGCGGAGACTGCGAGATGTGCAGGCGTTCTGCTGCACGGCCGACGTGTTCTTCTTCGGCGACCACTTCGAAGTAGCGCAGTTGGCGGAGATCGATCATGTTAGACCTTCGAGGACTCAAGTTTGTCGCAGTATGTCTTGGACGGTCCGATCTCTGCAATCTAGGATCTGCTCAACGGTCACAGCGACCCCTGAACCCATTGAGGATCCATCATGAGCTTGAAAGACAAACTCCCCGGCCAGCTCGGCTTTGGCACCGCACCGCTGGGCAACATGTTCCGCGCCATTCCTGAAGACGAGGCCCAGGCCACTGTGGAGGCGGCCTGGAACGCCGGCGTGCGCTATTTCGACACTGCGCCGTTCTACGGCTCGGGCCTCTCGGAAATCCGCCTGGGCCAAGCGCTGTCGCAGTACAACCGCGATGATTTCGTGCTCAGCACCAAGGTTGGCCGGGTGATCCTCGACGAAGTCGAAGACAGCGCCCGCGACCTCGGCGAAAAAAGCGGCGTGTTCGAACACGGCCGCCCCAACAAGATGCTCAACGACTACAGCGCCGACGCCACCTTGCGCTCCATCGAAGACAGCCTGACCCGCCTGAACACCGATCGCCTGGACATCGTGTGGATTCACGACATCGCCCAGGACTTCTACGGCGACCAGTGGCTGGAGTACTTCAACCAGGCCCGTACCGGTGCGTTCAAAGTGCTGACTCGCTTGCGCGAAGAGGGCGTGATCAAGGCCTGGGGCCTGGGCGTGAACCGCGTCGAGCCGTGCGAATTGACCCTGGACCTGACGGAAGCGCAACCCGACGGCTTTTTGCTGGCCGGCCGCTACACTCTGCTGGACCACGATCGCGCCCTGCAACGCCTGATGGACGCGGCCCTGGCGCAGAACGTCGAAATCGTCGTCGGTGGCCCCTACAGCTCCGGCATCCTTGCCGGTGGCGAACACTTCGAATACCAGAAAGCCAGCCCGGCGATCATCAGCAAGGTCGAGCAGATCAAGGCGATTGCCCAGGCGTTCGGCGTCAGCGTGAAAGCCGCCGCGCTGCAATTCTCCCTGGCCCATCCGGCCGTGGCAGCGGTGATTCCCGGTGCCAGTCGTCCGGGGCGGATTGCCGAAGACGTTGCAGCGTTGTCAGAAAAGATTCCAGCAGCCTTCTGGCAGGCCCTGCGCGATGCCCGATTGATTTCGGATCGTGCACCACTGCCGCTTTAACTTCAGGAGTTTCAATCATGAAAATTGATGTAAGCGGCAAAGTAGCGATTGTCAGCGGCAGCACCGCCGGTATTGGCCTGGGCATCAGCCAGGCGCTGGCGCAGTCCGGCGCCACGGTGGTGGTGATCGGGCGTGAAGCGGGCAAGGTGGATGACGCCTTGGCGAGCATCCGCCAGGCCGTTCCCGGTGCTGACCTGCGTGGTTTGGTGGCGGATCTCGGTACGGCCGAAGGCGCAGAAAAACTCTTCGCTGCCGAACCGCGTGCCGACATCCTGGTCAACAACCTGGGCATCTTCAACGATGTGGATTTCTTTGAGGCCCCGGACAGCGAGTGGACGCGCTTCTATGAGGTCAATGTGATCTCCGGCGTGCGCCTGGCGCGGCATTACACGCCGGGCATGGTCGAGCAGGGCTGGGGGCGGGTGATTTTCCTGTCGTCGGAGTCCGGCGTGGCGACCCCGGCGGACATGATCAACTACGGCGTGACCAAGAGCGCCAACCTGGCGGTGTCCCATGGTTTGGCCAAGCGCCTGGCGGGCACCGGCGTGACGGTAAACGCGGTGTTGCCTGGGCCGACCTTTACCGACGGCCTGGAGCAGATGCTCAAGGACGCCACCGCACAATCCGGGCGCAGTGCGCGGGACGAGGCGGATGTGTTTGTGCGTAACGCACGGCCGACCTCGATCATCCAGCGCGCGGCCAATGTGGATGAAGTCGCCAACCTGGTGGCGTACATTGCTTCACCCCTGTCATCTGCCACCACCGGTGCCGCGTTGCGGGTCGACGGTGGTGTGGTCGACAGCATGGCCATCTGAATTGTTTTTCATTTTCTGGAGTAATTAACGTGGCAACAGCGTCTTCTGTGATTGAAATCCCGGTTTCGGCCGATCAGGTCTGGCAATTGGTCGGCGGCTTCAACAGCCTGCCGGACTGGCTGCCGTTCATTGTAAAAAGCGAGCCAAGCGATGGCGGTCGCGTGCGTCATCTGCAAACCGCCGACGGTGGTGTGGTGGTGGAGCGGTTGCAGAGCTTTGATAACGTCGGGCGCACCTACAGCTACACCATCGAGCAGTCACCGTTCCCGGTGAGTGCGTACCTGGCGACATTGCAGGTTGAAGCCCTGACCGAAACGTCGGCGAAAGTGACCTGGTCGGGTGTGTTCACGCCGGCGGCGGGGACTACGGATGCGGCGGTGGAGGAATTGTTTGCCGGTGTCTACAGCGGTGGGCTTGAGGCGTTGCGGGCTAACTTCTAACTCCAGTGTGGGAGCTGGCTTGCCTGCGATAGCGGTGTATCAGTCACTGGAAATGTTGACTGATCCACTGCCATCGCAGGCAAGCCAGCTCCTACAAGGTTTTGTGGTGCTTGTGTTATTCAGGCATGAGCTGCTGGCGGCATTCCAGGACTAATCTGGCACCGCCTTGTTCACTGGTACCCACTTCCAACTTGAACCCATGCAAGTTGATGATCGCCGCCACGATCGACAAGCCCAACCCGAACCCGCCTTGCTGGTCGCTTTCATCCACGCGATAGAAGCGCTGGAACACTGCGTCACGTTCCGCCGCGGGTATGCCGGGGCCGGAGTCGTGCACTTCAATGCGCGTGCTGCCCGCATCATTGACCCCGCGCAAGATCACTTCGCCGCCCGGTGGGGAGAACTTGATCGAGTTGCTCAACAGGTTGGCCAGGGCTTCGAACAGCAGCGCGCGGTCGCCGGTGATCCACGGCAGGGATTCCGGGGTTTCGAGCCGCAGTTGCAGTTCGCCTTCTTCGGCCAGCGGCAGGTAGAAGTCGTGCAACTCGCGCAACAGCGGCAGCGGGTCCATGACCAAAAAGCCGGAGCGACGCTGGTGGTCTTCCAGCTCGGAGATTCGCAACAGCCCACGAAAGCGTGCCATCAGGGTGTCGGTTTCGGCAATCGCGTCATCCAGCTTTACCGCGTAGTCCGACTCCGCCTCGGCCTCCTGCTTGATCCGGTACAACTGCGCGCGCAAGCGTGTCAGCGGGGTGCGCAGGTCGTGGGCGATGTTGTCGCACACGCCCTTGACCTCGTTCATCAGCTTCTCGATGCGATCCAGCATGGCGTTGACGATGGCCGCGAGCATGTCCAGTTCGTCGCGGCGATTCGACAGCGGCAGGCGGTGGGTCAGGTCGCCGGCAACGATGGCTTCGGCGCTGGCCTGGATCCCGCGAATTCGCCGCAACGGGCGTCGACGCAATAAGTGCCAGCCGGCAGCGCCGGGGATAATCGTCAACGAAAGCGCCCACAGCAGGGCATGCCAGATGATCCGGGTCACGCCGAACAGCGAACCGTTGGCGCGCACCAGCACCAGCCAGCGGCCGTCTTCGGTGTGGGTGGCGACAGCGTCGCAGCTGTCCTTGGGCAACTTGGGGTCGTCGGAGTCGACGCAATTGACCAGGGCGTGGATCTTGCCGTCCAGCGGCAGGTCCGGCGGCACCGCGCGGATCGGCCCACTGAGCGGGCGGAACTGCTCATCGAACAGACCGTAGGCGTCCACGCCCTTCATGTCGAAGGTCATGCTGGTGGTCAGGGCTTCCACCAGTTCTTCGCCGTCAAAGCGTTGGAACAGGTGCTGGCGCTGCATCAGCGAATGGCGCGACAGGTCACCCAGGTAACCCGACACCTCGTAATACAGCACCCCCATGAGGATGCAGCTCCAGGCCACGAACAACGAACTGTACAGCGCCAGCAAGCGGCTGCTGGAAGAGCGCCAACCTTTAGAGGGGTTCAGCAATGACATAACCGGAACCTCGTACCGTGCGGATCAGCGGCGTGAGGCCCGGTGGGTCGATCTTCTTGCGCAGACGGCCGATGTGCACGTCGATCAGGTTAGTGCCGGGGTCGAAGTGATAGCCCCAGACTTCTTCGAAGATCATCATCCGCGACAGGATCTGCCCGGTGTTGCGCATCAGGAATTCCAGCAACTTGTATTCGGTGGGCAGCAGGCTCAGGGGCTGATCGGCGCGACTGGCTTCGCGGCTGATCAGGTTCAGCTCCAGGTCGGCCACGCGCAGGGCGGTTTCGAACTCCTGGACCGTGCTTTTGCGCCGCAGCAGCACTTCGACGCGGGCGGCCATTTCGTCGGAGGCGAACGGCTTGGTGAGGTAGTCATCCCCGCCGGCACGCAGGCCGCGTACACGCTCATCCACGTCGGAGAGGGCGCTGATCATCAGGATCGGCGTCGACACTCCAATCGTGCGCAGCGTGGTGACGATGGCCAATCCATCGAGCTCCGGCAGCATGCGGTCGAGGGTGATCAGGTCGTAATCGCCACTCACGGCGCGGACCAGGCCTTCACGGCCGTTGTCTACCCAATCTACATCCAGTCCATGGCTACTCAGCTCGGCGACGATCTCGCGGGCCGTTACGGCGTCATCCTCGATGGTCAAAATTCGGGTCATGGGATTACCTTTCACACTGGAAGACCGCAATCGCCGGCAAGCCGGCTCCTACAGAAGTACGGGCATTTTGCCAAGAAATGGCTGAACGCTTCCTAAATAAAACTTCATGTTGGCAAAACCGCCAAATTTTCCTTCAGGAATGCATAACGCCCGCCTGCCATTGGCGTTTCTTGCAACTTGCATGGTCCTGGGAAGTTCAAGTTATTTAACCTGTTGAAATATATAGATATTTATTTTTGTGACGACTGGCATGGTGCCTGCACTGTCCCTTTTGAGATTTGTAACACTATTTTTCTGCCTTGGAGCACAACAACAATGATCACATCCTCATCCACGCTGCAAGAGTCGAGCGCGCTCTCCGGGGTTTCCTGGGGGGCGATTTTTGCTGGGGCGGCCGCTGCGGCCGCATTGTCCCTGATCCTGGTGCTGCTGGGCTTCGGCCTGGGTTTTTCGGCGGTGTCGCCGTGGGCTGACAGTGGTATCAGTGCCAAAGGGCTTGGCATTTCCACGATTGTCTGGCTGGCGTTTACCCAGATCGTCGCGTCCGGGCTGGGCGGTTACATCGCCGGTCGGTTGCGGGTGAAATGGGCGAATATGCACGGCGATGAGGTGTACTTTCGCGACACCGCCCATGGTTTCCTGGCCTGGGCTGTGGCCACGCTGATTACTGCGGTACTGGTGGTCGGTTCGGTGAGCAGTGTCGTCAGCGGCGGCGTGAAAGCCGGTGCCAGCGTTGCAGCCGGCGCGGCCAGCGGCATCACCCAAGCTGCTGGCAGTGCTGCCAAAGGTGTTAACGGCGGCGACTTCGATTACTACGTCGACAGCCTGTTCCGCGACGACCGTCCGGTCGCCGTCAGCGATGACGCCGCCCACGGCGTGGTTGCTCGCATCTTCACCCGCACGTTGGCCAACGATGGCCAACTGGCTCCCGAAGACCGTGCCTACCTGGCCCAGTTGATCAGCCAGCGCACCAACCTTAGCCAGGCGGATGCCGAAGCGCGTATCGACAAAGTCTACGGCGATGCCCGCAAAGCGGTGGAAGACGCCAAGCTCAAAGCCAAACAAGCTGCTGATACCGCCGCCAAGGTCGCTGCCTACACCTCACTGTGGACCTTTGTTGCCCTGTTGATCGGCGCGTTCTTCGCCAGCTTCGCAGCCACCTTTGGCGGTCGTCGTCGCGATGCCGTGGTGTATGTCGAAACCGAACACTTCGTACGTTAATTCAAGGAGAACATCATGCGCTCATTACTGCTTTGGTTCCTCGGTGTGCCTATCCCGGTGATCATCCTGATCGCGATCTTCATGCACTGATTGTTGTGTTACCCGAGCCGCGCCTGAGCAACAGGCGCGGCTTTTTGCTGCAAGGCCAGCCAGCTTGTCACCAGCAACACACTGGCCAGTGCCGTCATCATCACCAACGGTGCCGACGTGCCATCGGACAACAGCCCGGTCGCCCAACTGCTCACAGCCGTCAGGAACATCTGAGTGAAAAAGAACAACCCGGATGCCGTTCCCGCGATTGCACCATAGGGCTGCAGCACCGACAGCTGACAGGCCGGAATCACCATTCCCACCGACACCATGATCAGCACCATCGGCAGCACGATCGCCAGCCATTCTCCCGGCAGCGCGACGGTCGCCAGCGCGAGAATCCCACTGCCCAGCACGTTCACGGCTATGCCGGCGACGATCAAACGGTCTGCCTCGAAGCGCCGCACCAGCCGACGAAACAGGTTCGCGCCCAGCATGTAGCCGCTGATAGTTGCTGCGAAGACCAGTGCGTAAGCAGTCGCAGACAGATGAAACCCCCTTTGCAGCAATGCCGATGACTCGCTGATAAACGGAAAATAGGTGCTGTACACGCAACCGATCGCCAGGGAATAACGCAGGAAGTAACGGTCACGCAGCAGTTGGCCGTAAATGCGCAGCAGCCCACGCGGCGGGGCGGCGGCGACTTCCGCCGGGCGGGTTTCAGGCAGACGGCGATACACCACCAGGCACAGCCCAGCTCCGATTACGCCCAGCAGCACGAACAGCCCGCGCCAGTGGATGAACGGCAGCATCAGGCTACCCAGTACCGGCGCGGCCATGGGCGAAATGGCCATGGCCATGGAGATCAGCCCAAGCAGGCGTGCTTGCTCGTTGCGGTCGAAGTAATCGCGCACGATCACACGGCCGATCACGGTGGTGCAACAGCCACCCAAGGCTTGGAACAGTCGGGCGATGATCAGCACGGCGATGTTGTCCGCCAGGGCACAAGCTGCCGTGGCGAGGACATACAGGAACAACCCGGCCAGCAACACCGGACGGCGACCAAAGCGGTCGGTGAGCGGGCCGCTGACCAGCAGTGAAATCGCCGAGCCGAGTGCGTACAGCGTCAGGGTCAGTTGCAACTGGCTGTCGCTGGTCTGGAAGTCATCAGCCATGGCGGGCAGGGCCGGCAGGTGCATGTCCAAGGTGATGCGTGGCAAGGCGATGAGCACGGTCAGCAGCACCAGCCAGAACCCGGTGGAGAGGGCGCGTTGAGTCATGGGACGTCTCGATGCAAAGAGTAGAGCCCGGACTCTAGTCGCATTGTGGTTTAATCATTAGGACCACTTGTGCCTTGTTTGAAAGGACCACTATGAGCCGAGGAAAAACCGCATCCGCCCTCGATTTGCCGCGCCCCGACACGCTGGAGGCGGGCAAGCAGCAGGGCGCCTACGAAGCCTTGCGCGGTGCGATCCTGAACCGCCAACTGCCGGCGGGCAGCCGTTTGCCCTCCACGCGGAGCCTGGCCGAACGCTGGCGGGTCTCCCGTGGCACGCTGGAAGCCGTGTTCGACCGCCTGCACAGCGAAGGCTACGTGCAACGGGTCGCCGGGTCCGGCACGCGGGTGTGCGCGGTGATCCCCGAGCAGTTCATCGCAGCGCCGTTGGCCAAGGACATACCCCGTCGGCCTGTGGAGTCTGATCTGCCGGACAGTGGTGTGCAGAGTCATGTGCCCTTTGTCGCACGGCGCCCGGATGCCAGCCTGTTCGATCTGAAGGGCTGGGCCCGCTGCATTACCCGTGGGCTGTTGTCAGTCGGGCCGGGCGTGTTGGAAGCGTCACACCCGGCCGGCCTGCCCGAGTTGCGCGCACAGATCGCCGACTACCTGCGCAGCTATCGCGGCCTGCATTGCGAAGCCGATGAGGTGATTGTCACCACCGGCATCCGCCACGCCCTGGCCCTGATCGCGCGCAGCGTGCTCAAGGCTGGCGATAGGGCCTGTGTCGAGGATCCCGGCTACCTGCCGGCACGGCGCCTATTCACGCTGGCAGGCGCCGATGTGCAGGGCATCCCCGTCACCGCCGAGGGCCTCGATACTGCGCAACTTCCCGAGACAGCCCGCTTGGCCTACGTCACCCCGGCGCACCAGGCGCCCCTGGGCATGACGCTGTCGGTGTCCCGTCGCCTGGCGCTGCTGGACTGGGCTGCCCGCGCCGACGCCTGGGTGGTCGAAGACGATTACGACAGCGAGTACAACTACAACACCGCGCCACTGGCCGCGCTCAAGTCCCTGGATTCGGCCGACCGCGTGATCTACTGCGGCAGCTTCAACAAGAACCTGTTCCCCGGCTTGCGCGTCGGCTTCATGGTGGTGCCCAAGGCGTTGCGTCGCGGGCTGTTGCGCACCTTGCAACTCACCGGACATTCGGTGGGGGCCACTGATCAATTGGGGTTGGTCGAGTTCTTGCGCACTGGCGCCTTCGTGCGTCACTTGCGTGCCTCGCGCCAGGCGTACCAGGCCCGTCGCGATGCGTTGCTCGAATGCCTGGGCGGGCGCTGCGCGGTCAGTGGCCAGCAGGCTGGGTTGCATTTTGTGTTGTGGTTGCCGGCCGGTGTCGAAGAGGGCGATTTCTGCAAGCGTGCCGCCGAAGCCGGGTTGACGCTGCAGCCACTGGGCAAGTTCTGTCACGGCGTGAGCTTGCCGCCGGCGGTGATCATCGGCTACACCGCGTTGACCCTGGCCCAGATCCGCTATCACGGCCGAGTTCTCACGCAATTGTTAATAGCGGCTTAACCCGCGCTTGGCTAGACTCGCGCCCCATGAGCCGCCTTTTGCGTTTAGTTCTGGTCCTGCTGTTGAGCCTCACGCTTCCCCTGACCGGGATGGCGGGTGTGCCATCGAGCACCGAACCCTGCCCGATGAAGATGTCGGACATGCAGGTGATGACCGACATGAACCCGGACTGCTGCCAAGACGGTGTTGATCACGGCAAGGCCTGCAAACCCGGCCAGGAATGCAAAACCGGCGGCCTGCTGCAACTCTCCCTGCCGGTGCTCAAGGCGCCGTTGACCCTGGCCCATCCGCTGCTCGTCAGCGCTTTTTCGGATTTCATCCCCGACCGCACGCCGTCCGGCGTCTGGCGCCCACCCCGTTCCTGATTCCTGTTGCACCTCAAGACGCATCCCCTGAACGGGATGGCTTTGCTGCGGGCCGCGTAACGCGGCGCGCAGCGCAACGGAACAGGAATTTTCAACATGAATCCCTTCTACATGCGCGCCCTGGTGGTGGGCGTGCTGGCGTGGCCGGCGTGGGCGAGTGCGCTGACCCTGGACGACGCCCTGCGCCTGGCGCAGAACAACGCACCGTCGCTCGCTGCTGAGTCGGCCAAGTTGCAAGCTGCGACCCAGGCGGCGATCCCGGCGGGTGAATTGCCCGATCCGAAACTGGTGGTCGGCCTGCAGAACTTCCCCATTGGTGGGCCCAATCGCGGCACGCTGTATGGCGATGACATGACCGAGCAAATGATCGGTATCCAGCAGCAGGTGCCCAGCCGCGACAAGCGCAAGGCGCGTATCGAGCTGGCCGATGCCACGGTGGAGCGCACCGCGGCCGAAGGTCGGATCGAGCGCCTGAACGTGCGCCAGGCCACGGCCCAAGCCTGGATCCGTGCCTATGCGGTGGAACGCAAGGAGGTCTTGTTCAAGGACTTCTACCAGCAGAACCGCCTGCTGCAAGACAGCGTGCGTGCGCAATTGGCCGGTGGTCGCGGCCAGCCCTCGGATGCGGTAATGCCCAAACAGGAAGCCGCCGAACTGGCCGGGCGCGAAGACAAGCTGACCCAGCAACGCGCCCAGGCCCGCGCGGCGCTCAAGCGCTGGATCGGCCCGGCCGCCAATGAAGCACCCAGCGGCCAGTTGCCCAACTGGCCCATCGACGGGCGCTACAACCTGCATCAACACCCTGAACTGCAAGCTTTTGCGCCGCGCACCCGCGAGGCGCAAGCGCGGTTGCGCGAAGCCAAGGCGCAAAAGACGTCGGACTGGAGTTGGGAAGTGGACTACCAGCACCGTGGCCGTGAATACGGCGATATGGTCAGCCTGCAATTGAGTTTCGACCTGCCGATCTTCCCCGGTCGCCGGCAAAACCCCGGGATCGCCGCCAAGCAAGCCGAGCTGGATCAGCTGGATGCCGAGCGCGAAGCGGTCACCCGCGAACACACCCAGCAACTGGATGATGACCTCGCGCAATACCAGCGCTTGGACCGCGCCGTGCAGCGCAGCCAGGACAGCCTGGTGCCCCTGGCCGAAGAAAAGGTCGCGCTGAGCCTGGCCGGTTATCGCGCTGGCAAGGGCGACTTGCTCAACCTGGTCAGCGCCCGCCGTGAGCTGGTCGAAGCCCGTTTCAAACAGATCGATGCCCTCGAGCAACGTGCCCTGATCGGCGCGCAGCTGTATTTCGCCTACGGAGAAGCCTCCCATGATTAATCGATTCCTCGCGGTGGCGCTGTTGGGCGGTGGCCTGGGCGCCGGTTACTGGCTGGCGCAGGTACCGGCTCCGGTCGCCGCCATGGCCGACAAACCGGCGCTGTACTGGTATGACCCGATGTACCCGCAGCAGAAATTCGACAAACCTGGCAAGTCGCCTTTCATGGACATGCAATTGGTGCCGCGTTATGCCGAAGGCGCTGCAGACAGCACCGCTGTGCAGATCGACCCCCGTGTGGCGCAGAACCTCGGTGTGCGCCTGGCAATGGTCACCCGTGGCGTGTTGGCGTCCACGCTGGACGTGTCCGGCATCCTCGCCTTCAACGAGCGCGACGTCGCCGTGGTACAGGCGCGGGCGGCCGGCTTTGTCGAGCGCGTGTATGACCGCGCGCCGGGCGACGTGCTCAAGGCCGGCGCGCCTCTGGCTGACCTGTTGATACCCGAATGGGCGGCGGCCCAGGAAGAGTTCCTGGCCTTGCACCGCAGCGCGGATGCGAGCTTGTTGGCGGCAGCGCGTCAGCGTTTGCGTCTTAGCGGTATGCCCGCCGGGTTGATCGCGCAGATGGAGCGAAGCGGCCGTGTGCAATCGGTGTTGACCGTCACCAGCCCCATCGGCGGCGTGGTGCAAACCCTGGACGTGCGTGAAGGCATGACAATGGCGGCGGGGCAGAGCCTTGCGCGCATCAATGGCCTGGATCGCCTGTGGTTGCAGGTTTCTGTGCCGCAAGCTCAAGGTGCGGCGCTGGCTGTGGGGCAAGCGGTGGAAAGCCGCTTTGTCGGGCTGCCGGGGCAAACCGTCAAGGGCACCGTCAGTGCCATTTTGCCGGCGATTGCCGGCGACAGCCGCACCGTGCAGGTTCGCGTTGAACTGCCCAATACAGCCGGCACGTTGCGCCCCGGCATGACGGCCCAGGTGCGCGTGGCACAATCCTCCGCGCAATCCGTGCTGCAAGTGCCCAGCGAAGCGTTGATCCGTACCGGTAAACGTACGCTGGTGATGCTGGCCGAGGAGGGCGGGCATTACCGCCCGGTGGATGTCGAGGTCGGCGCGCAAAGCCAGGAGATGACGGTGATCCGCAGCGGTTTGCAGGAAGGCCAGCAGGTGGTCGCGTCCGGTCAATTCCTGCTGGACTCTGAAGCCAGTTTGCGCGGGATTATCCAACCATGATCGCCTTATTGATTCGTTGGTCAGTCGCCAACCGTTTTCTGGTATTGCTCGCGACGTTGTTTGTCACCGCTTGGGGCGTCTGGGCGGTTCAAAACACGCCGGTCGACGCACTGCCGGACCTCTCCGATGTGCAGGTGATCATCCGCACGCCGTATCCCGGCCAGGCGCCGCAGATCGTGGAAAACCAGGTCACCTACCCGATGACCACCACCATGCTTTCGGTGCCGGGCGCCAAGACCGTGCGCGGGTTTTCCTTTTTCGGCGACAGCTACGTGTATGTGCTGTTCGACGAAGGCACCGACCTGTATTGGGCGCGCTCGCGGGTGCTGGAATACCTTAGCCAGTTGCAGGCGCGTTTGCCCGCATCGGCCAAACCGGCGTTGGGGCCGGACGCCACTGGAGTCGGCTGGATCTACCAGTACGCACTGGTGGACCGCAGCGGCCAGCATGACCTGGCGCAGTTGCGCGCCTTGCAGGACTGGTTCCTCAAGTTCGAACTCAAGACCCTGCCCAATGTGGCCGAAGTCGCGACCATCGGTGGCCAGGTCAAGCAGTACCAAGTGCAGCTCGATCCGCTGGCCCTGGCCAATCGCGGCATCACCCAGGCACAGGTGGTGGAGGCCATCGGCAAAGCCAACCAGGAAACCGGCGGCTCGGTGCTGAACATGGGCGAGTCCGAGTACATGGTGCGGGCGTCCGGCTACCTCAAGTCGCTGCAGGATTTTCGCGGGATTCCCTTGCGGCTGGACGCCAACAGCGTACCTGTGACCCTGGGTGATGTGGCAACCGTTCAACTGGGGCCGGACCTGCGTCGGGGCGTCAGCGAGCTGGACGGCGAAGGCGAAGCGGTGGGCGGTGTAGTGATCCTGCGCAGTGGCAAGAACGCGCGGGAGGCCATCGCAGCGGTAAAAACCAAGCTTGAGCAACTGAAAAGCAGCCTGCCGCCCGGCGTGGAGATCGTCACCACCTACGACCGCAGCAAACTCATCGACCGCGCCGTGGACAACCTCAGCCACAAGTTGCTGGAAGAGTTCGTGGTGGTGGCGCTGGTCTGCGGGATTTTCCTGTGGCACCTGCGTTCATCCCTGGTGGCGATCATTTCGCTGCCGGTGGGGGTGTTGATCGCGTTTATCGTCATGCGTTTCCAGGGCATCAACGCCAACATCATGTCCTTGGGCGGCATTGCGATTGCCATCGGCGCGATGGTCGACGCGGCGGTGGTGATGATCGAAAACGCCCACAAGAAAATCGAAGCCTGGCACCACGCCAATCCGGGTCGTGAACTCAAGGGTGAAGACCACTGGAAGGTCATGACCGACGCGGCGGTAGAGGTCGGCCCGGCGCTGTTTTTCTGCCTGTTGATCATCACCTTGTCGTTCATTCCGGTGTTTACCTTGCAGGCCCAGGAAGGTCGCTTGTTCGGTCCGCTGGCCTACACCAAGACCTACGCCATGGCGGCGGCCGCCGGTTTGTCGGTGACCTTGATCCCGGTGCTGATGGGCTACTGGATTCGCGGGCGTATCCCGGATGAGCAGCGTAACCCGCTCAATCGTGGCCTGATCAAGCTCTACCAGCCTGCGCTGGAGGCGGTGCTGCGTCGGCCGCGCCTGACCCTGGTGGTGGCGTTGCTGGTGGTCGCCAGTGCGCTGTGGCCAATCTCCAAACTGGGCGGGGAATTCCTGCCGCCGCTGGACGAAGGGGATTTGCTGTACATGCCCTCGGCACTGCCGGGTCTGTCGACGCAAACGGCGGGTGAGTTGCTGCAACGCACCGACCGGCTGATCAAGACCGTACCCGAAGTCGCACACGTGTTCGGCAAGGCCGGTCGCGCCGAAACCGCCACTGACCCGGCCCCGTTGGAAATGTTCGAGACCACTATCGAGTTCAAGCCTCGTGACCAATGGCGCCCCGGTATGACCCCGGACAAACTGGTGAAGGAGCTCGACCGCGTGGTGCAGGTGCCGGGGCTGACCAACATCTGGATCCCGCCGATCCGCAACCGCATCGACATGCTTGCCACCGGCGTGAAAAGCCCGGTCGGCGTGAAGGTCGCCGGTACCAGCCTGATGCAGATCGACGCAGTGACCCAGGCGGTGGAAAAAGTCGCCAAGGGCGTGCCGGGCGTCAGTTCAGCCTTGGCCGAACGCTTGACCGGCGGGCGTTACATCGACGTGGATATCGACCGGGCAGCTGCCGCGCAGTACGGACTGAACATCGCCGATGTGCAGTCGATTGTGTCGGGTGCCATCGGCGGGGAAACCATTGGCGAAACCGTGGAAGGCCTGGCGCGCTTCCCGATCAGCCTGCGCTATCCAAAGGAATGGCGCGACTCGGTGACGGCCTTGGCAGGTTTACCGATCTACACGCCGTCAGGCAGTCAAATCACCCTGGGCACGGTGGCCAAGGTCAAGGTGAGCGACGGCCCGCCGATGCTCAAGAGCGAAAACGCACGGCCTTCCGGCTGGGTCTACATCGACGTGCGTGATCGCGACCTGGCGTCGGTGGTGAAGGACTTGCGCACAGCGATCAACCAGCAGGTGCAGCTGCAACCGGGCATGAGCCTCAGCTATTCGGGGCAGTTCGAATTCCTGGAGCGGGCCAATCAACGCCTGAAACTGGTGGTGCCGGCGACCTTGCTGATCATCTTCGTGCTGCTGTACCTGACCTTTCGCCGGGCGGACGAAGCATTGCTGATCCTGGCGACTTTGCCGTTCGCACTGACGGGCGGGGTGTGGTTGCTTTACGGGCTGGGTTTCAACCTGTCAGTGGCCACGGGCGTAGGGTTTATCGCGCTGGCCGGTGTGTCGGCGGAGTTCGGCGTGATCATGCTGCTCTATCTGAAAAACGCCTGGGCCGAACGCAAGGATGGGGATCTGCTGGCCGCCATCACCGAAGGCGCGGTGCTGCGGGTACGGCCCAAGGCGATGACGGTGGCGGTGATCATCGCGGGCTTGTTGCCGATCCTGCTGGACAGCGGCACTGGCAGCGAAGTGATGAGCCGCATCGCCGCGCCGATGATCGGCGGGATGCTCACGGCGCCGTTGTTGTCGCTGTTTGTGATTCCGGCGGCCTATCGGTTGATGCTCAGTCGTCGAAGCCGACCTGCTCATGAATCTCATCCACCTTCAACTCCAATCGGTACGCCACCGCAATAAACAACGCCTGGCACAGGCACAGGGTGGCGCTCAACGAGCGGAAGGCAAACGACGAGCCTTCATTCACCAACAGCACCGCGTTCGCCCGCTTGGCCAGGGGCGACAGGTTGCTGTCGGTGATGATCAGGGTCTTGGCCTGATGATGCTGGGCGATCCGCAAACAGTGCTGGGTTTCTTTGCCGTAGGGCGTAAAGCTGATGGCGATCACCAGGTCATTGGCGCGCACGCTGCGCATCTGCTCGCGGTAGCTGCCGCCCAGGCCTGAAATCAGGTGGATGCGCTTGTTGGTGTGTTGCAGGTTGTAGACCAGGTAATCGGCCACCGCAAAAGAGCGGCGCACGCCGACCACGTAGATATTGTCGGCATTCACCACCAGGTCCACGGCTTTGTCGAACGCGACATCATCCAACTCCAGCCCCAGGCGCTCGATGCCGGACAAGGTCGCGTTGACGCATTCGCGCGCCAGGTCGCCACCGCTGGCCTTCTGCGACTTGTTGGCGATCATGCTGCGGATGCGTTGTTGGTAGTTCTGCACCGGCGTGGTCTTGTGGGTGTAGGCCTCGCGGAACAACGCCTGCATCTCACTGAAGCCACTGAACCCGAAACGTTGCGAGAAGCGCACGATGGCCGACGGGTGCACCTCGCACTCGCGGGCGATGTCGCTGATGCGGTCGACCATGATCCGGTCGCTCTGCTGGCTCATGTAGCTGGCGATGCGCTTGAGCTGGCGCGGCAGGCTCTCGTATTCGTCGGTGATCAGCTGCAACAGGCGCTCGGCATTGATCGGAGGGCTGGCGATAGTGTCTTCCAGGGTGGTCTCGGGATCGGTGCGGGACATGGGCAATCCTTCTGGCGTTTTTGTCTGTTGCGCTGATGGGTGGCGCAAGTCTACAGGGTAGGCGCAAAAAAATACCTCGGCATCACGGCCGGCGTAGCCTGCTGAAACGATGCACTGTAGTGGGATGGCCCCTGTACAAGCTTAATGGAAAAAATATTCCAATGAAAAAATATCTGGAATAAATATTGATTGGCGTCGCCGGACGTTCTAGTCTGCTCCCACCAAGAGCGTTTGCCGTCGCCACGTCGGCACAACGCAGGCTGATAAAAATAACAGGAGCCAGCATGGGCCAGACTCGTTTTGCCAGTGGGCGTCAATTGGATCTGATTTGCCTCGGGCGCCTGGGCGTCGACCTTTATGCGCAGCAAGTGGGTGCGCGGCTTGAGGACGTGTCCAGCTTCGCCAAGTACCTCGGCGGGTCCTCCGCCAACATCGCCTTCGGCACCGCCAGGCTCGGGCTCAAGTCGGCGATGTTGAGCCGGGTCGGCGACGACCATATGGGGCGCTTCCTGGTGGAGTCCCTGGCCCGCGAAGGCTGTGACGTCAGCGGCATCAAGGTCGACCCGGAACGCCTCACCGCCTTGGTGTTGCTCGGCCTCAAGGACCGCGAAACCTTCCCCCTGGTGTTCTACCGCGAAAACTGCGCCGACATGGCCCTGCGCGCCGAAGACATCAACGAAGCCTTTATTGCCTCCAGCAAGGCGCTGCTGATCACCGGCACGCATTTCTCCACCGACGGCGTGTACAAGGCCAGCATCCAGGCCCTGGACTACGCGGCCAAGCACAACGTCAAGCGTGTGCTGGATATCGACTACCGCCCGGTGCTGTGGGGCCTGGCGGGCAAGGCCGATGGTGAAACCCGCTTTGTCGCTGACCAGAATGTCAGCCAGCACGTGCAGACCATCCTGCCGCGCTTCGATTTGATCGTCGGTACTGAAGAAGAATTTCTTATCGCGGGCGGCAGTGAAGATTTACTCACCGCGTTGCGCAGAGTGCGTGAACTGACCCCGGCGACCTTGGTGGTCAAGCTCGGCCCGCAGGGTTGCACGGTGATCCACGGCGCTATTCCAGCGTGCCTGGAAGACGGTGCTATCTACCCCGGTGTGCGCGTTGAAGTGCTCAACGTATTGGGCGCCGGCGATGCGTTCATGTCGGGTTTCCTCAGCGGCTGGATCAACGACGCGAGTGACGAGCGTTGCAGCCAGTTGGCCAACGCCTGTGGCGGCCTGGTCGTCTCCCGCCACGCCTGCGCGCCGGCCATGCCGACGCCGGCGGAGCTGGAATACCTGTTCAACAGCCCGGTGCCGATTACCCGCCCGGACCAGGATGTGACCCTGCAACGCCTGCACCGCGTGACGGTGCCGCGCAAGGCCTGGAAGCAATTGTTCGTGTTTGCCTTCGATCACCGCTGGCAACTGGTGGACTTGGCGCAAAAGGGCGGCCAGGACCCGGCGCGCATCAGCGATGCCAAGCAACTGTTTATCCAGGCCATCGAACGCGTCGAGAAAAAACTCGCCGAGCAAGGGGTGGAAGCCGACGTCGGCCTGCTTGCCGACCAACGCTTCGGCCAGGACGCGCTCAACGCCGCCAGTGGTCGTGGCTGGTGGATCGCGCGCCCGGTGGAAGTGCAGAACTCGCGCCCCCTGGCGTTCGAACATGGTCGTTCAGTGGGCAGCAACCTGATCGCCTGGCCCCAGGAACAGATCATCAAGTGCCTGGTGCAATTCCACCCGGATGACGAGCCGATGCTGCGCCTGGAGCAAGAGGCACAACTCAAGGCGGTGTACGAAGCGTCGATTGTCAGTGGCCATGAGCTGCTGCTGGAAGTCATCCCGCCCAAGGATCACCCGTCCACCTGCCCGGACGTGCTCTACCGCAGCCTCAAGCGCCTGTACAACCTGGGTATCTACCCGGCGTGGTGGAAGATCGAGGCGCAATCGGCCGAAGACTGGAAGAAGCTCGACGAACTGATCGAGGAGCGCGATCCGTACTGCCGTGGCGTGGTGTTGTTGGGCCTGAATGCCTCGGCGGAATTTCTCGCCGACGGCTTCCAGCAGGCCAGCCAGAGCACCACCTGCCGTGGGTTTGCCGTGGGCCGCACAATCTTTCAGGAACCGAGCCGCGCGTGGATGGCGGGGGAGATCGATGACGAGACCTTGGTCCAGCAGGTGCAAGCCACCTTCGAACAACTCATCAACGCCTGGCGCAGAGCCCGCGCTTAACCGTTGAAATGCAATCCAATGTGGGAGCTGGCTTGCCTGCGATAGCGGTCTTCCAGTCACAGATTCATTGACTGACACACTGCAATCGCAGGCAAGCCAGCTCCCACATAAAGCAGATCTCAGTAATACCTGAAAATAATAAAGGTGCAGCCATGCCCGCAATCCGAATTGGCATCAACCCGATCTCCTGGAGCAACGACGACCTGCCGGCCCTGGGCGGCGAAACGCCCCTGAGCACCGCCCTGAGCGAAGGCAAGGAAATCGGCTACGAAGGTTTTGAACTCAACGGCAAGTTCCCCAAGGACGCCAAGGGCGTCGGCGATGTGTTGCGCCCCTATGACCTGGCGCTGGTTTCCGGCTGGTACTCCAGCCGCCTGGCCCAGCGCTCGGTGGCTGAGGAGATCGAGGCCATCGCCGGGCATGTCGAGTTGCTCAAGCAGAACGGCGCCAAGGTCTTGGTCTACGGCGAAGTGGCCGATTCGATCCAGGGCTCGCGCATCCGCCTGATCGAACGTCCGCGTTTCCACAGCGAACAGGCCTGGCAGGACTACGCCGACAAGCTCACTGAACTGGCGCGCTTCACCCTGTCCCAGGGCGTGCGCCTGGCGTATCACCACCACATGGGCGCTTATGTCGAATCCCCGGAAGACATCGACCAACTGATGCGCCGCACCGGCCCTGAAGTCGGCCTGCTGTTCGATTCGGGTCATTGCTACATGGGCGGCGGCGAACCTCTCGACGTGCTGCGCAAACACATCGACCGCATTTGCCATGTGCATTTCAAGGACGTGCGCAAACCGGTGGTGCAACTGGCGCGTAACCAGATGTGGAGTTTTCCCGACTGCATCGTCAACGGCACTTTCACCGTGCCCGGCGATGGCGATATCGACTTCGCGCAATTGCTCGACGTGCTGCTGGCCGCCCATTACGAGGGCTGGCTGGTGGTGGAAGCCGAGCAGGATCCGGCAGTAGCCCCCAGCTATATCTACGCGAAGAAAGGCTATGACACTTTGCGCGCGCTTCTCAACGAGAGGACTTGAGTGATGAGCTTGTTGGTCAAAAGCAGCAAACGCGGCCAGACCATGGTCGCCCTGGAAGCCGGGCGCCTGGAGTACGTGGGTTTTTCTGCCTACCGCCTGAGCCTGGGGGAAACCCTGCCGGTCAGCGCCGGTGATAAAGAACTGTGCCTGGTGCTGCTCAGCGGCCGGGTGAACATCGAAGGCGAAGGCTTCAACTGGCAGAACCTGGGCGATCGCCAATCGGTGTTTGAAGACAAATCCCCGTTCGCCGCCTACCTGCCGCCGGGCACCGATGCCCAGGTCACCGCGTTGAGCGACGTACAGATTGCCGTGTGCGCCGCGCCGGGCGCAGAGGGCTACGAACCTCGCCTGATCCGCCCCGAAAACTGCAAGCGCAGCGTTCGCGGCAAGGGCGCCAACACCCGCTACGTGTGCGACATCCTGCCCGACAGCGAGCCGGCCCACTCGCTGCTGGTGGTGGAAGTGCGTACGCCGTCCGGGCATTCGTCGAGCTACCCGCCGCACAAGCATGACACCGACGACCTGCCGCACCAGAGCTTCCTGGAAGAAACCTACTATCACCAGATCAACCCGCCCCAGGGCTTCGTGTTCCAGCGCGTCTACACCGACGACCGCAGCATCGATCAGGCCATGGCCGTGGAAAACAGCGACCTGGTGGTGGTGCCCAAGGGGTATCACCCGGTCAGCGTGCCTTACGGCTACGAGTCCTATTACCTGAACGTGATGGCCGGCCCCAAGCGTGCCTGGCATTTCCACAACGACCCGCAGCACAGCTGGCTGCTGGACCTCTAATCAGCGGTTTGGACGGAGAACAACAATAAATGAAGTCGCCTCTACGTTTCGCCCTTAACCGCATGGTTGCTCCTCATCTGTCCCTGCCGGATTTCATCCAGTTGGCCGCAACGCTCAAGTGCGATGCCATCGAGATCCGCAATGACCTGGCCGACAAGCAGATCGAATTCGGCACCCCGGCCAGCCGCGTGCGTGAACTGTGCGCGGTGCAGGGCATCACCGTGCTGTCGATCAACGCGCTGTACCCCTTTGATGTGTGGAACGACGAACGCCGGGCCCAGGCGATCAAACTGGCGACCTACGCCCGTGAATGCGGCGCCCAGGGCCTGGTGATGTGCCCGCTCAATGAGCCGGGCGACACGCGCAACGAAGCCCAGCGTGCCGCCGGTTTGCGCACGGCCTTGAGCGAGCTGGCGCCGATCCTGCGCGACTACGGGATTCTCGGCTTTATCGAGCCCCTGGGTTTTGAGGAATGTGCCCTGCGGCGCAAGCGCGTGGCGGTGGAGGCGATCAAATCCATCGGCGGCCTGGATGTGTTCCGCCTGGTGCACGACACCTTCCATCATCACCTGGCCAGCGAACACGAGTTCTTCCCGGAACTGACCGGGCTGGTGCATATCTCCGGCGTGGAAGATAGCGAGGCGCCGCTCCATTCGATTCGCGACGGCCACCGCGTGCTGGTGGGCGAGGGCGACATCCTGGGCAACGCCGCACAGATCGACACCTTGCTCAGCACCGGCTACAGCGGCTACCTGTCATTCGAACCGTTTGCCGAGAGCGTGCATGCATTGGCGGATATCCAGCAGGCGTTAGGGGCAAGCATCGCCCACCTGCAGAAACGATAAGGGGCGCGAGATGACCACCACACGATTGACCATGGCCCAGGCCCTGGTGAAGTTCCTGGATAACCAATACATCGAAGTCGACGGCGTGCAGAGCAAGTTCGTCGCCGGGGTGTTCACGATTTTCGGCCACGGCAACGTGCTGGGCCTGGGCCAGGCCCTGGAACAGGACGCCGGCGATCTGGTGGTGCACCAGGGCCGCAACGAGCAGGGCATGGCCCACGCCGCCATCGGTTTCGCCAAGCAGCACCTGCGCCGCAAGATCTACGCGTGTACGGCCTCCGTCGGCCCGGGCGCTGCCAATATGCTCACCGCCGCCGCGACCGCCACCGCCAACCGTATCCCGTTATTGCTGTTGCCCGGCGATGTGTACGCCAGCCGCCAGCCTGACCCGGTGCTGCAACAGATCGAGCAGTTCCACGACTTGAGCATCAGCACCAACGATGCCTTCCGCTCAGTCAGCAAGTACTGGGACCGCATCAACCGACCCGAGCAGTTGATGACCGCCGCCATCCACGCCATGCGCGTGCTGACCGACCCGGCCGAGACCGGCGCGGTGACCCTGGCATTGCCCCAGGACGTGCAGGCCGAAGCCTGGGATTATCCGGATTATTTCCTGCAGAAACGCGTGCACCGCGTCGACCGTCGCCCGGCCACGGCTGCGATGATCAGTGATGCACTGGCGGCGTTCCGCGGCAAGCGCAAGCCGCTGATCATCTGCGGTGGTGGGGTGAAGTACTCCGGCGCCAATGCCGCGCTGCAAGCCTTTGCCGAGCGGTTTGAGATTCCCTTCGCGGAAACCCAGGCGGGCAAGAGCGCCGTGGTGTCCAGCCATCCGCTGAATGTCGGCGGGATTGGTGAAACCGGCTGCCTGGCAGCGAATCTGCTGGCGCCCGAAGCGGACCTGATCATTGGTATCGGCACGCGCTACACCGACTTCACCACCTCGTCCAAATCGCTGTTCAAGCACGCCGACGTGAAGTTTCTCAACCTCAATATCAGCCCGTGCGACGCCCTGAAGCTGGACGGCGTGCAGGTGCTGGCCGACGCCCAAGTCGCCCTGGAAGCATTGGCGGATGCCCTCGGCGATTACCGTTCCGGCTGGGGCGAGCAGATCAGCGAGGCCAAGGCGCAGTTGGAGGCCGAAGTGAACCGAGTGCATCAGGTCGAATATGCCGGCGACGGTTTTGTGCCTGAGGTCGACGACCACCTGGACCGCGCGGTGCTGCGTGAATTTATCGAGCTGACCGGCTCGTGCCTGACCCAAAGCCGCGTGCTGGGTGTATTGAATGAAACCCTGGCCGACGACGCCATCATCGTCGCCGCCGCCGGCAGCCTGCCCGGCGACCTGCAGCGCGCCTGGCGCAGCAAGGGCGTGAACACCTACCACGTCGAGTACGGCTATTCGTGCATGGGCTATGAGATCAACGCCGCCCTCGGCGTGAAACTCGCCGAGCCGAGCAAAGAGGTCTACGCCCTGGTCGGTGACGGCTCCTACATGATGCTGCACTCGGAGCTGGCCACCTCGATTCAGGAGCGGCGCAAGATCAACGTGGTGCTGCTCGACAACATGGCCTTTGGCTGCATCAACAACCTGCAGATCGGCAACGGCATGGACAGCTTCGGCACTGAATTCCGCTATCGCAACCCCGAGAGCGGCAAGCTCGATGGCGGCCTGGTACCGGTGGATTTCGCCATGAGCGCGGCGGCCTATGGCTGCAAGACCTACAAGGTCAGCACAGTGGAACAGCTTGAAGCTGCGCTGGCCGATGCGCGTACGCAGACGGTGTCCACGCTGATCGATATCAAGGTGCTGCCCAAAACCATGATCCACGGCTACCTGTCGTGGTGGCGGGTGGGCGTGGCGCAGGTCTCCACCAGCGAACGCACGAATGCCGCCGCGGAAAAACTCAATGAACACCTGGCGAAGGCCCGGCAGTACTAATCACAAGAGGAGTGTTTGTATGTCTTTGAAGCTCGGTGTCATCGGTACAGGCGCTATCGGCCGGGACCATATCCGTCGTTGCAGCCAGACCTTGCTCAACAGCCAGGTGGTGGCGGTAACCGACATCAACCTGGAGCAGGCCGCCAAGGTGGTGGCTGACTTGAATATCAGTGCCGAGGTGTACGCCGACGGCCATGCGCTGATCAATTCCCCGGAAGTTGAAGCGGTACTTGTCACCTCCTGGGGCCCGAGCCACGAAGAGTTCGTGCTGGCCGCCATCGCTGCCGGCAAGCCGGTGTTTTGCGAAAAACCCTTGGCGGTCACCGCCGAAGGCTGCCGCAAGATCGTCGATGCCGAAGTGGCGTTCGGCAAACGCCTGGTGCAGGTCGGTTTCATGCGCCCTTACGATGAAGGCTATCGCGCCCTCAAAGCCGTGATCGACAGCGGACAGATCGGCGAGCCGCTGATGCTGCACTGCGCGCACCGCAACCCGACGGTGGGCGAGAACTACAAGACCGACATGGCGATCACCGACACCCTGATCCACGAGCTGGATGTGTTGCGCTGGCTGCTCAACGACGACTACGTGTCGGTGCAAGTGGTGTTCCCGCGCAAATCCAGCAAGGCCCTGGCCCACCTGCGCGACCCGCAGATCGTGCTACTGGAAACCGCCAAGGGCACGCGCATCGATGTGGAAGTGTTTGTGAACTGCCAGTACGGCTATGACATCCAGTGCGAAGTGGTGGGGGAGACCGGCATCGCCAAGCTGCCGGAGCCGTCCCAAGTGCAACTGCGCAGTGGCGCGAAGCTGTCCAACGCGATTCTGATGGACTGGAAGGATCGGTTTATCGGCGCCTATGACGTGGAGTTGCAGGCGTTCATCGACAGCGTGCGCGCCGGCCAGGTCGGCGGGCCTTCGGCGTGGGATGGCTTTGCGGCGGCAGTGGCGGCGGATGCGTGCATCGAGGCGCAGAACAGTGAGCAGATTGTGAAGGTGAGCCTGCCGGATCGTCCGCGCTTCTACGGCTAACCCACTGAAGAAACTCGGTCAAAAACTGTAGGAGCTGGCTTGCCTGCGATAGCGGTTTATCAGTGCCAGATTCATTGCCTGACGCACTGCTATCGCAGGCAAGCCAGCTCCCACAGTTGATCCGGTTTCCAGTTCAAGAAGGTATCTACTCATGAGAATTGGATTGGTCGGCTACGGCCACGGAGGGCGCTTCTTTCATGCGCCGCTGATTGCAACACTGCCCGGCGCCACGTTTGTTGGCGTCGTTACTCGCTCACCTGAACGCCGCCAGCAGTTGGCGACTGACCATCCCGGTCTCAAGGCTTTCGATTCCATCGGCCAGATCGTCGAGGTCGGTGTCGACGCCCTGGTCATCTCCACCACCCTCAAAGGCCGCCCGGCCCTGGTGCTGGAGGCCATCGAACACGGTGTCACCGTGGTCAGCGACAAACCCTTTGCCGCCAATGCCGAGCAGGCCCAAGCGCTGATCACCGCCGCCGAGCGCCAGGGCACGCTGCTCAGCGTGTACCAGAACCGGCGTTGGGATTCGGACTACCTGACCCTGCGCAAGCTCATCGACGCTGGCGCCCTGGGCAAGATCACCCGCTTTGAATCCCGCGTGGAACGCTACAGCCCGCACGCCGTGGGCAACGCCAGCGGTGGTGGCTGGTTGCGCGACCTGGGCAGCCATTTGGTCGACCAGGCGTTGCAACTGTTCGGCCCGGTAGATCGAGTGTTCGCCCAACTGCATTACACCGCCGAACACCCCACGGTGGATCACGGCTTCTTTGTCTCCCTGACCCATGCCAACGGCGTGATCTCCCATCTGTGGGGCAACGCCTTGCAAAACAGCCAGGCACCGCGTTTTCGCGTCAGTGGCAGCGCAGGCTGTTACACCGTCGAAGGCCTGGACGGCCAGGAAGAAGCCTTGATGGCTGGCAAATCGCCTAAAACCGAAGGTGAACACTGGGGCGCCGAAGAGCATCGACGCTGGGGCTGGTTCGAGCAAGGTGCGGAGCGTGAGCGAGTCCCCTCGGAAAAGGGCTGCTGGAATCAATTCTATCGGCAGTTGCAATTGGCGGTGCAAGGGCAGGGACCCTTGCCGGTGGACGGCTATGACGCCCTGGAAACCACCCGTATATTGGACGCCGCACGCCTCAGCGCCGAGCGTCAGCAGGTGGTTTCAACAAAAATAGAATAAAATTCTAAAACAGGTTGATATGGAAATTATTTTCCAATAAAGTCTTTTCCAGGTTGCATAAAGTACGTTCGGGCTCGACCCGCGCGACTCAACAAAAACAAGATCAAAAACAACCAGGTACCGTCAGATGAAAATCTTCAACGCTGTACTGCGAGTTTTACGCCCTGCTAAAGCGCCACGCGGTCTGCCCCGCGCCCGGCCGTTCTACTTCTCCTTCCTTAATGTGCTGTGCGTCGAAAACAAAGGCGCGCTTGTGTGCTGCATTCCCGGCGCACCGGTCGTCCGGCTGCCTGCCGAGCTCTGATAAACGCAACGTCCAAAAAACCAACAAGAAAGTGGAGACAGACCGTTCATGAAGACCCCGATCCGTTTTACCGCGCTGGCCCTGTCCATGCTGCTCGCCAGCGGTGTTGCCTCGGCTGCTGACCTCAAGATAGGCGTGAGCATGTCCGCCTTCGATGACACCTTCCTGACCTACCTGCGCGAAGACATGGACAAGCAAGCCAAGTCCTATCCCAAGGGCGATGGCGTGCAATTGCAGTTCGAAGACGCGCGTGCCGACGTGGTCAAGCAACTGAGCCAGGTCGAGAACTTTATCAGTCAGAAAGTCGACGCGATCATCGTCAACCCGGTGGACACCGCGTCGACGGCCAACATCATCAAGGCCGCCACCGCAGCGAAAATCCCGCTGGTGTTCGTCAACCGTCGTCCTGACAGCGCGACATTGGCCCCAGGCGTCGCGGCGGTGACGTCCGACGACGTCGAGGCCGGCAAGCTGCAGATGCAGTACATCGCCGAAAAGCTTGGCGGCAAAGGCAACATCGTGATCCTGCTGGGTGACCTGGCAAACAACTCCACCACCAACCGTACCAAGGGTGTGAAGGAAGTCCTGACTAAGTACCCAGGCATCAAGATCGAGCAGGAACAGACCGGTATCTGGCTGCGTGACAAGGGCATGACCCTGGTCAACGACTGGCTGACCCAAGGCCGCGACTTCCAGGCCGTGCTGTCGAACAACGATGAGATGGCGATCGGCGCCGCCATGGCCCTCAAATCGGCGGGCAAGAAGGGCGTGTTGATCGCCGGTGTCGACGGTACGCCGGACGGCCTGAACGCGATCACCAAGGGTGACATGACGGTGTCGGCCTTCCAGGATGCCAAGGGCCAGGCCGACAAGTCGGTGGAAACGGCACGCAAGATGGCCAAGAACGAGCCTATCGAGCAGAACGTGGTGATCCCGTTCCAGCTGATCACCCCAGACAACGTCAAAGACTTCAAATAGCCCTGCATAACAACAATAAGCCGGCAGGGCGGTCTTGACCGCCCTGCAGATGGAGTACCTCCCTATGCTCGCTCAAGCGACTGTCTCGCAGCCTCCCGGTCTTCAGCCCCAGCCGCTGGAAGAACCCTACCTGCTGGAAATCGTCAACATCAGCAAAGGCTTTCCCGGCGTCGTGGCCCTGGCCGACGTGCAACTGCGGGTGCGCCCCGGCACCGTGCTGGCGCTGATGGGCGAGAACGGTGCGGGCAAGTCGACGTTGATGAAAATCATCGCCGGCATCTACCAGCCCGACGCCGGGGAAATCCGCCTGCGTGGCAAGCCGATCGTGTTTGAAACACCCCTGGCGGCCCAGAAGGCCGGGATCGCGATGATCCACCAGGAACTCAACCTGATGCCGCACATGAGCATCGCCGAGAACATCTGGATCGGTCGTGAGCAGCTCAACAGCCTGCACATGGTCAATCACCGCGAAATGCACCGCTGCACCGCCGAGTTGCTGGCGCGCCTGCGCATCAACCTGGACCCCGAGGAGCACGTGGGCAACCTGAGCATCGCCGAGCGGCAGATGGTCGAGATTGCCAAGGCCGTGTCCTACGACTCCGACATCCTGATCATGGATGAACCGACGTCGGCCATTACCGAAAAGGAAGTGGCCCACCTGTTTTCGATCATTGCCGACCTCAAGTCCCAGGGCAAAGGTATCGTCTACATCACCCACAAAATGAACGAAGTGTTCGCCATCGCCGATGAAGTGGCGGTGTTCCGCGACGGCCACTACATCGGCCTGCAACGTGCCGACAGCATGAACAGCGATAGCCTGATCTCGATGATGGTCGGCCGTGAGCTGAGCCAGCTGTTCCCGGTGCGCGAGACGCCCATCGGCGACCTGTTGCTGACGGTGCGCGACCTGACACTGGACGGCGTGTTCAAGGACGTGTCGTTCGACCTGCACGCCGGTGAAATCCTTGGTATCGCTGGGCTGATGGGCTCGGGCCGTACCAACGTGGCAGAAACCATTTTTGGCATCACGCCCAGCAGCAGCGGCCAAATCACCCTGGATGGCAAGGCGGTGCGCATCACCGACCCGCACATGGCCATCGAAAAGGGCTTTGCGCTGTTGACAGAGGATCGCAAGCTCAGTGGCCTGTTCCCGTGCCTGTCGGTGCTGGAAAACATGGAAATGGCGGTGTTGCCGCACTATACCGGCAACGGCTTTATCCAACAGAAAGCCCTGCGTGCGCTGTGCGAAGACATGTGCAAGAAGCTGCGGGTGAAAACCCCATCCCTTGAGCAGTGCATCGACACCTTGTCTGGTGGTAACCAGCAGAAGGCCTTGTTGGCGCGCTGGCTGATGACCAACCCGCGACTGCTGATCCTCGATGAACCTACCCGTGGCATCGACGTGGGCGCCAAGGCCGAGATCTACCGATTGATTTCATTCCTCGCCAGCGAAGGCATGGCCGTGATCATGATTTCCTCCGAATTGCCCGAAGTGCTGGGCATGAGTGATCGGGTCATGGTGATGCATGAAGGCGAGTTGATGGGCACCCTGGACCGCAGCGAAGCGACCCAGGAAAAAGTCATGCAGTTGGCCTCCGGGATGACGGCAGTCCACTGACGCACAGAATAAGAAGGTGATGGGCTATGAACGCAATAACGGATAACAAACCCGCGACGGTACCCACTAAAAGTCGCCGACGCATGCCCACCGAGCTGAGCATCTTTTTGGTGCTGATCGGCATTGGCCTGGTTTTCGAGCTGTTTGGCTGGATCGTGCGGGACCAGAGTTTCCTGATGAACTCCCAGCGCCTGGTACTGATGATCCTGCAAGTGTCGATCATCGGCCTGCTGGCAATTGGCGTGACCCAGGTCATCATTACCACGGGGATCGATCTGTCCTCCGGTTCGGTGCTGGCGCTGTCGGCGATGATCGCCGCGAGTTTGGCCCAGACTTCCGACTTTTCCCGTGCGGTGTTCCCGAGCCTGACCGACTTGCCGGTGTGGATCCCGGTGGCGATGGGGCTGGGCGTCGGGCTGCTGGCGGGAGCGATCAACGGCAGCATCATCGCCGTCACCGGCATCCCACCGTTCATTGCGACCCTGGGCATGATGGTCTCGGCCCGTGGCCTGGCGCGTTACTACACCGAAGGCCAGCCGGTGAGCATGCTCTCGGACTCGTACACGGCCATCGGCCATGGCGCGATGCCGGTGATCATCTTCCTGGTGGTGGCGGTGATCTTCCATATCGCCCTGCGCTACACCAAGTACGGCAAGTACACCTACGCGATTGGCGGCAACATGCAGGCGGCGCGTACCTCGGGGATCAACGTCAAGCGCCATTTGATCATCGTCTACAGCATCGCCGGCCTGCTGGCGGGCCTGGCCGGTGTAGTGGCCTCGGCACGTGCAGCCACCGGCCAGGCCGGCATGGGCATGTCCTATGAGCTGGATGCGATTGCCGCCGCTGTGATCGGCGGCACCAGCCTGGCGGGCGGGGTAGGGCGTATCACCGGCACCGTGATCGGCGCGCTGATCCTTGGGGTGATGGCCAGCGGGTTTACCTTTGTTGGGGTTGACGCGTATATCCAGGACATCATCAAGGGCCTGATCATTGTGGTGGCGGTGGTGATCGACCAATACCGCAACAAGCGCAAGCTCAAGCGCTGAAGGCGTCCTTGTAGGAGCGAGCTTGCTCGCGAAAAACGCCAACGGTAACGCGCGGTGTCTGGTTAAACGCGTTGCCCTTGCGTTCTTCGCGAGCAAGCTTGCTCCTACAGTTGGGGGTGAGGTTTCAACCGTTTGTCTTCTATATAGCTCCACAACACTGAATTTCTTGCTATAAACGCACTCCGATGACCATTCGCCGAGCCCGTCCTGGTGCTTTTGGGGGTTATCTCGGAAAAATTGCCTGTCTTTTCAGTTGCTGCGCCCTCAAGTCGGCCTTAGACTGCCGCCCCTCGTAAATTGAGTGCCGGGTGGCGCTTGAAATGGATGGCGCCCTTCCGAGACCTGCAGAGGTCGGCCGGAACGCTCCCTTATTCGCCTTAATGCACGTATTTTTTATAGAGAAATCAATGACAAAGGAAAAGTTGCTGGCCATGCCGGCGGATGACTACATGAATGCCGAACAGCACGCTTTTTTCGAGCAGTTGCTGCAAGACATGAAAGTGGAACACCACGAGCGCATTGAACAGAACCGTATCGCCATTGAAAGCCTGGACACCCCGGCCGACCCGGCCGACGCCGCTTCTGTTGAAGAAGAGCGCACCTGGCTGGTCAACGCCATTGACCGCGACCAGCGCATGCTGCCGCAGCTTGAGCGCGCACTGGAGCGTATCAAGGAAGATTCCTTTGGCTGGTGCGATGACAGCGGCGAGCCTATCGGCCTCAAGCGCCTGCTGATCAGCCCGACCACCAAGTACTGCATCGAAGCGCAAGAGCGCCACGAGCAGATCGACAAGCATCAGCGCCAAGCCTGATGCGGTGAGGCGGGGGATCGCCCTGCGGTTCCCCGGGAAAGACCCGTTACACCCCGTCTATTGATCTGCTGCAAGCCACCCCACTAAAGGCCCATGGATAATGGCCCGATAGTGGCGTTTAATGCAGCGACAATAATGACAAGCAGTGGGGTAACGAAGATGGCTGGAGACGGATCTCTGATGGGCGCAGCAGTGCCACCGCAAGCGGTGGCGCGCGGGTTGCCCGGCTGGCTGACGCCCCTGTTGCAGAGCACCGCCCTGGTGTTGGTCCTGCTGGGCTTGGCGCTCGCCAGCCTGCCGCTCTACCTTTGCCTGGCACTTGCCCTGCTGGTGATCTGGCTGCCTCGATTGAAAACTCGCGCACCTGTTATCGCATCTTCCGATGCCGTCGATGCCATCGGCGAATTGACTCGCGACCTGTCCTACACCACCAGTCATAACGCGTTGTCCGCAGCCGGCGTGGCCTTTTCGGTCAAGCAACTGGCGGCGCGTGTGCAGTCGCAGCTGGGTGCGGCCAAGCAGATTGTCAGCAGTGCCGAGGTGATGATCGGCACTGAAAAGGTCACCTCTCAACTGAGCCGCGAAGCGCTTGTCGCCGCCAGCCAGGCGCATCAGCGCAGCACTGAAGGCCGCGAAGTACTGGCCCAGTCGATCACCCGCATGCACCAGCTCAGCCAACGCGCCAACGCCAGCCGTGAGCTGATTGAAGCCTTGAGCCTGCGCAGTGAGGAAATCCAGCGGGTGACGCTGGTGATCCAGTCCATCGCCAGCCAGACCAACCTCTTGGCGCTTAACGCCGCGATTGAAGCGGCGCGGGCCGGTGAGCATGGGCGTGGGTTCGCCGTGGTCGCGGATGAAGTGCGCGGTTTGGCAGGGCGTACCGCCACGGCCACCGATGAAGTCGGGGTGATGGTGGCGGACATCCAGCAACGCACCGCCCAGGTGGTGGAGCAGATTCGCCAGCTCTCGGCGGACCTGCATACCGGCGTCGAGCAGGTGGAGCACGCCGGTGAGCAGCTGCAGAGTATTGCCAGCCTGGCGGCCGATGTGGAGGGCCAGGTGAATGAGATCGCCCAGGGCACCGACACCAACCGCACCCAACTCGACAGCTTGTTCCATGCCGTGGAACAGATGCGCAGCGACCTGGCTGTCAGCGATCAGCAAACCCGCCAGTTGGCCGACGCTGCCGTGCAGATGGAAGGGCAGGCCGAAACCATCAGCGAACGCCTGGCGGAAGTTGGGCTGGACGACTACCACCAGCGTATCTACGACCTGGCGCGCGAGGGGGCGAGCCGGATTGCCGCGCAATTCGAAGCCGATGTGCAGCAGAACCGCATCAGCCTGGATGACCTGTTCGACCGCAGCTACACGCCGATCGCTAACACCAGCCCGAGCAAGTACCACACGCGCTTTGACGGCTACACCGACCAGGTGTTGCCGGCAATCCAAGAAGCGCTGCTGCCACGGCATGAAGGCTTGGTCTTTGCCATTGCCTGCACGCCGCAGGGCTATGTGCCGACGCACAATAAGGCGTTTTCCCACGCGCTAACCGGCGATGTGCAGGTGGATGCCGTGCAGAACCGCACCAAGCGCAAGTTTGAAGACCGTACAGGGATTCGCTGTGGTAGCCACCAGCAGGCGGTTTTGCTGCAGACCTATACCCGTGACACCGGCGAGCTGATGCACGACTTGTCGGTGCCGATCATGGTCAAGGGCCGGCACTGGGGTGGCTTGCGCCTGGGCTATAAACCCGAGGCAGTGAAGGCTGGGCGCTAAGGATTATTGCTGTTTATGCAAAGGAGCTATTCCGGGGATAGCTTTTTCCAACTGGAAGAAAACCGTAGCATGGCCAACATTGTTAGCCAGCTAACTAATGCTGCGGAGAAGCTCCATGCAAAACAAAGTCGATGTTGCCGTGATGATCGGCAGTGGCGTACCCCCAACCCTGCGTGCGCTGGGCCAGAAGGCCTGCTGGGTGGTGTTGCTCAACGGTGAGCAGCGCGGCACAGCCTTCGCCAGTCGTGATGAGGCCGAGGAGTGCAGGGCCGCCTGGCAGGCGCTGTTGCGCCTGGAGCAGTCGGACAGCCTGCATTGATACGAGGCTATTGCGATTGATGCAGGCGTTGATTCAGCTCATCCACGGGAATCGCCCATTCAGCGTCCTCGCGCAGCTCTTCTTTCAGAAAAGCCGCTTGCTGAGCAGACCAGAATGGCGCATCGATCAGCTTCACGTCTTCAGGCAAGGGATGCGCGACGATAAAGGCGTCGATGGCGTCCGGGGTTGAATCCAGGCCCAATTGTTCGAACAGGGTTTCAAGGGTAGGAATTGGCGCGTCCATATCGTTCTCCATGCAGGGTGGTTGTTATGCATCGGAGGTTTGGGGCGCAGCAGAGTTCTATCGGATTGTCAGGAATTGAGAGCCCCGGAATCCACCGCTGCCTTCAAGGCCTTGGCGGACTCTTTTGCAGCGGTGGCGGCCGCGTCGACGGTTTTGAACCAACGGTCTTTTTCCACCTGATGGATGGTGACAGTGGTCAGCGGAGGCTTGGCCCGCATGATGATCACTGCTTGAAACTCACCGTCTACTTCCCTTGCGTCGCCATGGATGAAAAATTCGCCGATATCAAATTCCGTCACGTAGAGCCTTCCCTTGGAGATAACTGCACTGGAGAAACCTGGCCCGCAGGGCACAAACTTCAGTGGACGGGCCAGTATGGCAGTTGTTGCGGGTCGGCGGCGCAGTTAAGTTATCGGGCGGACAAAACGACTGCTCCGTGAGATGCTTGCAACTGGGCTTCAAGCTTTTTGGCCAGTTCACAAGCCTTGACATGGTCGCTACGAAAGCCTTTTATTCGACCGCTGACTACTTCACGGATATGGAAGAAGTTTCTGCCGGCAGGTACGACTTGGTAAAGAACCGAATCCGAGTACCCCTCGAAGGCGCCCAAGCGGTAGTATTGAGCCTCGCCCTGGCATGATGAACGGGTGTGCGAAGACATTGCATTGTAGGTTGATCGTTGCATGGCCTGCTCCTTTCGATCGATCCGGTTGACTTGATTGCAACGTTTTGGCTGGTTTTGATCGGTGCTGCTGTTTTAGTATTGTCGTCCTCAGGCCCCGCCTGGTTCCATGCCAGGTATGTTTGTTTGTGTGGGTGCGTCGGAAAACTGCATTTTTAATTGGGTTATTCTCTGAAGTTGGTCGGCTCGTATTCTCTGGCCGTTGAACCTGTGATCTCCTGTGGTGCCTGATGACCTTGCACAAGGTCCATCGCGCACGTCTGTACTAGTCTTATGGCGCGGCAGTGGGTTCTTCTTCAGTTTTTTTCAAAGAATGAGTGATGTGATCGCGCCGTAATGGCCGTTTTTTTGTGCTGCCCGCTGTGGCGGACAGCGCTCTTTTTGATGTGGGGGCGTTTCCTTGGCAGTCAGTAATCTGGATATGCACGCGTTGTTCGTGCTGGGTGATTTGCGCGCAAAGTTGGTCAAACAGTTTCAATCCCGTTTTGTTTACATCACTGAGCAGACGCCGGAAGGCATCTACATCGCCGAGATTGACACCGAGGCGGCGATGGTCGTGGATGACAAGCCGCGCCTGGAGCTCAAGGTCGGTGATCACTTTCGCGCAGCGGTATTGCCCAGCCGTGAAGGTGGCAAGTTTGAGCTGAAGTTCCGCGACATCAAGTTGACCGTCTATGGCCTGGGCGATTACGCCTTTGTCTCCTCGGCCGAAGGCCAGGGCATCGTGTTCAAGGAAGGCCACAGCGTGATGCTGGTGTTTGCCGCCAACGAACAACTGCAGGAAGGCCTGACCAAAACCCTGAAAGCCGTGACCGGCAAGGCCGCTAAATGGCGCAAGGGTGAACTGGTGACTTTCAAGGCCAGCGAATAACCATCAAATTCTGCGAACACCCGTTATCTCCCGGAACCTCTACTACAGTTGAGTTGACTTAACTATTCAGAGGCTTCGCGCTTACGCAGCAAAGCCGTCCGCTATTGGCTGCGATATTGCGAGGTGCAAGGGCATGAAAGGATTGAGAACGCTGTTGGCTGCGTCCCTGGCGACGCTGGGGCTGTCAGTGACGACATTGCCGGTTTCGGCCGCCGAGGCTCCGGTACATTTCGCCGATTTGAACTGGGAAAGCGGCAGCTTCATCACCGAAGTGCTGCGGGTGATCGTCGAAAAGGGCTACGACCTGCCCACCGATACTTTGCCTGGTACCACCATTACCCTGGAAACCGCCCTGGCGAAGAACGACATCCAAGTGATCGGCGAAGAGTGGGCCGGCCGCAGCCCGGTGTGGGTCAAGGCTGAAGCCGAAGGTAAAGTGGTCGGCCTGGGCGATACGGTCAAAGGCGCCACCGAAGGTTGGTGGGTGCCGGAATACGTGGTCAAGGGCGACCCTGCCAAAGGCATCAAGCCTCTTGCGCCGGAACTCAAGAGCGTGAAGGACCTGGCGCGCTACAAGGACGTGTTCAAGGATCCGGAATCCCCGGGCAAGGGGCGCTTTCTCAACAGCCCCATCGGCTGGACCTCGGAAGTGGTCAACAAACAGAAGCTCAAGGCCTACGGCCTGGACGACAGCTATGTAAACTTTCGCAGCGGCTCGGGCGCGGCACTGGATGCCGAGATCGCCTCATCGATCCGCCGGGGCAAACCGGTGCTGTTCTACTACTGGTCGCCGACGCCGTTGATGGGGCGCTACAAGTTGATCCAGCTGGAAGAGCCACCGTTTGATGCCGAGGCGTGGAAGACACTGACGGATGCGGATAACCCTGATCCGAAGCCAACACGCTCGTTGGCGTCCAAGTTGAGCATCGGGGTGTCGACGCCGTTCCAGAAGGAGCACCCGCAGATTGCGCAGTTCTTCGAGAAGGTCGAGTTTCCGATTGAGCCGCTGAACAAAGCCCTGGCGACCATGAGTGAAAATCACACGGCGCCACGGGAAGTGGCCCAGGTGTTTTTAAAGGAACACCCAGAAGTTTGGAAGGCTTGGTTGACCGAGGATGTGGCGCAGAAGGTTGAAGCCAGCCTGAAATAATCCCGGATCTAACCGCCAGGTAAAGGTCAAATTGTGGGAGCTGGCTTGCCTGCGATAGCGGTGTATCAGTTACAGATGTATCAACTGACACAGCGCTATCGCAGGCAAGCCAGCTCCCACATTGGCCTGTTTTCCAGGGCTAGAACCTGGTTTGTACTGCCAGCTCGAATGTTCTCGGCGAGCCCAGGTAATAAGCCGGCGACACATGCGCAAACTCGGCATACACCTCATTCGTCAAGTTGCGTACCCGGCCCGTCACCGAGGTGTGCGAGTCCACTTTATAGCGCAGGAACGTGCCGAACAGCGTGTAGGCCGGCACCGTCTGGGTGTTGGCGTTATCGGCGTACACCTCGGCCACATAACGCGCATCCACGCCCCCTTGCCAATCCTCGGCAAAATCATAGGTCAGCCACAGGTTTCCCACGCGCTTGGGCACGTTGGTTGGTGTATTGCCTTTGCGCGAGACCACTGCGCCACTGGCGATTTTCTCGTTGAAGTCGTCGTACTCGGCGTCGACCCAGGCGAAGTTACCCTCCGCCAGTAACCTTGGCGTGATGCGTAACGAACTGGCCAACTCGATACCCTTGGATGACTGTGCGCCGACCGGAATGCTGTTGGTCGGGTCCTGCGGATCGGTCACGGCAAAATCCTTACGCTCGATCTTGTACGCGGCCACGGTGGCCGAGCCACGGCCGTCCAGATAATCGAACTTGCTGCCCACTTCCCACTGTTTGCCCGTCGAAACATCAAACACTTGCGTGGTGGTGTTCGGCTGCTCGGCGGCGGTGCTGTATTGCACATACACATTGGCCGACGGGATGAACTGGTAGGTAAGGCCGACGCGGCCGGTTACCGGTTCCCAGCTGCGCTTGAAGTGGCGGGGATTGGTGGTGGTGATCGCACGGTGGTTGGTGACGTCCAGGTCGATGGCGTCGTAACGCAGGCCGGTCAGCAGCGAGAGTTTGTCGGTGAGCCCCAGCCGGTTCTCCACGAACAACGCCTTGGTGGTGACCTCGTTGGTCTTGTCCTTGCCGAACTTCTCACGGGTTCGCGGGATGTCGTAGAAGTGTCCAGGGTTGTAGTTGTTCGGGTCCACGCTGCTGTTGCCCGGCACATTCAGCGGGGTATTGGTGGTGCTGTTGACCTTGTATTCGAAACCGCCGGACCACGTGGTCGACAAGCCGAACATACTGTCATCGTGGCGCAGCTCGAACTGGTTGCCGTTCTGCTCGCCCTGATGGCGCACCTGATAGGCCGTCGAGCGGTTCACCGCGCTGTTGTCGGCGTTGTACTGGTAGGTTTCCAGGTTGCGGTAGTCGCGCTGACTGTCCAGGTGGTAGAGGGTGTTTTTCAGGGTGGTGCTGTCGTTGAGGCGGTAGTCGATGATCGATCGCGCCCAGATCGTGCGCTGTTCGTAGCGACCGTCGGCAACGTTGTAGTTGTTGAAGCGGTTGTGCTTATCGATCTTCAGCTCGCCCACCTTGGGGTTGAGCACCGGCGTGCCCCAGTAGGGGCTGTCTTCATGCTCATCCTGGTATTCCAGCGCCAGGGTGTGAGACAGGTTGGGCGTGAGGTCGCTGAGCAGGGAAAACGCCAGGCTCCAGGCCTCGCGCTGGTCGCGGTCGATGTAGCTGTGATTGGTGTTGCGGCTTACATCCAGGCGCGCGTAGTGCTGCACATCGGCGCCGGGTTCGGTCAGGGCGTGATTGACGCCAAACGCCATGCCGGCGGTGTCATAGCTGCCATAGGTGAGCTGGCCTTCGGCGGCCTGTTCCTCGCGGGTGGCCAGCTTGGTCACGTAGTTGAGCGAACCGCCCACGGAGCCGGCGCCGTTGATCAAGGAGGAGGGGCCACCTACCAGCTCCACCCGGTCATAGATCCAGGCATCTACCGGCCGGGCCAGGCCGGTCGCCACATTAATCCCGTTGAACATCTGGGTGATCTGGCTGCTGGTAAACCCACGGTAGGAGACAAACCCACCAAATCCTGGCGGGGCGCTGGCATTGACGCCAGGCAAGGTGTTGGCAGCGTCGCGGAAGGTCTTGGCGCCGTGGCGCTCGATGTCATTGCGATTGGCGATCGCCACCGACGCCGCGGTTTCGCGCACACTCAAGCCCAAGCGCGAGGCCATGCCGCTGGATTGATCCAGAGCCAGGCCAGGCTCGGCGGTTTGTTCGCCATCAATGGTGGTCGGGGCCAACTCAAGGGCCCAGGCGCAGACAGGCAGGCAGCCGAACAGGCCCGCCAACAGGGGTAGATGTTTCATGGTTGAATCCTGAAAAACTTGGCTTGAAAACAACGCACAACCGCCCGTACTTCCTCGTGGAAACGGTGGTCAGTGCAGATTGGAAAGCGAAGGGATCAGGCAAAAACAGGCGGTGCGCGCGGATTAGCCGCAGGCCAGGTAAAGCGGGCAGGGATGTCAGCAGCCAGGACAATGGCCGGCGGTGGCGCATGGGGCTGTGGCAGTACTGCCACATTCAGGCTGGAACTCAGCGCCGGGCCCATGCCGCCGGTGGAACACAGCGGGCAACCAAACGCCTTGGACAGCGTTGGCAGATTCTCTTCAGTGGAGTTGGACGGCTTGGGCGCCTGGGTGCGAGGGTCCACCGTACAAAACTGACCGCCGATGCCATTGAGCTGCATCCCGACCATCTGCCCATGACCGATACTGCAGGCGAACACATTGAACAGGACGCAGCAATAAAGCATCCAGGCAATGAGCGAGCGGTCGGCACGGGCGATTTTCATGGGGCGGCACTTTACCATCAGCCGCCGACGAAATGCCTGCAAAAAATCACCAAGCGACTATCCTCTTTCGGACTTTTCCAGGGAGAGCCCGCCATGAGCTTTGTTGTCGCACGATGGGTTGTCGGCATTTTCACCTTCATCAGCATGGTGCATTTGTACTGGGCTGCCGGCGGCAAACTCGGCTTCCAGGCCGCTATCCCCCAACTGCCCGGCGAATTCGCGCGTGGGCCGAAACCGGCGTTCAAACCCTCGGCGCTTGCTACCTTTCTGGTTGCCCTGGGGTTGGTGGCGATTGCGCTGATGGTGTGTTTGCGGGCCGGGCTATATTTCTCGGCGGTGTCACACGGGGCCTTGCAGTGGGGGATCAGCGCGATTGCGCTGGTGATGTTTGCCAGGGCGATTGGGGATTCGGAGTTGGTGGGGTTTTTCAAGAAGGTCGGTGGTTCGCGGTTTGCGCGGTTGGATACGTATTTTTATTCGCCGTTGTGTCTGGTGTTGGGGGTGGGGTTGTTGGTGGTGGCGTGGGGGTGAGGGCCTGATGGCTCATCAGGCCGGGTAGTCATCGTCATGATTGAATGAAGTACAAGTTGGACATGGAGCCAGGGATTTTTTTGGCTTTTCCTAGTTTCAGGTACTCGTTGAAGTCGTATGCAAGACAGTCTCTTTTGGTGAATCTCTTGTATTTGCGCGGTAATTCGCATGCGTATATATACAGCCGCCACGGATCGAAGCCGTCTATCCTGTCGTCAGGGCCGTAGTCAAAGTCGATACATATTTCAGCTAGATAAACCCGGCAACCAATTCCATGTAGTTCGTAGGTTACATCATCGGTGACTGAGCCTCGTTGCGGGATTTTTTTGCTGCGCCATAGCCTCAGAATATTCTTGGTCCCGAATGAGCGTTCGAGTAGATCTGTTGCTTTTTTTACTTGCGCTAAATATTCAGTTATCAAGTTCTCTAAAGGCTGTTCTTTCATCGTCTTGGCCTATCCAATCTGTCAAGTCCTACGGCCTTTGAAGCATCTATCACGTCTTGAAGGGTACTAAAGGCGCCTTTTTGACTATCAATATCTTTGAACAGTTTTATGGTGACTGGAGTTCGTGTTCGCCTCGCTGCCGAAGCCCTATGGTGTCCGTCAATAATATAGCGTCGTTCGTTGTGTTCAACCACGTCAATGGGTTCATTTTTGTCGTACCCGCTGTCCCGCATGTTGCGGGAAATATTTTCAACCAGTTTAGTTGAGAGTTTCCCTTCGATGCTGTGTGTTCGGTTTAAGGTTTCAGCATCAACTCCGTGAACTATCGGAGCAGATGGAAGCCCTTCGTCAACGTGGGCTTTTTGGATTGGGGGCTCAAAGCCTATTTGTGGTTTGCAGCCATCGTCCCCGGGACAGGCACTCAATCCTGACGGATCCACCCACCCCGTAGGGTTGGGTACGTACTGGTACGCGTTGATACCCCCCGCCAGCTTCACCGGGTCCGGTGTCAGGTAGCGACCAATATCCGGATTGTAGTAGCGATGGCGGTTGTAGTGCAGCCCGCTTTCTGGGTCGAAATATTGGCCCTGGAAGCGCAGTGGGTTGTCGACTTTTCCTATGTCGAGACGGCTGATTTCGCCGTAGGCGCGATAGTGTGCGGACCAGACGATCTCGCCATCGGCAGCGGTGAGTTCCTGCGGCGTACCGAGGTGGTCGAGTTGGTAGTGGTAGGCCTTGGTTTCCTTTGGACCAAAACCTTCCAGCAAAGCTAGCGGGCGGAAGGTGTCCGGTTCGTAGAGATAACTGCGGTGGCGGTCCGCGTGGTGTTCGGCGATGAGTTTGTCGCCTTGCCAAAAAAACTCCGTGGTTATGCCATCCACGGTTTTGCTGATCCGCCGCCCAAACGGGTCGTAGCGATAGCTGGCGGTCTGGCCGTTGGGTTTTTTAATGCCGATCAGGCGGTGCTGGCAGTCGTAGCGATACTCGGTGACGAGTTGATGACCTTTGCCGCGTCGTTCGCGGATGAGGTTGCCGAAGGCGTCATAGTCGTAGTGGTGGTCGCCTTGGATCATCAGGCGGTTGCCGGCCACGATGTCGGGGCCGGGGCGGTTTTGCATGAGCAGGTTGCCAGCCGGGTCGTGGCCGAAGCGTTCTTGCTCGCCTTGGGAGTGGTTGGCGCGGGTGAGGCGGTTTAGTGGGTCGTAGTGGTAGTGGTGTTCGCCTTTGCGGGTGTCGAGCAGGCGGGTGAGGTTGCCGGCTTTGTCGTAGTCGTAGTGGCGTTGGTAAAGGGTGTGTTGCTGTTGGGTAACGGCGTGGGCGTGCAGGCGTTGTTGATCGTCGTAGTGGTAGTGGCTGATCAGTTGGCCTTGTTGGCGTTGGTGTTCCTGGCCGGCTTTGAACAGGTGGGAGGTAAGGGTTTCACCGTTCAGTTCGACGGTGGCGAGGTGGCCGCCTTTGTCGTGGTTGAACACCACCCGGTTGTTATCCGGCAGGCGTAGGTTTTGCAGGTGGCCGCAGGCGTTGTAGCCATAGCGCAAGGTGCCCCAGCCTTGGTGTTCAGCGGTGAGGCGGTTTTGGCTGTCGTACTCGTATGCCAACGCCCAGTGGCCATCTTCGACGCTTAAGAGATTGCCCTGACGGTCGTAGGCGTAATCGACCCGGTTGCCATC
>NZ_JACAQP010000216.1:0-438 GCF_013387025.1 Pseudomonas reactans | reverse complement strand
CGGATCATCTGCGAGTGGCACTGTACGCAGCCTTCGCGGATGTAGATGTCACGGCCTTCCAGTTGCAGCGCGGTGTAAGGCTTCATGCCCTCCACCGGCTTGTTGGTCACGTCCTGGAAGAACAGCGGGACGATCTGGGTCAGGCCGCCGATGCTCACGGCGAGCACCATGAGCAGCATCAGCAGGCCGACGTTCTTTTCAATCGTTTCGTGTTTCATCACAGACTCCTCAGGCCAGCTGCGCAGTGGTAGTGGCTTCGACGGGCTGCGCCGAACGCACGGTGCGCCAGGTGTTGTAAGCCATCAGGAACATGCCGCAGAGGAACACCGCACCGCCCACCAGCCGCACGATGAAGCCAGGGTGGCTGGCCACCAGGGTTTCGACGAAGGAGTAGGTCAAGGTGCCGTCTTCGTTGACCGCACGCCACATCAGGCCCTG
>NZ_JACAQP010000032.1:45784-45944 GCF_013387025.1 Pseudomonas reactans | reverse complement strand
CGCTTCGCATCGTGGATACGCTTTTTGCTCTCTGTAGGAGCCGGCTTGCCGGCGAAAAACGTGAGATCGCCGCGTTCATCCAGATACCCCACGTCATCGTTAACGACCATCGCCGGCAAGCCAGCTCCTACAGTGGACCGCGTTGGCTTTTGCCTTTGCT
>NZ_JACAQP010000032.1:0-45718 GCF_013387025.1 Pseudomonas reactans | reverse complement strand
GAGGTGCCGAGTGTTGGGGCAAGAGCCCTTTGGTTACTTTGGGGCTTTTCCAAAGTGACCCGCCGTAAGGGCGGAACCAATACCCGCCATCACCCAAATAACGGATATGCCCCCAACCCATCACCTACAACAAAAGCGCCCCAACCTCACGGCTTCCGACACCACGCAAAAACGTCTGATACAACGCTGCATACGCGCCACCCCGCGCGATAAGAGCCGTATGCGGTCCCAGCTCCACCACCTGCCCATGCCTCACCACCGCAATCCGGTCCGCATCACGAATCGTCGCCAGTCGATGCGCAATGATGATCGCCGTACGCCCCTCACACAGCCGCCGCAACGCCCGCTGAATCCGCCGCTCCGTATGAATATCCACCGCCGACGTCGCCTCATCCAGCACCAACACCGCGGGATCCGCCAAGTAAGCGCGAACCAGACACACCAGCTGCCGTTGACCGTGGCTCAAGTGCGCCCCCAGAGGGCCCACTTCAGTGTGGTACTGATGCGGCAGACGCTCCAACACCTCATCGGCGCCCAACTCACGGGCGGCGGCGATCAGCGTACTGTCGTCGGCCCGTGGCGCGGCCAGGCGCAGGTTGTCGAGGATGCTGCCGCTGAACAGCACATTGTCCTGCAACACCACGCCAACGTGACGGCGCAAGGTGTGCTGGGCCAGATCGCGTACGTCAATGCCGTCCAGCCGCACGGCGCCACTCTGCGCTTCGTAAAACCGCGTCAGCAACTGCACCAGCGTGCTTTTTCCGTGTCCGGAGGGGCCGACAATCGCCAGCACTTCACCGGCCGGTATATGCAGGTCCAGGCCCGTGATCACGGGCGCCTGGCCGTAGCTGAAGCCCACGTTGTCAAAATGCACTTCGCCGCGCGCATGCTCCAACGGCTGGGGCCTCTCACGGTCTACGATCAGCGGCGTGGTATCCAGCAGCAGGAAAATCCGCTGGGCCGAGGCCGAGCCGGTCGCGTAGCGTTCAAACAGGTCCGACAGCTCCTGCAAGGGCCCGAGGAACAAAAACACATAGAACAGACTTTCCGCGACCTGGCCGACACTCACATCACCCGCCGCCAATCCATACGCGCCCACCAACAGCAGCACCGCAATACCCGCCGAGCTGAGCAGCGCGGTGAACGGTGCAAACCATGACGAACGCACGCTGCCGCGAATCAATGCCAGGTTAAAGTCATCCAGCAAACCCCGATAACGCTGCAGGTTCGGTGCTTCCTGGGCGCATTGCTGCAACAGGCGCGCACCGCTGACGCTTTCCACCAGGTGCGCGGTAAAGCGGCTGCGGTTCTCCGCAACCGTGGCCCAGTTACGCTGGGAAATGCGTTTGAAGCTCCACGTGGCGAGCACCAGCAACGGCACCGTCGCCACCAGGCTCAAGAAGAATCGTGGGTCGATGCGCCACAGCATCGCCGAGGCAAGGCCGCAGCGCAGCACCGCGCCCAGCAATTCCGGCGGGCCCTGGATCACCAAGGGTTCGAGGGCGTCGACGTCGCGGTCGACCCGGGAAATGATGCGTCCGGCACGGGTCTGGTCGAAGTAGCTCACGCTCAGGCTTTGCACATGGGCGAACACCTGCACGCGCAAGGCATTCAACACCCGGATCGCGGCGCTGCCGGCAATGAACTGCGAGACCCCGGCCAGCAGGAAGCGCGCCAGCCAACTGGCCGCCAAGCCCAGCCCCAGCCATACCACCAGACGCTCATCCAGCAGCCAGTGGTCGGCCTGTTGAATCAGCCCGCGATCCAGCAGTTCGCGCACGAACCACGGCCGCAGGAACACGGTGAACACCAGCAGGATTTCGATGCCGATCACCGCCAGGATCTGCCGACGGATGGGCCTCAGTAAAGGCAGCAACCGCTTGAACATGCTGCGATCCAGGGCTTTTTTGGCCAGCATTTCTTCGATTTCGATGTCGCTCAAGGCTTTGCCTGGCAGCGGGTTAGCCATGGTCGATCCCCAGCAGGTCGCGGTAGTACGGATTGGATGATTGCAGGTCGGCGTGCGGGCCTTCGGCGCAGATCTTGCCGTTGTCCAGGACCAGCACACGGTCAGCCAGCAGGATGGTCGAGAGCTTGCTGGAGATCACCAGCGCCGTGGTGCCATGCAGTTGCCGCAGGTTGTGCAGCACCTGGCGCTCGCTGATGGCGTCAAGGGCACTGGTGGCATCGTCCAGGCACAGGATGTCCGGTTTACCCAATAGCGCGCGGGCCAGGCACAGGCGTTGGCGCTGGCCGCCGGATAATGTCACGCCGCGATCGCCCAAGGGAGTTTCCAGGCCGAGGGGCAGGCGCTGCAACACGTCTGAAGCGGCGGCGAGCCGTAGCGCCTCGCGCAGTTCCTCGTCGGTGGCAGCGGGCGCGCTGAGGCGCAGATTGGCGGCCAGGGTACCGGCGAACAGAAAGCTTTCCTGGGGCACCACGTGAACACGCTTGCGCAGCGGGCCCAGTTGCAGCTCGCGGATGTCTTGCCAGCCGGCGCTGTCTGAACCCAGCAGCAGACGCCCGGCGGTGACGTCACTCAAGCGCGGCAGCAGGCCCGCCAGCAGGCTTTTGCCGGTGCCGGTGGCGCCGACCAAGGCGACGATTTCACCAGGCTGCAAGGTCAGTGAGCAGTCGTGAAGGATGTCACGCCCCCCGCCTGGCGCCGTCACGCTGACCTGTTCCAGCTTGAGCCCCAGGGGACCGGCGGGCAGGGTGGCAGTACCGTTGCGGATCTCGGCCGGGGCGTCGAGCAATTGCCAGATTCGCTCGGCGCTGGCGCGGGCATCGGCGAAGATCTGCATGACCCGGCCGATGCCCTCGATACGGAACACCAGGGTGGTGGCGATCAGCAGTGAGGTCACCAGTTCGCCAGTCCCCAATTGCCCGGCTGCGACCAAGTGCGCGCCGTACACCAGGATCCACACATGGCCCAATGCAACGACCGCCTGCGGCAGCGGGATGCGTGAGCTGGAATAGGCCAGTGCCTGGCGGGCCAATGCAGCGAACACCGCGACCTGATCGGAAAACCCCTGGATACGTGGCTGTTCGAGGGCAAATGACTTGATCACGCGCACGCCGCCAATGCCTTCGCTCAGGTCCTGGTTGACCCGGTCATAGGCGCTGCCTACGGCGCGGTCCAGGCTTACCAACCGTTCGGTCTGGCGCACGAAAATCCACAACCCGGTGACCGTCAACAGCAGCGGCACCAGCCCCAGCAGCGGGTGGTACCAGCTCAATAGGCCCACTGTGGCGAGCACCACCAGCGGGGTTTCTACCAACTGGCGCCAGAAGGTGATCAGCGCATCGCGCACCTTGTCCGCGTCGCGGGTAGTCCGGGTAATCATCTCGCCCATGCCGTGCTGCCAGTGATAGCCCAGGTGCAGGCTTTGCACCTGGGCCAGGATGCGTTCGCGCAGGCGCGTCAGCAGTTCCTGGCTGATCACCAGCGAAAGCACGCTGGCGATGTATTGCAGCACACCGCGCCCAAGCGCCACGGCGAGCATCAGCCCCAGCCAATACCAGCCAAGGCTCGCGTCCAGGCTACCGTCGGCGTTATGGACCACGGCTCGGCCGGCGCTGACATCATTCACCGCATGTCCGATCAGCCATTGTTGCCAGACCAGCCCCAAGTTGATGGCCACGTACAGCGCAGCCACCAGGGTGAATCGCCAGGGCATTTCCCGGTAGATCGCCAGGCTGCGTAGAAGAGGGTGTTGTTCGATCATGAAAAGCTCATCAGGCAAAAACAGGAAAGGGCCGCGCACGGCCCGAATGGCTTATTTTCGAGTGGCGCCCTGGGTTTCCTTGGCATTCAGGATCGCGGTGTATTCGCCTGGGTCCACACCGTTGAGGTAGTAGTTACCCACATGGTGCAAGCGCCAGCGGATCGGGTCGTGGGTGGTGTGCACGCGGGCGTTGCGCCAGAAGCGATCCAGGTTCCACTTGCTCAGCGAGGAACTGGCGCCGAGCAGCGAGAAGATATCGCTGGAGATCTTCAGCGAAGCGCTGTCGGAATGCGCGCGGGCAGTGGCCACCGAGAGGATCAACTCATCCTGCAGTTCCTTGTTCTCCGGATCCAGTTCATGCAGGTCGAACACCCGCGCCGCATCACGCAACAGGGATTCAGCCGCTCGTAGGGCCACCGCGTATTCGCCGATCTGCTTGATGATATGCGGCTCTTCATTGGCGTGGTCGACGCCGCTTTCCACCCACGGCCGGGCGTTGTGCTTGAGATAGTCGACTGCCGCGGCCAGGGCGCCGGCGGCGATGCCGGTGTCGATAGCGGCGTGGAGGATCTGCGGGAAGGTCAGCCCGGTGCGTTTCATCGGGCCTTTGCGACGTGACACGTAGTCTTCGTCCAGCACGATGTTGTCGAAATTCACCGTGCCGCTGACCGAGTTCTTCTGGCCGAAGGCTTCCCAGTCATCCACCAGCGTGAGTCCCGGTGCATTGCGGTTGAGTAGCACGCCGGCGCCGCCGTCATCAGAGGCGGCCGTGAGCGAGATCCATTCGGCCAGATAGGAGCCCGTGGAGTAGAACTTGCTGCCATTGAGCACCAGCGCGCCATCTTCGCGGCGATCGACGCGGGTCTTGAGCGCGAATTTGTTCTTGCCGCCCACCTCGGCCAGCGCATTGCCGAAGCGTTTGCCGGCCAGCACGTCACTGACCAGGCGATCACGCACCGCCTCCGGGTAGCCGGTGAAAACCCCGCGCAGCATCACGTTGTGGATCTGCAGCAGTTGCCCGACGCCGCCATCGGCCACCGAGATGATGCGTACGGTTTCAACGATGGTTTGCACCGAAGCGCCGAGCCCGCCAAAGGCCTTGGGCACGCCGATGGCGGTGATGCCGCTTTCGGACAGCAGTTGCGCCTGGCGCCAGGGCAGTTGGCCGTTCTGCTGGCTGTCGGCGGCGATGGCGGCGATTTCCACCGCGATGTCCTTGGCGGCAGCAATGGCCTCGGCTTCGCTGTGCAGGTGGCGAACGGGCGCCTGTTCAAATGTAGTCATGCATTCATCCTTCTGGTTTGGTTCGCATCCAAGGGATTGCGGTGTTGGAATGGGCTTGAGCAAGTTCCAAGCCAATGTGAAAAGCCATGCTGTACAGGGGCTGCGCAGGCTGGGGTGCTGCTGGAGAAGCAGCTCGAGCAAGTGGCTGCTGGCGCAGCAACAGTGCTGTTGGCAGGTCAGCAGTCGCCTGCTCCAGCAAGCACCAGTACCCTTGTAAACCGGGGCTCACGCCAATTGGCACGGCCTCTGCAATACCTCCCTCCACTGACTTGCCCAACTCAATGGAGCTGCCCATGACCCTTTCCGCTGTCCTGCCCACGCCTGAGCTTGAGCAGATCTGGTTCACCCGCTGCCCGGTGCCCACTGCGTCCGGCATCGCCTACAAGCTGGGGTGGTTGACCGAAGAGTTCGCCCCGGATGGCCTGCCGGTGTCCACGTTGCAGGAGGCTCGCCAACTGGGTCGCCACCATTACGATCACGACCTGCCGGGGCTTTTTCGCGAAGGCGGCAATGTCCCCGCATTGGCAGCACGTGCTGCAGGTGCGCCAAGCCGATTAATCGGCCTGACCTGGATCGAGGAGTGGCAGACCATTCTGGTCCGTCCGGACTCCGGCATCACCCGGCCCGAAGACCTGAAAGGCAAGCGCCTGGCCCTGCCGGCCTGGGGCGACAGTCGCCCCGGCAGCATCGCTCGAGCCATGAGCCTGCACGGCTACAAGGGTGCATTGAGCCTGGCCGGCCTGGGGTTTGATGACGTGGAGCTGGTGGAAGTGGCGTTGCACGACCAAGAGCAAGCGCCGGACCCGCAACAAGGGCTTCAGCGCCTGTGGTCGGGCCTGGATTACCTGGTGCGCGGCGAGGTGGACGCGGTCTACGTCAAGGGCGCTTCGGCGGCCGATGCGGCGCGCCGGTTGGGCCTGGTGGTGGGCATCGACCTGGATCTGATCGCCGAACCGCGTTATCGCATCAACAACGGCACGCCTCGGCCAATCACCGTGCACCAGAGCCTGCTGGACAACCACTTTGACCTGGTGGTGCGCTTCCTTGCGCAAACCCTCAGCGCGGCAGAGTGGGCGGCGAACCATCGCGACAGCCTCAACGCGATTCTCGAAGAGGAAACCCGCGCCGGCAGTGCCGGAGTCGCCGAAGCCTATCGCGGCGATTTCCACACCACCCTGGCGCCGGATCTGTCGGCACAGCGCCTGGAATTCCTCACCACCCAAAAAGACTTTCTCTACCTGCACGGCTTCCTGGAACGCGATTTTTCCATCGTCGACTGGGTCGACCCGCGCCCTCTGCAAGCTGCCCATGAACTGTTGGCCAAGCGCCGCGCCTGAAACCGGAGAACTCACATGACTGCCATTGCCCACGCTCAACCGATCAGCCTCGAACTGCAGGCCTTTGTCGACAAAGTGCTGCTGGAGGCCGAAGAGGCTTTCACCGTATTCCGTGAAACCAACACCATCACTGCCAATGGCACCGTCGGTTTTATCGAGCGCGTGCCCGGCCAGGAACTGCTGGTGTCGGTGAACTACGGCGGCCCGTGGAACTACCGTAAACCGCTGCAAGCCACCGTCACCGACTTTGCCGGCAATGTGATCCTCGGCAAGGGCAAAGGTGGCCTGGGGCGCTACACCAAGCTGTTCCAGCAACACCCGGACGTGACCACCGTGTCCCACGTGCATTCGCCGTACCTGGGGGCCTGGGCCCAGACCCACCGCACATTGCCGTTCCATTACGTTCCGGTGCAGCGCTATCAATTGGCCCGTGAACTGCCGGTGTACATCGACCGTCGCCAGCAGGAAGTGGACTTCATCCTCGACAAGATCGCCGAAAACCCCTTCAACCTGGCGATCCTTGAAGCCAACGGCGGCTCCACCGTGTGGGGCAAGCAAGGGCTGCGCGCCACGGCGGAATTCATCCTGTTGCTGGAGGAGGGCGCACAGCTGCAATTGCTCGCCGATGCACTGGGTGGTTCCCGCGCTTATGGACCGGGCGTGTTGACCCAGCAGTGGAAGATGAGCGGGTTGTTTGAGCAGGCCACTGCGCTGGGCCTTGTACCCGCCATCGACCGCAAAAACTAACCACACCGCAAACCCCCTGTAGGAGCCGGCTTGCCGGCGATGGCGGCGGCACATCCCACATCGATGTTGCCTGATGCACCGCTATCGCCGGCAAGCCGGCTCCTACAGGGATGGCGATCTATTCAAGGATGTTTGTCATGGCTGTGAAGATTCTCTGGTACCTCACCACCCCGGATGGCCCTTACCCGTGGGAACCCGAAGGCCGCTGGAAAACCGACTTTCAACATATCAAACAACTCGCGGTCGCCAGCGATCGCCTCGGCTACTACGGCTCGCTGCTCGGCTCCAGCCCCAACGAAAGCCTCGCGGTTGCCGCCTCGCTGATCGACGCCACCCAACGCCTGCGCTTTTTGGTGGCGCAACACCCGGGCGAGCTGTCGCCGGCGGTCCTGGCCAAGTGGGCGCTGACGTTCGACCAGTTCTCCAACGGTCGCCTGCTGTTCAACGTGGTCAACGGCAATGACGCCGGCCTCGCCACCCTCGGCGTGCACTATCCCCATGACGAGCGTTATGCATTCAGCCTCGAATACTGGCGAGCGTTCCAGGGCTTCTATGCGGGTGATACGCGGGGCTATGACGGTGATTACGTCAAGCTCGCCCCCCGGACGCCGGGCGCCGCCAGCCATCCCTTGGGTGGCTGGCATCCGCCTTACCAGAAACCGGGTATCCCGCTCTGGGGCGCCGGCACCTCGGGGCCGGGCGTCGAGCATTCGGTACAACTGCTGGATGTGTACCTGAGTTTCGCCAACACACCGCCGAAACTCGGTGAAAAGTTTCGCAAGGTGGCGGCCGAAGCCGCGAAGATCGGCCGCGAGCTGACCTTCGGCACCCGCCTGCAGATCATCGTGCGCGAGACCGAGGAAGAAGCCTGGGCCCACGCCGAAAAACTGCTGCAACGCACCTCGCTGCACACCGCGCGAAATGCGATTGAGCGCCAGCTGCCGCCCGGTGTGAGCTTCGAGGCGTTCCACAGCGACGACCCACAAACCCAGCGCAACGTCGAGACCATCCGCTCCGGGCGTTTGCCCTCCGCGCGTGAGCTGGAGATCTACCCCAACGTGTGGCTGGGCCCGAGCCTGTTCGGTTTCAACATCCTCGGCCCGGCGGCGGGCACCTACCTGGTGGGCAGCGCCGAACAAGTCGCCGAGCGTATTCGCGAATATGAAGCCCAGGGCACCTCGGCCTTCATCCTCTCCGGTTTCCCGCTGATCGACGAAGCCCACCGCGTGGCAGACCTGCTGTTTCCACTGCTGGACCTGGACCACGGTTTTGAAGTGCCGCGCCTGGGTGTCACGCAAACGACTGAACAGCGCGAAGAGGCTTGATCGAATGAATGATGGATTTTCCCGCCGAGCGTTTCTCGGCCATAGCCTGGCCATTGGCGGCGGCTTGCTGCTCGCCGGTTGTGACAGCGGTGCCGCCTCCCAGGGCGCGGCGGTGCTCACCCGCAAACCGGTGAGCGGCGGCCGCCTGCGCGTCGGCATTATCGATGGCGACCAGTCCGGCAACCTGGACGCGCATAAACCGGTGGGCGGCGGGATCATTCGCGGTTGGGCGCTATACAGCAAGTTCTGGGAATGGAACACAGACGTCAGCACACGCCTGGCCCTGGCCGAGTTTGCCGAGCCGAATGCCGATGCCAGCGCCTGGACCATCCGCATCAAGCCGGGCCTGGAGTTCCACCATGGCAAGACCATTGGTGCCGATGACATGCTGTTTTCGTTGCTGCGCCTCACCGATCCAAAACTGGCCTCGCCGTTTGCTGGGTTGGTCGGTGCCATTGACCGCAACGCGTTGCGCAAGCTGGATGAGCGCACCATCGAAATCCGTTTCAAGCAGGGCCAGAGTTTCTTTCCACTGGATGAAACCCTGATCAGCTTTGGCGGCATCGTGCCGACGGACTACGACCCGATCACCAACCCGGTAGGCGCCGGCCCCTACAAACTCAAACGTTTCGTGCCTGGCCAGCGCTCGCTGTACGAACGTTTCGAGAACTACTACAAGCCCGGCCAACCTTACGCCGATGAGCTGGAAATCATCGAATTCAAGGACCAGGTGTCCCGCGTCGCCGCCTTGCGCGCCGGGCAGATCGATGTCGCTAGTGGCGTGCAGGCTGAGCACAGCGCATTGCTCAAGGCCGATTCGCGGTTGTCGCTGTGCGTATCGCCCAGTACCTCGTTTACTGGCTTCAACCTGAACCTGGCCAAACCACCGTTTGATGACGTGCGGGTGCGGCAGGCCTTCCGCTTGCTGGCGGATCGACAAGAGCTGGTAGGCCGTGGCCTGAACGGTTTTGGGCGGGTCGCCAACGACCTGTATTCGCCCCATGACCCCACCTACAACCACGCAATCGCGCAACGCCCCTATGACCTGGAACAGGCGCGCTCGCTCCTGCGCCAGGCCGGGCAGACCGATTTGCGGGTGGCGTTGACCACCCCACCAGGACCCGGTGTGAATGCCGCCTTGGTATTTGCCCAGCAAGCCAAAAAAGCCGGTGTGGACGTGCGTGTCACCCAGGTTGACGGCGCGGTCTTCAATGGTCCGCAACGCGAACAATGGCAACTGTCGCCAGGCTCTACACCGGCCCGTGGCTTCCTGGCGTCGGCGCTGCACAACGACGCGCCGCTGGCGATCTACAACCGCAGCAATTTTCATGATCGGCGTTTCGACGACCTCTATCGCCAGGCCCTGGCCCAGCCCGATCTGGAGCTGCGCAAAAGCTTGGTGCATGAAGCCCAGCAAATCCAGCACGAGCGTGGCGGCCTGTTGATCTGGGGCTTTAACGATGTGCTGGACGCGGCGTCGGTGAAGGTCGGCGGCCTGACGCCGGAGCAGACCACCTTCGCTTCCTGGCGTTTTGACGAGTTGTGGTTGAACCATGTCTGAGCCGTCCTGCAAGTCCCCGCGCACGCCTGCCTGGCTGTCGTGGTTTATCGGGCGCCTGGGTTATGGCCTGCTCACCGCCTGGCTGATCAGCCTGGTGGTGTTCATCGCTACCCAGGCGCTGCCCTCGGACCCGGCGCGGGTGATCCTCGGCCCGGATGCGCCGCTGGAAAGTATCCTCACACTCCAGCACCAACTGGGCCTGGACCAGCCGATCCTCTGGCAATACCTGCGCTGGTTCGGCTCAGCCTTGAGCGGCGATCTCGGCGAGTCGCTGGATTCGAATGCGCCGGTCAGCGATATCCTGTGGGGCCGATTTGGCTACACGCTGGTGTTGCTGACGGGGGTGATCCTGGTCGTGGTGCCCGCCGCACTGGCGCTCGGCGTTGCCTTGGCGCTGCGCCGGGACAGTCGACTGGACCGTTGGAGCCTGTCGCTGCTGATCTTTCTCAAGGCCACGCCAGGCTTTTTGTTGGCTATCGGTCTGGTGCTGCTGTTTTCCATGCCCCACATGGACTGGCTGCCCGCCGTGTCGATCCTCGACCCCGACCAGTCGCTGCTGCGCCAGCTCAAGTTCCTGGTGCTGCCGGTATTGGCCCTGAGCCTCACCGCACTGCCATACCTCACGCGCATGGTGCGTGCTGCGATGATCGAAGCGCTCGATTCTGATTACGTGGTGGCGGCGCGCCTGCGCGGCATTCCTTATCGGCGCATCGTGTGGGGCCACACCTTGCCCAACGCATTGGTCCCCGCGATCCAGGGCGTGGCGCTGACCCTGCGCACGCTGATCGGCGGCGCAGTACTGGCCGAGGTGATCTTCAGCTACCCCGGCATCGGCACGGCCCTCAACGCGGCAATCCAGATGCGCGACCTGCCGATGATCCAGGCGATTGTGCTGGTGATCACCTTGGCGGTGGTGTTGATCAACCTGCTCGCCGACCTGTTGACCGTGCTGCTCACGCCCAAGCTGCGCACGGCGCGCCGGGTCACGATGATTCAACGCAACCGCCGGGGCATCACGCCGTGGTGGCGGCGTTCGCGAGGTGATGCATGAACGAGCCGCAAATCCGCAACGGTGCACTGGTCACGGCGCTGGTGATTGCTTTCGCGTTGCTTGGCCCTTGGCTGGCGCCCCATGGTTCGACCGATATGGTGGGGCCGGTGTATGGCGCGCCTGCCGGGTCGGCGTGGCTGGGGTATGATTTTTTGGGGCATGACGTGCTGTCGCGCTTGCTCAACGGCGGCTTGTCGGTGCTGTGGATGTCGGTGGCGGCGGCGAGCATCGCGTTGGCCATCGGTAGCACGCTCGGCTTGCTGGCGGGGCTATCACGGCGGCGCCTGGACCAGTTGATCACGTGGTCGGCGGATGTGTCCCTGGCCTTTCCCGACCTGATTCTGGTGCTGTTGATCGTCTCGATGCTGGGCCGCGCGCCGTGGCTGATTGTGTTGACCGTGTCCATCGCCTTCATCCCGGGCGTGATCCGCCTGGCGCGCGCGAGTGCCGTGGCGGTGGCGGGGCAGGAGTTCGTCGAGGCGGCGCAGATGATGGGCTATTCGCGGCGCAGAATCCTGTTCAAGGAGATTCTGCCGAACATCCTCACACCGCTGCTGGTGCACTTCGGCAATATGTTGACCTGGGGCGTGGGCATGCTCTCGGGCTTGAGCTTTCTTGGGTACGGCGTGGCGCCGCCCACGGCGGACTGGGGCTTGATGATCAATGAAAACCAGGCCGGCTTGCTGGTGCAGCCCTGGGCGGTACTGGCCCCGGCGATACTGATCGGCGTGTTTGCCTACGGCACCAATATCCTCGCCGAAGGCATCGGCCGGCGCAGCGCACGGATGGGAGACCAGCAGCGATGAACGCGATAACGGAGATCGACACTGGGGTCCTGCAGGTCCTTGACCTGCGTGTGGAGTTGCCGGGGCAGGTGGATGTGGTGTCGGGCATCTCGTTCAGCCTGCAGGCCGGTGAGATTCTTGGGCTGGTGGGGGAGTCGGGGTCGGGCAAAACCACCCTGGCGACCGCGTTGCTGGCCCATGCGCGGCGGGGTGCACGGATTGTCGACGGGCAGGTGCAGGTGGCTGGGCAGGCCTTGTTGAGCCTGGAGGGTGAGGCGTTGCGTCGTGCACGCGGCAGCCTGATCGGCTATGTGGCGCAGGACCCGGCGACGGCGTTGAACCCTGCGCTGCGCATCGGTCACCTGCTGCGCGAAACCTTGGCGGTGCATCCCTCGGGGCTCGACCGTGTGGCGCAGCAACACCGTATCAGCGAGACTTTGCGTGACGTCGGTTTGCCGCAAGACCCTGAGTTCCTGCGCCGTTTCCCTCATCAATTGTCCGGCGGCCAGCAACAACGGGTGATGCTCGCGCTGGCCTTTGTGCTGCGCCCGCGCCTGATCGTACTGGATGAACCGACCACTGCCCTCGACGTCAGCACCCAGGCGCATATCCTCGCGACCCTGCGTCGACTGTGCAAAAGCCAGGGCGTGGCGGCGGTGTATGTGTCCCATGACCTGGCGGTGATCAAGGACCTGGTAGACCGGGTGATGGTGATGTACGCCGGGCGCATTGTTGAAATGGCGTCGCGAGATAAGTTATTCAGTCGGCCATCCCATCCCTACACCCGTGGCTTGCTGAGGGCGATACCGGACGTGGCCGGGCGGCGTGAGTTGAAAGCGATTGCCGGGCATGCGCCGGCGCCGGGGCAGCGCCCGCCAGGGTGCAGTTTCGGGCCGCGTTGTGAGCGGTTCAGCGCCGCATGCCTGGCGCTGGAGCCGCAATTGCACGCATTGGACGTTGGCCATGAGGTGGCGTGTATCGCACCCCACGTTCAGCCGGTGCAAGCGATTGCGCTGGCGCCGATTGCGATTGCTTCGGCACAGATTGCACCCGCACTTTTAACGATCAGCGGCTTGAATGTCGCCTATGACCGCCAGGTTTTATTCGATATCACGCTGCAGGTGCAGCCGGGCGAGTGCCTGGCCTTGGTCGGCGAGTCCGGTTCCGGCAAGACCAGCCTGGCGCGGGCAGTGGCAGGCCTTGGCGAAAACGCCGAAGGGGCGTTGAGTTACGCCGGTCGACCGCTGCCCCTGCAGTCTCGCCAGCGTGATGCGGGCTTGCGGCACCAGATTCAGTACATCTTCCAGAACCCGTATCGGGCCTTGAACCCACGGCAAACGGTGTACCAGACCCTGAGTGCGCCGTTGGAACACTTCTTCAAGATCAAGGGGGCAGCTGCGCGACAGCGGGTTGAGGCGGTGCTTGAACGTGTGTCACTGCCGGCTTCAGTGGCCGATGTCTATCCCCATAGCCTGTCAGGCGGCGAGCGCCAGCGCGTAGCCATCGCCCGTGCGCTGTTGTGCGAGCCGAGGCTGTTGATCTGCGACGAGATCACCTCGGCGCTGGACGTTTCGGTGCAGGCCTCGATACTGGACCTGCTGCGCCAGTTGCAGCGCGAAGGGCTGACGCTGCTGTTTGTCACCCATGACCTCGGCGTAGTGCGTGCGATTGCAGACCGGGTACTGGTGTTGAAGACGGGTAGGGTGGTGGAGCAAGGCGTGGTTGATGAGGTGCTGGATAGGCCGCAGGCGGCGTATACGCGGGCGTTGCTGGAGCATTCGCCGTCATTGGGGTGACGGGCACCGCTACGCGGTGCGACGATTCGACAAGCTGGCTCCTACAGGTTTGTGCCGCACACCTATACACGCGATCGACTGTAGGAGCCGGCTTCCCGGCGATGGCGTCATACGCCCTTACGCAACCCTGGCCTGCCTGCGCCGTGCTTCTTCACGCACCGCCGGAATGATCCACCGCCCATAATCCACGGTGTCATACAGCGGGTCATACCCCCGGTTCAAAAACGTCGTCACGCCCAAATCCACGTAATCCAACAACGCCTGTGCCACCGTCTCCGGCGTGCCGACCAAGGCGGTGGTGTCGCCATAGGCGCCGACGGCCGTGGCGGTTGGCATCCACAGTGCACGATCGTGACGATCACCCCGTGCCGCTGCCGCGAGCAAACGTTCCGAACCGGTGCCCTTGATGCGCTTTTGCCACGGGCTGCCGGCTGCGAACTGCGGGTTGGCCTTGATCTGTGCGAGGATCTGTTCCGCACGCTGCCAGGCCAGTTCTTCGGTCGCGCCCAGGATCAAGCGCACCGACAAACTCACTCGCGGCGCTGTAACCCCCGCCGCCTGTGCCGCCGCCTTGAGCTTGGCAATCTGCTCCGCCACGCCATTCAACGGCTCGCCCCACAGCGCATACAAGTCCGCGTGTTTCACCGCGATCTGGTAGGCGATGTCCGATGACCCGCCAAACGAGATCGGGATGTGCGGCTGTTGCAGCGGCTTGACCGGCGAAAAGGCTCCCTTGATGTTGAAGTACTTGCCCTCGAAATCGAAGGGTTCCTCGGCGGTCCAGGTGCGTCGTACGATCTGCAGGTATTCATCGGTGCGTTGGTAGCGCTCGGTCTTGTCCAGCAGGAAGTCACCTTCCTGCGGCTCGGCGGTGATACCGGTGATCGCGTGCAGGCGAATACGCCCGCCGCCGGTGGTGTGGTCCAGCGTGGCGAAGGACCGCGCCGCGACGGTCGGCGCGGTGAGGCCCGGACGGTGGGCGATCATGAAGCCCAGCCGCTCGGTGTGCGCCGCCGCGTAGGCGGCGATCTGCAAGCTGTCGGCGCTGCCGGGGCCGCTGGCGATGAGCACGCGGTCGAAGCCGGCATGTTCATGGGCGCGGGCATGGTGACGGATAAAGTCGAGGTCGAAATCCGGGCTGCGCACGCCACGGGTTTCGGACCACTGGCGGGGGAAAATCATGCCGACAAATTCAATGGACATACGGTGCTCCTGGATCAGAATTGATAGTCGACCTGGGCCAGCAAGGTGCGGCCAGGCATGGGTTGCAAGAAGGTATTGGTGGAACCGGCCAGGCCGCTGACGAAATTCAGTTCATTGGTCAGGTTCAGCACGCGCAAAGTGGTGCTCCACTGCGGCTGGCGGTAATACACGGCGAGGTCGAGGTTGTATTCGTCGGGGATCTTCACCGTCTTGCTCAGGTTCAGATACCAACTGCTGGTCCACCAGCCGGAGAGTTCGGCACCGAAGCCAGAATCGAAGCGATAGTCCACGTAGCCGCTGGCGGTGTACTCAGGAATCTGTACCGCGTCGTAACGCCCGGAGGGCCGCTGGTTGAGGCTGTTGTTGTCGCCAAACACGGTGCCGTTGTCGGGAATGAAGCCTGCTGAAGCAAAGCCCGCCTGTGAGGTGAACTCGTTGTAGGCGTTGAGCTTGGACAGGTTCAAACCGCTGCGCAGGTGGTCATCCGGTTGGTAGCGCACGGTGGCTTCCACGCCCTTGATCATCAGCCGGGCGATGTTGTTATTGCTGTCGGGCGCCTGGTCGCGGGCCTGCTTGAACGCGGCCAAGGTCATGAACAACTGGTTGGGCACGGCTTCGACCTTGACGCCGACTTCGTGCAGCACACTCAGGCTCTGGAATGCCAGCGGGTTGAGCTGGTTGGCACCGGTGCCGCTGCCCCAACCCAAACCGTTGGAAAAGAACCCGGTATTGACCGCCAGCGAGCGGTCGAAGGTGTAGTACAGCGTGGTGTTTTCGGTGGGCTTCACGTACGGGCTGACTTGAAATGCAAATAGCCGGTAGTTGTCGCTGTCCTTGCGCCGGTTGCCGCCAGCGAGCACGAACGGGTTGTCGATTTCGGCCTGGATCCAGCTGCGGCTGGCGCCAATGTTCAGGCCGAAATACTCGCCGTACTTGAGGTTGTGCTGGCTGAACAGGGTCTTGGTGGTCCAGGTGCTTTCAGCGGTGTAGGGCGCTACGGATTCGGCGTACAGGCCATGCCCGGCCGCGTACATCGGCGGCAGGTTCAGCCATCCGTAGTAGTTGGAGTACTGCGGCACGCCGGGTTGGCCGATCCACGCAGCGTTGCCGCCGGCAGGGTTGCTGCCGTCCAGGCCGAGCAGGTCGCCGGGGTTCTTGCCGGAAGGATTCTGGGTCAAGTCGTAGGCGTTGATGGTCGAGCCAAAGCTGTTATTGGCGGCAATCGACTGGTTGAATTCGCGGCGGTAAATCAGGCCGGTGTTGCTGTCGTCGCGCAGGGTCCAGCCGCCCAGTTGGGTTTCATTGCGTGTGCGAAACTCGAAACGGTTGTCGAAAATGTTGTCCTTGGACTGCACCTGGAACGCACCCACCGCGTCGGTGATGTCCTTGGAGCGTTCATAGAACGTGCTGTTGGCCACGGTGATGCTCGGCGACAGGTCGGCCTCGATGCGCAGTTGCGTGGTAAAGCGCCGCGAGCTGCTTTCATCCTCCTTGCGCTGCCCGGTCTGCGACGACAGCGACTGTTCGCCATTGCCGGCGAGCGTCGGGTCATACACCCAACCACGCAGGCTGCCGGGGTTGGCCTGGGTGTTCGGCGAGGCGGCCTGGAAGCTGCCGTCGACCACACTGTATTGGCCTTGTGCATTACGTTGGCGCTTGACCCAGCCCAAGGTCGGCGCGTCCGCAGCGCCGGACGCCAGCACCGGTGACCATAGGGTGTTGCCGTTCTGGATGATGGGCGTGGCACGGCCGGCATAGTACTTGCCGTGGTCCACCAGGTTCTGCGTAGCGCGGTTCCAGCCGTGGGTGATGTTGTAGTCGTAATAGTTGTCGTAGCTGGCGTTCCAATCGACGCGAACGTTGTCGTTGCGCCAGGCGAGGGCGCCGTAGAACGCATCGAAATTATTGTCGACGTTGTCGTAGAAATCCTGCTGGCGCTGCTTGGTGATGCTGACGCGGTAGGCCAGGTTGTCGCTCAGCGGGCCAGTGTTGTCGAGGCTGAATTTATTCGAGCTGCGTGACGTGCCGTCCGGCACCCATGACCCCAATTCACCGCTGAGTTTGGTCTTGAACTCATTGAAGTTCGGTTTTTTGCTCAGGTAATTGACGTAACCGCCGCTGCCGGACACTGAACCGTAGGTCACCGAGGATGGGCCAGCCACGATATCGGCGCCTTCATAGGCGTTGAAGTTGGCCGGATGGCGCACCGCATAACCGCGCTGGCCGTCCTGGAAAATCTCCGAACCCTGGGCGCGGAACTGCGGGGCGATTCCGGCGTTCTGGCCGCCGCCACGGGTGATGCCAGGTGCGTATTTGACCAAGTCATCAGCGCTGTGGATCGAGCCGTTGGCCAATTGCTCGGCATTGACCTGCACCACCGAGCGCGGAGTGTCGAGCACTTTGGTTTCGGTGCCGCCGTACACCGAGGTCGGCGGTCGGGTGGGCAGGGCGTCGTCATCCGACTCGGCGCTACTGGCCTGCACCGTCACGGTCTGCAGTTGGGTATCAGCAGCAAAGGCCTGCAGCGGCAGGGTTGCGGCCAGCAACAGGGGTAAACGCAAGGCGATAGCGTGCATGGCAGAAATGCCCCATAAAAAAGAGTGAAGGGCGCACGACCCTTGTAGGAGCCGGCTTGCCGGCGATGGCGTCCGTTTGGTCGGCGCAGGGCTTGAGGGCCCCATCGCCGGCAAGCCAGGCTCCTACAGAGGGGGGTGCGGTTTCATTGGGTCAGGCTGAGTCTTTGAGCCAGAGCTTCTCGAATCGCCAGGTGCTGAACAGTGACTCTTCGGCCTGGGCACCCCCGACGCGGGTCGACACACTGTCGAGCAGGTCGGCGTAGCCCCAGATCAACATGCCACCGCGTTCGTACTGGATCTGCTGCACCTGATGCACCAGGGCCTTGCGTTTTTCCAGGTCGGGCTGGGCCATGGCGGCAAGGAACAGTTCACTGAAGTGCGGGTCGTTGAAGTGGGTCTTGTTTGACACCGCAAACGGCGCGTCGGTGTGTATCGCGCTGGCCAGGAACGGTGCGCCAATGCTGCCGCCAGTGCTCAGGGTCCAGTCGTTTTTCAGCGGGCCCTGGAAGGTGGCAAGGTCGACTTGTTTGACCTTCAGGGTCACGCCGATGCGCTTGGCTTGTTCGGCAAGGACCAGCGCCGAACTCAAACCCTGCCCCGGTGTGGTGATCAATTCCACCTCGAGGTTTTCCTGGCCGGCGTCCTTGAGCAATTGCGCTGCGCGTTGCGGGTCGTAAGCGCGTGGGCCGAGGCTGTGGTTGAAGGTCGGATCGCTGGGTGCATACAAGTCGTTGGCTACGCGACCCTGGCCATTCAGCGCGCGGCGTACCAACTCCTCCCGGTCCGCCAGCAAACGAAACGCCTCGCGTACCCGTGGGTCGTTGAACGGCGGCTTGTCCAGGTTCATGTCGAAGGACAGCCAATTGCCAGACACCGACTTGATCACCTGCAGGCGCGGGTCTTTTTGCAGGATCGGCAATTGTTCGGTGGGCAGCACATTGGCCATGTCGATCTGCCCGGCGCGCAGGGCGGCGAGGCGTGAGACTTGGTCCTTGAAGTCGATGATTTCAAGTTCATCCGCATAGGGCTTGCCGTCTTTGTAGTAATTCTCGAAGCGGGTGAACAACGAACGCTGGCCGGGGGTAAAGCTTTTCAACTGGTAGGGGCCGGCACCCACCGGGTTGGTCACTGGATGGTAATCCACCGGGACGATGCCGCCGAAGTTGACCCAGGTTTCCGCTAGCGGCATGTAGCTGCGGCCTTCGCGAAAGCTCAGGCGCACGGTGCGATGGTCCAGCTTGACCAGATTGTCGCGATCCACCCAGTGCAACAGCGCGGCATAGGGCGAAGCCAGTTGCGGGTCGGTGAGGCGGCGGATCGAGAAGATCAGGTCGTCGGCATCGATGGTCTTGCCGTTGTGGAACTCCAGGCCCGGGCGCAGGCGCAGGGTCCAGGCGCTGGCATCGGCATTTGGCTCGGCCAGTTCGGCCAGGGCCAGGCGCGGTTGCATGTGCTCGTCCCACTCCCACAACTTGCTGTACAGCGCAAACCCGCGAACGATGCCGCTGCCCACCGGTTTATGCGCGTCCAGGTTGCCGCTCTGGTTGCCGTCGAGAATGCCCAGGCGCAAGCGTCCGCCATAACGCGGCTGGTCGTTGCCGGTCACGCCGGCCGGTGTGTCGCTCGGGCCGCAACCCGTCAGTAGCAGGCCGCCGCCGACGGTGGCGCTGTAGCCGAGAAAGTCTCGGCGGCTCAGCAGAAAGGTCATGGTCTCAGGCTCCGCCGTTGGCCGAATGCAGCTCGCGCAGCGGCTCCTGGGGTCGGCTCAGCTCGACGCGCTCGCTGCGAAAATGCGGCAGGATGTGCTCGCCGAGGCGATAGGCTTCTTCCAGGTGCGGGTAGCCCGCGAGGAAGAACAGGTCGATGCCGATGCTGTTGTACTCGCGAATCCGCGCCACCACGTTCTCGTAGCTACCCACCAGCGCGCAACCCGGTGGAATGCCGATATAGCCGAAGCCGGTCCACACGTTCGGATGGATGAAGAAGTCGTCGAAACCCTGGGCTTCGTTCTTCTCGGCAAAACCGTGTTCGTAGCTCAGTTTGCGCGCTGTGCGCAGCCCGGCATGCGCCGCCACGGCCTTGACCGCGCCACGGGCGATGCCTTCGTCGAAGAAACGCTTGGCCTCGGTGCGCGCCAGCGCTTCGGTCTCGCGGGTGATCACGTCGATTGACAGGCCGAAACGGATGTCGGTACGCCCCCATTTCAGTGCGCGCTGGCGCAGGTCGGCGATCAGCGCGGCGATTTCATCCGGATGCTCGGCGCGCATCAGGTAGAAGTCGGCGTGCTTGGCGGCGAATTCCCGTGCGGCAATCGACGAACCGGCGGTGCAGATCAGCGGTAGCTCGGCCTTCTTCAACGGCCCACGCAGGCCACCGCCGTCGGCTTTGTAGAATTTTCCATCGTAGTGGAAGGTCTCGTTGTGCCAATAGCCCTTGACCACGTCCATGAACTCGGTGGCGCGTTCGTAGCGTTCATCGTGCTCGCTGTAGTCACCGACCTGGCGCTGGATCGCGTCCGAGCCACCGTTGATGATGTTCCACACCAAGCGATTGCCGGTTGCGCGCTGGTACGTCGCAGCTTGTTGCACCGCGACCCATGGGGTGTAGTGGTAGGGCTGGAACGCAGTGACGAACTGCAGAGTGCGCGTCTCGCGGGCCAGCAATGAGCAGACGGTCCAGGGTTCTTCGCCGGTCGGCGCATTGACCATCAACGCACCGCCAAACCCATTGATCTCGGCGGCCTTGGCAATCTGGCCCAGGTAGTCGATGTAGGTAAAGTGATCGCCCACGCTGAACCCGGAGACTGCACCGGTACTGTTGGCGCCGCCACGGTGCCAGTCGCCCCGGTTACGCGGATCGCCGGGCAGGAACTGGGTTTCGCCGTGCAACGGCAAGCGGGTGAAGAATTCGATGCTCATGAAGCCTCCTGCCTACTGGGCGGTCGGGGCGCAGATCGGGGTGATCGGCTGGTCGTTGATGACTTTGTGGGCGAACGGGATCGAGTCCTTGAGCGACGCATTGACCGTCGCGCTGTGGCCCAGGCCTTTGTACAGATGGCCTTCCACCACGGAGCCGGCGTTGCAGGCGTCCTGCATCAGCTTCACCTGGGTCGCGGCGGCGGGGGTGGTGTCTTCGGCGCCGGTGCCGATGAAGATCGGTTTGGAGGTCTTCAGGGTCGGGTACGAAACCTGCGCCAGCCACGGCGCGAGCTGCTTGCCCTTGTAGTCTTTCTTGGTGTTGGCGATGCTCAGGCCGAGACCTTCCACGTCGCCTTCCAGGGCGAACAGGCAACTGGTGCGGGCCTGTTCGAAGATCGGCAGCGCCTTGTCGGTGTAGAAGTCCGCCGGGTTGATGCTCGGGTCGTATTGCTGGGCGGCAAGCAAGGTGTAGAAGCCGTAGGCCAACGTCGGGTCGACCTTGTTGCGCACTGCCTCACTGGGGTTTTTCGCGTAGTCGAGGGTGTAGATCACGCCGGTACCGATGCTGCCCTTGACGCCCAGGTCCGGCGCATAGGTTGCCGCGTAGGCCGCCGCGGCAAAGGCGCCCGCGCCCCCCTGGGACTGACCGACGATCAACACTTTATCGGCCAGCCCTGGTACCCCGGCCACCACAGCCTTGGCGGCGTCGAGGATGCCGTAGGCGGCCATACGGCTGTTAAGCAATGGGTGGCCTCCGGGCACGCCAAGGCCCTGGTAGTCGGTGGCGACCACGGCAAAGCCTTCTTCCAGCCAGCGGTTGAGGTAAGCCACGTCACGGTAGGAACGGCCTTGCCAGGACGGCGCGCACACATCCGCCACGCCGACGGTGCCATGGCCCCAGCTTGCCACCGGCCATCCGCCGGCAGGTGGTTTGCCTTTAGGCAGAAACAAGGCGCCGGAGACCACGATGGGCGTCTTGTTATCGATGCCGTCGGTGGAGGTGTACAGGATGCGCTGGGCACTGGCGGCATTCGCCAGGCTGATGGTGCTGTCCAGCGGCTCGCTGCGCAGCAATTTGCCGGGAACGGCGGGAATGGCTTGTTCCCAGGTGTAGAACGCCGAGACGCGGCCATCGCCTTGCAGCGGGTCGGGCTTGGGTGCATACACGTCAGCCGCGAGCGCACTCATGGACAAGGCCAATACGCTGAGGCCGAAAGCGAAGGAATGGGGCAGTTTCATCAATCATTTCCCTATCAAGGATTCGTGCTGACCTGGCCACGCAGGGCCGGCCAGTAGTCGGTGAGTTTCAGGTCGATCAGGGCCTGGTGGGTAAAGCCGGTAGCCAGTGACGGGCCGATGTCGTAGGTGTCGCGAATCAGGTGGTTGGCCAGCGCATAGGCCGTCAGAGCCTGGTAATGGGCCTTGAGCTGCGCATCACTTTTTGGCGCCCAGCGTTCTTTCCAGGCCACCGGGTCGTTCTGGTCGTCGCGACGCAGCACGCTTTCGGCGGTGCCGGCGCGGGAGGACAGTTGGTAATAGGCGTCCTGGTTCTGCGGCTGAGAAATCCACCACGCGGCCTTGACCCAAGCGGTGGCCAGCAGTTGGGTGATCTGCGGATACTGTTTTACAAAGGTGTCGGTGCCCCACAGGTCAGAGACCAATCGCCAGTCGTTGCTGCCTTGCTTGGTCGACCAGATGATCTTGCCCACACCTTTGTCTTCCAGGGCATAGGCCTCGCTGAGCAGCACTGCCGCATCGACTTTGCCGGCCGATACCGCCGCCGCGCCCACCTGTGGGTTGAGGTTGGCAATCTTGAAGTCATCGAGTGTCAGGCCCTTGCTGGCCAGGAAGTTGCTGAACGCAAACTCCCACGGCCGGCCACGGTGCAGGGCCAGGCGTTTGCCCTTGAGGTCTTCGATGGTCTGGGCGCTGGAGCCTTCGGGCACCACCAGGTAGATGTTGTTGCCGCTGCCGCCGGGCACGATCAGCTTGCCCGGCACACCACCGGCTCCCGCGATCACCGATGGCAGGTCGCCGCGAACGGCGAAGTCCAGGCTGTTGTTGCTGAAGCCTTCGTTGATCTGCGGGCCGGCGCCGGCGTGGGGCAGGGCGATCCACTCGAGTTTCACCCCGCGTTCGCGCAATTGCGCTTCCAGCCAGCCGTCCTCGATCACGCGCCCGGCGATGCCGCCGAATACCGGCTTGCCGCCTTGGGTGTAAGCGACGATGGCGATTTTCACTGAGGCTGGTGCGGCCTGAATGGCAGTACTCGCAAAAAGGGCGAACAGGGCGGCAATGCTGCTGCGCCATACATTTTTCATGGGGCTTCTCCCTACTTGAATTGGCAATCCCCTGTAGGAGCCGGCTTGCCGGCGATGGGGTCCTTGAGCCTTGCAGCGTTTGAAAAAACGCTATCGCCGGCAAGCCGGCTCCTACAGGGGGATTGTGTTGACAGGGAGAGAGCAGATTGCATGCCAGTCGCTGCCACAATCGCTCTAGACCACGTACTACAAGGGTTTCAGCGGTGGTGGCAGGGAGGTGATCCTGTCTCGGCTGCTGATGTGCAAACACGCAAGTGCTGGCCGATTGCTGCTCCAGCAGCAGTCAAGGGTAGGGGTGTTGGTATATTCGAAACGGGTATATATAAATATTAATTAATAATTAAATGGTATAGAAAACTTCATGCACTATTGAGCACGCGCTTTTACTGCCAGGAATGCACCATGTCGCTGATCACCCATCCCAATGCCCGCGAATTGACCAAGTCGGTGCGTGCCACCGTGCTGGTCTTCAAGGACCCGCGCTCCCAGGAATTGCTGGCGCGTATCGAGCGCCTGGCCCCCAGTGAAGCCAACACCTTGATCATTGGCGAGACCGGCACCGGCAAGGAATTGGTCGCACGGCATATCCACAATCTGAGCCGTCGCGGGCGTGAACCCTTTGTGGCGGTGAATTGCGGTGCGTTTGCCGAAACCCTGGTGGAAAGCGAACTGTTCGGCCATGAAAAAGGCGCGTTCACCGGTGCTACCACCCACAAGGCCGGCTGGTTTGAAGCGGCCAATGGCGGCACGCTGTTCCTCGATGAGATCGGCGATTTGCCGCTGAACATGCAAGTTAAATTGCTGCGGGTTTTGCAGGAGCGTGAAGTGGTGCGCCTGGGTTCGCGCACGCCGATCCCGATCAATGTTCGGCTGGTGGCGGCCACCAACGTCAACTTGGCTGACGCGGTAGTGGCCGGGCATTTTCGCGAGGACTTGTTTTACCGTCTGCACGTCGCAACCATCCGCCTGCCCCCGCTGCGCGAACGGCCGGGCGACATCCTGCCGCTGGCCGAATTCTTCCTTGAAGAACACTGTCAGCGCCTGGGTTACAACCGCGCAAGCCTGAGCATCGAGGCCGAGCGCAAGATGCTCGAACACAGCTGGCCGGGCAATATTCGCGAGCTGGAAAACGCCATTCACCACGCCTTGCTGGTGTGCCGTAACCAGCGGGTGCAACCGGCGGACCTGCATTTGGTGGACATGCGCTCTTCGGGCATTCGCCAGGACGAGGCCAGCCACGCGCCGCCCGCCCTGAGTGGTCCGGTCGACCTGGAAAGTGCGCTGAACGCATTGTTCGAACAGAACATTCCAGACCTCTACGAACACATCGAAGAGACGATTTTTCGCGCGGCTTATCGCTATTGCCACGGCAATCAATTGCAGACCGGCCGCCTGCTGAATATCAGCCGCAATATCGTGCGGGCCCGCCTGGAAAAGATCGGTGAACTGGGCAAACCGGTGTTACTCGACGGCCAGTAATGCTAGGTTTTCGGACTTCGCTGACCGCTCGAGGGTTCGACGTTGATTCGACTTGCTGACTACATCGCCGTTTTTTCCGATTCTGCCCTGGCGCCCTGGGCTGACCTTACGCCTTGGGCGCTGGTCACCCAGGCGCCCGCCATCGTTCGCCAATTGTTAGCCGAACTGCCGGCCGACGAGTACGTCATCCAGAATGAAATCGCGGTCCACCGGACTGCCACCGTCGAGGTCGGTGCCTTGCTCAAACCGCCATTGATTGTCGGTGCGCATTGTTTCATTGCCAGCGGCTCGCTGCTGCGTGGCGGTTGCTGGCTGGATGAACACTGCATCATCGGCCCCGGCGCTGAGTTGAAGACGTCCTTCGTGTTCAGCGGCAGCAAGCTGGCGCATTTCAACTTTGTCGGTGATTCGGTGCTGGGGCAGGGGATCAACCTGGAGGCGGGGAGCATCGTCGCCAATTACCGCAATGAGCGCGATGACAAAGAAGTGTTGGTACGAGTGGACGGGGCGTTGCAAAGCACCGGTTGCGATAAGTTTGGCGCGTTGCTCGGTGACCAGTGCCGGATCGGCGCCAATGCGGTATTGGCGCCAGGTGCGCTGCTCAAGCCTGCCAGCGTGGTGGGGCGCGGGCAGGTGTTTGATGCAGAGAAAGACTAGAAGTCGGCGATAAACTGCACGCCGCCGACGACTGCGCCGGTGGTTTGCGTCAGCCCGCCGGGGTACTTCACGTATTGCAGGTTGGGCCGCACCATCAGCCATTTTGTCGCTTGTACACCGTAGTTGATTTCGTAGCTGTATTCGCGGCGCTGCTCGGGCACGTACAACGGGTCATCAATGGCGGTTACGCCATTGACGGCGTTGAGCATCTGCGTGTTACGGGTATAGCGGTCGCTGACCTGCAGTTTCGATGCGCCAATGCCGACAGTGTCGTCTGGGCGTGAATCGAACGGGCCGCGGTAGATCAGGCCGACCTGGATCAGGTTTTTGATCACGCTCTTGTCCGGATCATTCATCGTCAGGTTGGCAAACAGGTTGAGCCCGCGCTTATTGTTGCCGTCGACCGTCGTCAACTGCTGCTGGCCCGACAGCCACCAACCGTCATTACTGGAATACATCCGATAAGGCTTTTGCGAGCTGGCGGCAAAGTTACCGTCGGCGTCCTTGAGCATGTCCTTGGTATTGGCGTTGGCATAGTAGTAACCCACGTGGTATTCGGAACTCAGCCCGGCAACCTGGCCTTTCCAGATGGCCTCGATGGGAAAACTGGTGCCCTGGGAGCCGCTGATGAAGGGTTTGAAGCCATTGCTGGCTTCGGCATTGCCAGGGTTTTTGTCATAGGCACCCACTTGCACCGCGAACTCATCGGTGAACTGATACTTGGCACGCACCGCCCACTGGCTGATGGGGAAGCTATTCCATACGCCGTTCCAGTTGCCTTCCTGGGAGCCGCACAGGGTCACGTTCTGGAATTCACAGGGGAACTGATCGAAGTCTTCGCCATGGCCGAAGCGCCCCAGTTTCAAGGCGAATTTGCGCTCGAAGAATTTCTGCTCGTACCAGAACTGCGAAAGCCGCCAGGCATTACCGCCGCCAAACACTTCCATGGTGGAGGTCAGTCCGGTGGCGTTCGGCTGATGCACGCGGTCGTTGGTGATGTCTTTGCCGTGACGCTCGCCGATGCCGATGCGAAAGATCGCGTCCTGCCAGCTGAGCAGTTTTTGCAAGTCCATGTTCACACCGAGAATCAACTGGTCGCTCCAGCGTGCGGTGGTGTGCGAGTTGTAGCCGCCGCCGAGGTTGGAGCCGACTTCGCCGACGTACTTGAGGGTGAAGTCATAGCCTTGCTCGGCCAGTTGCGGGCGCAGGCCGTTCCAGTCGCCGAGCATGGCGGGTGAGTTTGGGTCCAGTAATCCGGCGCTGAAGGCGCAGGTCGACATGGCGCTGCAGAGCAGGGCCAGGGGGAGGGTGGTGCGCATGGGAGGCTCCTTGGATTGTTGTTTTTATGGGTGTTGAAACTCAAATTTCAGGCGTGCGCGAGCCGTGTGGGAGCCGGGCAAGCCCGCTCCCACAGTGGATTTGTGGTGTTTGTAAGAGTGCGGGGTGTTACTGCAGGTTTACGTACAACCCGCCATCCACCAGCAACGACGCGCCGGTTACGTAGCGCGCCATGTCCGAGGCGAGGAATACGATGGGCCCGGCCACATCATCCGGCTCACCCAGACGACCCAGCGGCGTGCGCGCGGTCATGTAGGCGAGTTTTTCCTCATCGGCCAGGTCGTCCTTGTTGATGTCGGTGGCGATGGTGCCCGGCAGTACCGAGTTGCAGCGAATGCCGTACGGTCCCAGGGCAATTGCGCAGGATTGCATCAACGAATGCAGGCCGGCCTTGGTCGGTGTGTAGTGGGTCTGCATGCCGCCGCCTACCAACGCGCTGATGGAGCTGACGGCGATGATCGCGCCGCCGCGACCCTGGTTTTTCATCTGGTTGGCCGCCGCCTGTACGGCGAAATAGGCACCGTTGAGGTTGGTGTTGACGGTTTTCAGGTAGACCTCGCGGGGCATGTCGAGGAACGAGTGGAACGGGCAGATACCGGCATTGTTGACGAACACGTCGACGCTGCCGAAAGCGTTCACTGCGCCGGCCACCAGCTTGTCACCGGTGTCCGGGTCGGCGGCGTCGCCGCCCACTTCGATGGCCTGGCCGCCGAAGGCCTTGATCTCCTCGATCAACGAATACGCAGCCTCCGTACCTTGGCCGCTGCCGCTGTGGCCGATGACCACGCGGGCCCCCTGGCGCGCACATTCACGGGCGGCGGCGCGGCCGATGCCACGGGAGGCGCCGGTGATGATCACGGTTTTGTCTGCAAGCAACATAAAAACTCTCCTTCAAGAAATAAGCGACATCAGCCCAGGTAATTGCCGTAGCCGACCATGGCAATCGCACCGAGGATCACCGCGATACCCGCCACCAGCACGCCTTTGTTGGCCGCACTGGTGCCGTGCCATTCGCGGAAATACAGGCCCCAGCAGTTGGACACGATGATGATGAATGACATGTGCAGTACCCAGGAGCTGGCGTCGTTCTGCAGGCGGCTTTCGCCCATGCCGTAGAAGAAAAACTGCAGGAACCACAGGGTGCCGGCAATCGCCACCAACAGGTAGTTGCCCAACAGCGGGGTGCTGCGGTCGGTGTAGTTATGGAAGGTGCGGTTGCGCCAGTTCAGCCACAGGCACCAGATACCGTTGGTGGTGAGTCCGCCCCACATGATCACCATGAAGGTCACGTTGTTCTGGAACAGGCTGTTGGCGCCGTGCTCTACAGCCGCGGCGGCCAGCGGTCGACCGGCGGAAATGCCGTAGCTGAAACACGCACTCAGCACCCCGGAAATCACCGCCACCAGCATGCCCTTGCCCAGGGAGAATTCGCTGACACTGGCGAACTTCACCGCCTGGGACACTTCTCGTTCCTTGATCAGCCCGGCCTTGCCGCACACTGCAATGCCGACCAGCGATACGGCCACGCCCCACAACACCCAATGCCCGCCTTGCGAAGCCAGCATCGAGGTCAGCGTACCTTCGGTCTCCGTGGTGAAGAGGTCGCGGTACAGCGCCGGCATCAATGCGCCGAGGGCCGAGGTAAGGCCCATGATCAGCGACATGCCCAGGGACAAGCCGAGGTAGCGCATGGTCAGGCCAAATGTCAGCCCGCCAATGCCCCACAACACGCCGAACAGATAGGTCCAGAGCAGGGTGCTGGTGTCGGCGTTGCGCAGGATTTCCACCCAGCCAGGCACCGTCAGTTGCGCCGCGATCAGCGGCACGATCAGCCAGGACACCAGGCCGCCGGTGATCCAATAACTTTCCCAGGCCCAGCCGCGGACCTTCTTGTAAGGGATGTAGAAACTGCCGGAAGCGAAGCCGCCGATAAAGTGCAGAATCACACCAAGGAGAATGATTTCCACGTAGTCGAATCCTTTTTATTGTTGTTGTGCGTCGGTTGGATCAGGGGCGCGTCAGTTGGAACATGGGCAGCAGGTCAACACTGATCGGTGAGGCGTCTGCATGGCTGGGCATGATGTCCTGCATGTAGGCCCACCAGCGCTGCATCAGTGCTGTACCGGGCAGTTCGTCCAGGCCGTGGACATTTTCGTGGGTCAGCACGGCGAACAGCGCATTGCCCGGTTCATCGAAGAAAATCCGGTAATCCACCACACCCGCATCGAGCAGCGCCTGGGCCAGTTCGGGCCAGATGTCGTCGTGGCGCTTGCGGTATTCATCGGCCTGGCCGGGGTTGAGGTTCATGCGAAAGGCACGGGTCTGCATCACGGCGCTCCATGGCTAGGCGTGTAGATCCGCACCGCGTTGTGCAGGAAGAATTTGGCTTGTACAGCCTCGGGTTTGGCGGCAATGCAGCGCTTGACCAGGCCCAGCGTGGTGGCGAAATCCGCCAGGTGATCGCTGTTGGGCCAGTCGCTGCCGAAAAAGCAGCGGTCTTCGCCAAAGGCTTCCCACAACACCGCCAAGCGATCGTTGTAGAACGTCGTGTCGGTGATCAAGCCTTGAGGGCCGAGCTGGGGAATCTCCGCGAGTTTGGCGAACACATTCGGGCGTTCGGCCAGGCGTAGGAGGTCCGCGTGATAGGCCGCCTCTTCGCCTGATGGCACCTGGGCGTTGGGCAGGTGGTCGATGATGATGCGCAGCTCGGGCAGCCTGTCGCTCAACTGCAACAGACCTTTGACAAGACGCGGATTCGGGTTGGCGCTGTCCAGGCCACGGCCGCTGGCGGCGAGTTGGCGCAGGCCGTCGATAAAGCCAGGACGCGCCTGGTCTTGCAGCAGGTCGCGATTCCACAGATTGCCGTAGCGCAGGCCGAGAAACAGCGGCTCATTGACCAACGCGTCGAGGTCGTTGGCGAAGTCGGCGTGCAGCGGATCCAGGTTGCCGACAAAGCCGAGCATGCGCGATTCGCTGCGCAGGGTGTCGAGCAGCCAGCGGTTATCGTCGCGCCACGGGCTGGCTTCCACGGCAATTGCGCCGACCACATTGTGCGGCGCGGCCAGGGCCCAGTAATCCGCCGGCAGGTGCGCGGCATACAGCCGGTTACCGGGTTCAGGCCATGGAATGCCCTCGGGGCGACGTGGGTCGAACAGGTGCAAATGGCTGTCGATGATCGGGCCGCTGTAGGCAGTCAGGGGCATGACGCAGTCCTTATCAAAAGCAAATTCGGAGGGGCCAGCACGCTAGCGCGCCCGGCCCCGATTAACCAGCTCAGCTGTGCAGGTACACCACATGGGTATGGGTGTACTCATACAGGCCGTGCTTGCCGTCGGCACCGCCAATGCCGGATTTGCGCACGCCGGCATGAAAGCCCTGCATGGCCTCGAAGTTTTCACGGTTGACGTAGGTTTCACCAAAGTCGATTTCGCGCACCGCGTGCATGGCCTTGCCCAGGTCACGGGTGTAGATCGACGACGTCAGGCCGTAGTCGCAATCGTTGGCCAGGGCGATGGCTTCGTCGAGGTCGTCGACGATCTGGATCGGCAGCACCGGACCGAAGATCTCTTCGCGCATGATCTCCATGTCGGCGCGGCATCCAGCCAATACCGTCGGCTGGAAGTGAAAACCCGCACCCAGGTCGGCAATCTGCCCGCCGCTGACCAACGTTGCGCCCTGGCTCAGGGCGGTGCGTACTTTGCGGTTGACGCTGTCCAGGCCCTGGCGGTTGATCAGCGGGCCCATTTCCACGTCGGCCTGGGCGATAGGGTCGCCATAGCGGGTGGCGGACATGGCTACGCTGATGCGTTCGATAAACTGGTCGGCAACCTTGCGCTCCACGTACACCCGCTCGGCGCAGTTGCACACCTGGCCGGTGTTGATGATGCGCGAATCGCGGATGGCTTTGACCGCCAGCTCCAGATCGGCATCTGCCAGCACGATGGCCGGTGCCTTGCCGCCCAGTTCCAGGTTGAGCTTGGTGATGTTCGGTGCGGCGGCCGTCATGATCCGCGAGCCGGTCGCCACGCTGCCGGTGAAGCTGATCATGTCGACGCCTGTGTGCGCCGTGAGCGCGCCGCCGACCCGGCCGTCGCCGCAGACCACGTTGAACACCCCGGCGGGCAGGTCGGTTTCGGCGACGAGCTTGGCGAACTCGAAGCAGTTGTTCGGGGTTTCTTCGCTGGGCTTGATCACGATGGTGTTGCCGGTGAGCAGCGCCGGCGCCATTTTGCGCGCGATCAGGAAGAACGGAAAATTCCACGGCAGGATGCCGGCCACCACGCCCAACGGCTTGCGGAACAGGAAGATATTTTCATTGGCACGGTCGCTGGTGATGATCTCGCCTTCGATGCGTCGTGCCCACTCGGCCATGTAGTCGAGATAGTCGGCGGTGAAATTCACTTCCACCTCCGCCAAACCACTGACTTTGCCTTGTTCCAGGGTGATGGTGCGCGCCAGGTGCGCAACGTTCTCGCGCAGCTTGGCGGCGATGCGGCGCAGGTGCCCGGCACGTTCGATAGCGGGTTTGCGCGCCCAGGTCTTTTGCGCCTGGCGTGCGGCGGCCAGGGCCTGGTCGACCTCGGCGGCGGTGGACGCCGGCACCTTCGACAACAAGGCGCCGGTGGCCGGGTTGAGCACGTCAATGTGCGCTTCGCTGGAGCTGAAGCGGCCATTGATGAAGTTCTGGTAAACGGGAACGGATGACATGGGCAGGTTCCTCAATAAGTACGCGAAAGCGCTGTCGTTTCGGCGGCAGGGCGATAGCGGGCAAGGGTGGCCAGGGCACTCTGGCGCAGCAGGCTGATGTCGATGGCCACCGCGATAAAGCGGCAACCCCAGGCCTGATAGCGGCGTGCATCGTCTTCGTTGGGCGCCAGGATGCCGCTGACCTTGCCCGCGGCGAGGGTGGCGTCGATGGCGTGCTTGATGCGCTCCTGAACCTCCGGATGGCCGGGGTTGCCAGCGTGACCCAGGCCGATGGACATGTCGGCGGGGCCGATGAATACAGCGTCAACGCCTTCTACGGCGGCAATCGCGGCGACGTTTTCCACGCCAAGGCGCGATTCCACTTGCACGATCAGGCACAGCTCTTCATGGGCGGTGTTCAGGTAGTTGTCCACGCCGTCCCAGCGCGTGGCACGGGTCAGACCGCCGCCGACGCCACGGATGCCGTGGGGCGGGTAACGCATGGCACGCACCAGGGCCTGGGCCTGTTCGGCGGTTTCGACCATTGGGATCATCAAGGTCTGGGCGCCGATATCGAGCAGTTGCTTGATCAGGCTGGCGTCACTGTTGACGGCGCGCACTACCGGCGCGGTGCTGTACGGTGCGACCGTCTGCAACTGGTTGAGGACGCTCGGAACCGTATTGGGAGCATGTTCGCCGTCGATCAGCATCCAGTCATATCCGAGGCTGGCGACGATCTCGGCAGCGTAGCCGGTGGCGAAACCGGCCCAGATGCCGTATTGGGTGGCGTCCTTGGCGAGGGCGGCCTTGAAGCCATTGCGGGGCATGTTCATGGCGGGTTCCTCAGCGGTTGTAGGGACGGTGCAGTTGGCAGTCCGGGTTCAGGTCAACGCCGAAGCCCGGCTTGTCCAGCGCCGACAAGCGCATGCGGCCATTTACCGGCACCGGTTCGCCCAACAATTGCGGGTGGAACATCGGCACCACTTCATCCGCTTTGGGCGCCATCATCAGGAACTCGGCGAATGGGCTGTTATGGCGGGTGGCGACAAAGTGATAGCTGTACACCGACGAACCGTGGGGCACGACCATTGCGTTATGCGCATCGGCCAACGCCGAGATTTTCACCAGTTCGGTGAGGCCGCCGCACCAACCGACGTCGGGCTGGATGATGTCGCAGCAGCCCATTTCCAACAGCATGCGGAAGCCCCAGCGGGTGGCTTCATGTTCACCGGTGGTCACCAACATACCTTTGGGCACGTTGTTGCGCAGGGCGGCATAGCCCCAATAATCGTCTGGGGACAGCGCTTCTTCGATCCACTTCAGGCCATTCTCATGGGCGCCGATCGCCAGCTTGGTGGCGTAGTTCAAATCCAGGCTCATCCAGCAATCGAGCATCAGCCAGAAGTCCGGGCCGACCCGTTCACGCATGGTCGCCAGTGCTTCGAGGTTCTTGCGCAGGCCTTCTTCGCCTTCGCTGGGGCCGTGGTGCAGGGGCATTTTGCCGCCGATAAAACCCATTTTCTGCGCGAGATCCGGGCGCGCGCCGGTGGCGTAGAACTGCAACTCATCACGCACCGCACCGCCGAGCAGTTGGTGCACCGGTTCCTGGCGGATTTTGCCGAGCAGGTCCCACAACGCCAGGTCGACGCCGGAAATCGTGTTGATCACCAGGCCCTTGCGCCCGTAGTAGAGGGTGGACTGGTACATCTGGTCCCAGATTTTCTCGATGTCGGTGACGCGCGCGCCTTCGAGAAAGCGCGCCAGGTGCTTCTCGACAATGTAAGCCGCCGGTTCACCGCCAGTGGTCACAGCGAAACCGACGGTGCCGTCGCTGGCTTCGATCTCCACCACCAGGGTGCCGAGCACGTTGATGCCAAAGCTGCGGCGGCTCTGGCGGTACTCGGGGTACTTGCTCATCGGCGTGGAAATATGGTCGTCGATCCAATGCCCATCGGCCTGGTCGTGGTAATCGGCGCCGCCGCCTCGCAGTACAAAGGCGCGGACGTGTTTGATGGTGAGATGACCCATGATGTGACTCCTAGCGTTAAACAGTGGCCGGCGTTTTCGACGCGGTGCGGCCGGGTGAATGGATGCCCAGCACCAGCAATGCAGCCAGTACCGTGGTGGCGGACAGCAGGTACAGGCCGGCTGCCGGGGAATTGAAAGCGCCTTCGGCCCAGTGCTTGATGACCGGTGCGATGAAGCCACCGAGGGCGCCGAACGAGTTGATCAAGGCAATGCCGGCCGCAGCGGCGCTGCCGGCCAGGTAGCTGGAGGGGAACGTCCAGAACACCGGTTGCACCGCGATGAACCCCGAGGCGGCAAAGCACAGGGCGAGCATGCCCAGCAGCGGGTTGGCGAAGGTCACCGAGCAGGCGATGCCGGCGGCAGCCATCAGCAGGGTCAGGCAGGCGGTCTGGCGACGCAGGCCGGTACGGTCGCTGTAGCTGGGAATCCACCAAGCTGCAAACAGTGCGCAGAGCCAGGGAATGGCCGAGACCAGCCCGACCATCAAGCCGACCTTGGTGCCGAGCAGATCGCCCACTTGGGTCGGCAGGTAAAACACCACGCCGTAGACGCTGGCCTGGATCAGCAGGTACACCAGGCACAAGTACAACACCGAGGGTTGGCACAGCACGGTGAGCAGGCTGCGACCGTGGGAGGTTTTGTGCTGGTCTTCCTGATCCAGCAGGCTCTGCACTTGCTCACGCTCAGCCGGGGTCAGCCACTTGGCGTCGGCGGGGCGATTGTCCAGATACCAGTAGGCCCAGATGCCCACTGCAGTTGCCATCAGGCCTTCCACAGCGAACAGCCACTGCCAGCCGTGTATGCCGCCAAACCCATCCATTTCCAGCAGCAAACCGGACAACGGGCTACCGAAGATGAAGGCCAGCGGCGCACCGAAATAGAAGAAACCCATGGCCTTGCCGCGCACGGCCTGGGGGAACCAGTAGGTGAGGTAAAGAATGACGCCGGGGAAAAATCCGGCTTCGGCCACGCCGAGTAAAAAACGCAGCACATAAAAGCTGGTTTCGTTGTGCGCAAAGACCATGGCAGCCGAGATCAGGCCCCAACTGACCATGATGCGGCACATCCACAGGCGGGCGCCGACACGGTGCAGGATCAGGTTGCTCGGCACTTCCAGCAGCGCGTAGCCGACAAAGAACACGCCAGCGCCAAACGCAAAGGCGGCGTCGCTTAGACCGGTGTCGGCCTGGAAAGCTTGTTTGGCAAACCCGACATTGGCACGGTCGAGAAAGGCCATGATGTACATCAACAGCAGGAAGGGCAGCAGTCGCCAGGAAATCTTGGCGAGCAGGGGCGCTGGGAGGGTTTTCATAGTGGCGTCCGATGTTTTGTTCTTATGGGACGGACTGTACGGCCGCCGAGCAATGCGCTACAAATCGAATCTCGCTTACAAGTGATAACCTCAGGGTATCGATAACAAGGATAAAAATGCGCAGTCCCGCGATCTCTCCCAGCCTGTTCAACCGCCTGCGCTACAAGCATCTGCATATGCTCGTTGCGCTGAGCTCCAGCCAGAACCTGCACCGTGCGTCACAGGCGCTGAACATGTCGCAGCCTGCCGCCACGCGCATGCTGCGTGAGATCGAGGACATGTTTGCCTGTGATCTGTTTGAGCGGTTGCCGAGGGGCATGCGCCCCACGGCGCTCGGGCAGGAGTTGATCCGTTTTGCCGAATCCGCCCTGAGCGGCCTGGACCGGTGTGCCGAAGACTTGATGGCACGACAGCAGGGCGGTTATGGCTACCTGTCGATTGGCACCATCATGGGCGCCGCACCGGACCTGGTGATGGACTCCATCGCGCAGATCAAATCGCTGAACCCGCAACTGCGTATCCGCATCATGGGTGACACCAGTGACCAAGTGATCCAGTTGCTTGAACAGGGACGCATCGACCTGGCTATCTCGCGCCGCAATGCTGCCACCGACAACGAGCACTACAGCTTCGAACCCCTGGGCAACGAACGCTTGCTGGTGGTGGTGCACGCCGGCCACCCCCTGGCCCAGCGTGAGCAGTTGATGCTGGATGAACTGGTGCGCGACTGGCCGTGGATCCTGCAACCGCAAACCAGCCCTGCGCGCATCGGCTTCGACCAGGCGCTGCAGGATTTGGCGCTGCCCAGCCCGGCGGACATCATCGAGTGCAGCTCGGTGTACTCCATGCAGCAGTTGATCCAGCTGACCGACGCCGTGATGGTGCTGTCCGAAAGCGCACTGCGTGATTACCTGAAAATGGGCCTGGTGGTGGCGCTGCCGGTGGCCCTCGACGTGCGACTGGCGCCGTTTGGCATGTTGTTGCGCAAAGGCGAAGTGGTGAGCCGTGAACTGGGGTTGTTTATCGACTTGTTGCGGCAGAAGGCCGCGATGCTTTGAACGTGATGTGTAAAGGGCATGGTGCGTCGGTACGATATTAAATAGAATAAATCTCATTTGAGACTCACTCGCGCCGCGCAGGTCGCTTGCCATGAATGATGCTGTTGTTCCGACCCACGCCCCCGAACTGACGCTGTCGAGCCTGTACCGTGACCACCGTAGCTGGCTGGAAAGCTGGTTGCGTCGGCGCCTGGGCAATGCCTGGGATGCGGCTGACCTGAGCCAGGATACGTTCTTGCGGGTGCTCGCCAGCGCCCAGCCGATTGCGCAGATGCAGGAGCCGCGTGCCTATCTGGTCACCGTCGGCAAGCGCCTGTTGGTGAATTTTCATCAGCGGCGCAGCCTTGAACAGGCCTATCTGAAGGCCTTGGCGAGTCTCCCTGAAGCCTGCGTGCCGTCGCCCGAACAGCGTTGGTTGGTGCTGGAGACCCTGCAAGCTCTGGATGAATTGCTGGATGGCTTGCCGGTGCTGGTCCGCCGCGCCTTCCTGTGGAGCCAACTGGAAGGGCTGGGTTACCGGGAGATTGCCCAGCGCCTCGACGTGTCGGAGCGCACGGTCAAACGCTACATGGCCCAGGCCTACGAACACTGCCTGCTGGTGGACCTGTGAGCCGCGACGTCGCCCGCGCCGCCGCGCAATGGTTGGCGCTGCTGGAATCCGGCGCAGCCACCGAGCGTGATCACGCCGCGTTGCAGCATTGGCGTGACAGCCACCCCCAGCATGAACAGACCTGGCAAAAAGCCCAGACCCTGCGCCAGCGTTTCAGCGACTTGCCCCAGGCCTTGGCGATGGCCAGTCTCGACCGTCCGCAACCGGGACGCCGTGCCGTGCTCAAGCGTGCGCTGGGTATCGCTGCACTGGTGCCGACCGCGTGGTTGGTCAGCCGCCAATTGCCCATCGAGACCTGGCGCGCCGACTTGCACACCGCCACCGGCGAGCGCAAACGCATGTCCTTGGCCGATGGCGGCAGCTTGCAGCTCAATACCGCGACGGCGGTGGACGTGGACCTGGCGCAGCGACGCATCACGCTGGTCGACGGCGAGTTGGCGTTGAATGTACCCGGCGCCACACCGATGACCGTGCAGACGCGCTACGGCGAGTTGAGGGTCAGCCAGGCCGAGGTGTGTGTGCGGCAACTGCCCGCCGGTTGTAGGGTGTCGGTGCTCAAGGGATCCGTGCAGGTGCGTGATTTGAGCGGGCAGATGGCGAGCTTGCAGGGAGGGCAGCAAGCGCCGCTCAACGCCAGCGGGCTAGGGGCCTGGGTGCCATTCGATGTGTTGCAATTGGGCTGGCGCGACGGTGTGTTGACTGCGCAGAACCAGGCGCTGGGCGACTTCCTGCGGGAGTTGGAACGTTATCGGCCGGGCGTGTTGCGCTGGGAGCCGAGCCTGGAGTCGTTGCGGGTCACCGGCAGTTTCCGCCTGGACGACACCGACCGCATCCTTAACCTGCTGGCCTCGACCCTGGGGCTCGAGGTGCAGGCGCGGACGCGGTATTGGGTGACCTTGCGCAAGGTCGTCTAGATCACATGGGCACGCTGCAACTCAGTCAAGGATTGCGCCTTGAGCTGCGCCAGCAACGGATCACGCCGGTCACGCGGGTGCGGCAGGTTCACCGCCAATTCCTGGCGAATGCTGCTCGGCCGGTTGTCCATCACCAGCACCCGATCACTCAGGTACAGCGCCTCGTCCACATCATGGGTCACCAGCAACAAGGCGATGGCATGATGTTCGGCCAGTTGCAGCAGCAAATCCTGCAGCTTCATGCGGGTAAATGCATCCACTGCACTGAACGGCTCATCCAGCAGCAACACCTGTGGCCGTGAATACAACCCCCGCGCAATGGCCACCCGTTGCGCCATGCCGCCGGACAACGCCTTGGGCAGCGCCTGGGCAAAGCCCTTGAGGCCGACTTCCTCGATCAACTGCGTGACCCAGGCCTTGTCGTAGTGGCTGTCATCGCTGAAGCCGATGTTCTGTTCCACCGTGAGCCAGGGCATCAACCGTGGCTCCTGGAACACAAAGGCCACTTCGCCATCGGGGCTGCGCAGTTCGCCCTGGAAGTCCTGTTCCAGGCCGGCGACGATGCGCAGCAGCGTGCTTTTGCCGCAGCCGCTGGGGCCGAGCAGGCTCACGGTCTCCTGTGGTTTCAACGCCAAACGCACGTCTTTCAACACGGTGGTGCTGGCAAAGCTTTTACGCGCGACATGAATATCCAACAGCGGTTGCACGCTCATTGGCCGGCTCCCTGGAAGGTATCGCGCCAGGCCAGGCAACGCGTTTCCAGTGCTGCGAGCAGGCCATCGCTGACCTTGCCCAACAGCGCCAATACGATAATCGCCGCCAGCACGATATCCGGCCGCGAAGTCTCCCGCCCATCACTGAGCAGGTAACCCAAGCCCTTGGTAGCCGCAATCAGTTCGGCCGCCACCAGAAACATCCAGGCCAGGCTCAAGCCACTGCGCAGACCGGTGAACAGGCCGGGCAGGGCGGCGGGCAGCAGGATCCGACGCACCAGCCGCCGCCGGCTGAAACCGTACATCTGCCCGACTTCCACCAGCTTGCGGTCGATATCGCGGATGGCCGCGACGCCATTGAGGTACACCGGGAAAAACGCGCCAATCGCGATCAGCACGATCTTCGAGGTTTCGTCGATGCCCAGCCACAGCAGCAACAGCGGTACCCAAGCCAGGCTCGGGATCGAACGCAGCCCGGCAAACGTCGGTTCGAGGTAGGCCTCCGCCTCGCGGCTCAAACCGACCCAGGCGGCAAACACCAGGGCGAGGCTGGCGCCAATGGCGAAGCCCAGCAGCACCCGGCCCAGACTGGCGCTGATGTGCTTCCACAATGCGCCTTCGGCCAGGTCGGTGAGGGTCACGGCGATCTCGCTGGGTGCCGGCATCTGGTACGACGGCAGCCAACCCACGCGCACCACCACCTCCAGCACCAGCAAGATCAGCACCGGCAACACCAGGCCCTTGAGCCGCCTTGGCCAGGCACTGCGGTTGATCACCACCGGTGCGGCAAGGGGCAATGCTTGGGTTTTGCTGGTCATCACGGGCTCCTTAATGGCCGAACGAAGTGTCGATCAACTGGTCGATCACCTGGTCCACGTTCACGCCTTTGCGCACCAGTTCTTCCGACACCAGGATCGGCGCGGCCGCCTTGGACGCCACCACATCCTTGCTGCTCAGGAACGGCGTGCTCAGGTCGGTGCGCGAGAGTTGCAGCTTGGCCACTTCCAGCGGCAGGCCGGACTCGTCGGCCAGCAGCTTGGCGAATTCATCCGGGTGTTTCACTGCCCAATCCCGTGCCTTTTCATAGGCGCCGAGTACCTTGGTGATGGTCTGCGGATGCGCCTTGGCGAACTTCTCGGTGACGCTGACCACGCCGTAGCTGTTGAAGTCTTTATTGCGGTACAGCAGGCGCGAACTGGCCTGGATTTCACTGGCGGCCATGTGCGGGTCGAGACCCGCCCAGGCGTCCACGTCACCTTTTTCCAGCGCAGTGCGGCCGTCCGGATGTTGCAGGTGCACCAGTTCCACGTCGTCCTTTTTCAGCCCGGCCTGTTGCAGGCTGCGCAGGGTGAAGAGGTACGGGTCGGTGCCTTTGGTGGCGGCGATTTTCTTGCCCTTGAGGTCGGTGACGCTGTTGAGCGGCGAGTCTTTGCGCACCACCAACGCGGTCCATTCGGCGCGGCTATACACATACACCGATTTGATCGGGCTGCCGTTGGCGCGACTCAATACTGCCGACAGGCTGGCCGACGAGGCAAAGTCCACGCCGCCACTGTTGAGGTATTCCAGCGAGCGGTTGCTGCCTTGGCTCAATACCCAGCCCACTTTGGATTGCGGCAAGGCTTGTTCCAGCCAGCCGAAGTGCTTGAGCACCAGGCTGACGGGCGAGTAATAGGCGTAGTCGAGGTTGACTTCGGCGGGGTCGGTGTCGGCGGCTTGGGCCAGGGGTTGCAGGCACAGCGCGAGGGTGCAGGCGCTGAATAGGCGTTGGGTGAAGGCTTTCATGGAACAGCTCCGGCAAGGCGTTGAGAGAAGGCTTTTCTTATATTCAGAAAATTTGGTTTGCATGTTCCATCATGCTTTATAGGAATATGCAGTCTCTGTGCCATGTGCTTTGGAGGCGTGTTTCCGGGGTTCAGGAAGCGTTGAGCTGTGGTGGGAGAAGGCAGATTGTTGAAGCGCTGTTGGCTGGGCAACAGTTCATATATATCTGTATCGAATAAATAAAGAGTTATATATTCCTTTTAATGTTCTGAGCGATGGCGCATTTTAAGGGCCTGCGCATTCGTGCGGATTGACCCAACAGCCAAAAGGAAAGCCGACATGACCATTAAAGCGATCAACGTGCGCAACCAGTTCAAGGGCGTGATCAAGGAAATCCTGCTGGGGGAAGTGGTGTCGGAAATCGACGTGCAGACCGCGTCCGGCATTGTCACTTCGGTGATCACCACCCGTTCGGTGCGTGACCTGGAATTGAAGGTGGGCAGTGAGGTGATTGCGTTTGTGAAGTCCACCGAAGTGTCCATTGCCAAACTCTAAAACCCCGCACACCCCCTGTAGGAGCCGGCTTGCCGGCGATGGCGGCCGCAAGATCAACGTTGATCCTGCTGGCCTCATCGCCGGCAAGCCGGCTCCTACAACGGGGGGCGAGCCGTCAGGCTATTTTCGGGCCTGAACCGCCGGGTGGATGAGGCTGCGGTCTTTCCGGCGGGGCATCGGTGGGTAGACTTTTCGGTTTCTCGTTCGGATCTTTGTAATCCTTGTGCAAGCCCCCATCCAGCCGATTGCTCGACGAGCCGCCTTTTTGCGGGGTCTCGTCGAAGTGTTCCCATTCCGACTGCTGGAAGCGGAAGATGCTGTCATCGGTCGGCGCGTCACGGCCACCGTAATGGTGGATCTCGTAGTGGGCGTATTCGACCTTGTCAGCCCAGTTGTCCTGCAATAAACCGTCGCCGGCCAGGTCGCGGTACCAGTCGTTTTCCTTTTCGGTAGCCTTCTGCTTTTTGTTGTGGTCGACGAAGTAGCCAATGATCCCGCCGACCACCGCCAACACCACACCCACCAGGAACAACGGCCCGGTCAACGCCGCCGCCGTGCCCGCGCCAAACAGCGCCGCAGCCCCCAGCACGCCCGCCGAGGCACCGAATGCACCGCCGGCCACTTGCAGGCCACCGGCCGCCTGGGCCAGGGGATCCTTATCCTTCACGCCGCTCTTGATCGCCAGCGCACCCAACACGATGTCGGCAAAGCCGCCAGCAATGTCCGTGGCGGGGCCGAGCACCTTGATCACGGAACCGGCGATCTTCGCCGATTTGGACGCGCCCAGCTTGGCCGCACCGGCAGCCGCCAGGCCGTCATCCAGGTGCGTGGCCAAGCCTTCGGTGGCCTCGGTGACGGCCTTGTCGCCGTCGCCGAACATCTTGGCGATGCCGTCGTACTGGCTGTCCGGCACGGCATCGAGGGCGGTGGCGATCTTGGATTTGACCTCGGAGGGCAATTCGCTGACGCGGAACTCGAAGTTCGGCTCCTGCATGCCGGTCTTGCCCCAGATTTCCGGCAGGGTCTTGTCCAGCCCCAGGAAGTCCACCAGGCCGCCTTTGCCCAGGGTTTCACCGATCTTGTCGCCCAGGCGCACGAAGTGGCTGGAGCCGCCGGCAAAGCTCAGGAAGTCCTTGGCGATGGTCATGCGCTGCGCCGGGGTTTCACCGAGCTTGCCGCCTTTGCCCACCAGTTGGTAAATCCCGGAGAACAGACTCACACCGGCACCCAGGGAACCGAGAATGCCCTTGCTGTTGAGGGTGTTGAACACCTCGCCGAGCATGCCGCGATCGGCCACCGGGATATAGGGTTTGCTCAAGGCGGTTTTCAGGTCGGCTTCGCTGATCGCGCCGTTTTTCTGGTAGACGGCGCCCAGTTCTTCCAAGGCCTTGGTGACGGCGGCGGATTTTTCCTTGCCTTGCAGGCCTTCGTTGAGGAATTTCTCCAGGGTTTCCTGGGTACGGCGCGGCAAGTCCAGCACGTTGCCCTTGAGCACGCCTTTGAGCAGGCCGAACAGGTCCTTGGTCGCCAGTTCTTTGTTCTCGTCGGAGATCTTGCTCGGGTCCGACAGGATCGCATTGAGGTCGGTGGTCAAACCGTCGGCCTGGATATTCTGTGCGGCTTTGCTCGCAGCTTCCGGGTCGAACAGCGACAACGACGTGAGGGTGTCGCTGAGGTCTTTCTGCGCCTCGTAGGTCTTGCCCTGGCTTTGCAGGTCCTTGAGGTACAGTACGTAATCCGGGTTGGAAGTGAGGTCCAGCAGCTTCTGCTTGATCTCGTCCTTGTTGGGCAGTTTGTTGATCGCCTCGTCCATTTTCGACTTGTAGTCAGCCTGCACGGTCGGGTCGTTGAACAGCTCGCCGATCTGCTTTTGCACGGCCTTGCCGTCGATGATGTCGTGCATGTCGGCCGAGGTCAGCTCGGTCTGCTTGTCATCGAACTCACGCCAGGTGGTGTTGAACGGGCGCTTGGCCTCTTCGTAGCCGGTGATGCCGTGGCCGTTCTGATAGGCCGCCTGGGCTTCGAGGGCGCGAACCAGCTTGGCGCGCGGGTCGTCTTTGGGAATCGAGCCGTTTTTCACGCCTTCGCGGTAGGTGTCGATCAGTTGGGTGGTGGCCAACTCGCTGACGCTGAGGGTGGGCGACTTGTCGTCCTTTTCATCGGCATGCACGCCGGTGTCCAGGTTGAGTACATCCAGCTCGTCGGCCTTGGGCAAGTTGTGCTTGGCGCGGGTGTCGTCCACCGAGCTGGCGCTCCAGGCTTCCCATTTTGCCGCCACATCGTCGTAGAGCTGCGGGCTGAGTTCCTTGGAGACGATGACCTTGCCTTCGCTGGTTTCGTAGCGGATCAGGCCGTCGCCCAATTCATCCGGGGAGCCGAAGGTGATGTCGGTGTTCTTCAGGAAGTCATTCGGCCCGGCCAGCTTGTAGCCTTCGCCTTCGCTGGTGTGGATCTTGGCCCAGGTGTCATTGGCGGTGGCGACACTCTTGAACAGCTCGGGGCTGACGTCGGCCGAGACCACCACCTTGGTGCCGTCATGCAGTTCATAAGTGAGGATGTTGTCTTTCTGGTCGTTGTTCCAGTTGAAATTCTTGTAATCGTTGAGGCCCGGCACTGGCGTATTGGCGTCGGCCAGCACCGCGCCGTTGTTCAGCTCGCCTTCCACCACGGCTTTCTTGCCGGGGTCGGTATAGACCTCATGCAGGCCGGCCAGGTAGTCGAACAGCTTGGGGTTGTCGTCGCGGGCCACCACCATCTTCTGGCCGTTGCTTTCGAAGCGGATCAGGCCTGGGCCGACTTCATCGACCGGGCCAACCGCCGTGCCGCCGTAGGGTGGCCACACTTCATTGTCGCTGGCGCGCTTGTAGCCGGCGTCTTCGCTGCTGGACAGGCCGGTGAAGCTGGCATAGGCGTCCTTGGCTTTCTGGAACGCTTCGGGGTTGTCGCGCTGGCTGATGACGACCTTGGTGCCGTCCTGGGTCTCGTAGCGGATCACGCCCGGGCCGGTTTCATCGGGTGGGCCGAGTGATTTGTAGTCGGCGAGTTTCGCCGGGGCGCTGCCGTCGGCGCCGAGGCTCTGGTAGCCGGCATTCTGGCTGGCGACCACGCCGGAGAGGGACTTGAAGTCGGTACTGACCTGCTTGAACAGCTCGGGGCTGTCCTGTTCGCTGACGATGACTTTCTTGCCGTCCTGGGTCTCATAACGAATCAACCCCGGGCCGACTTCATCGGGTGGGCCGATGGCCTTGTAGTCGGCGAGGGCGGGAGGTGGTGTTGCATCCTTGGCGGCCAGTTCATAACCGTCTTTCTTGCTGGCATCCAACCCGGACGGCGTCTTGTCGTGGGCCTCTACCTTCTTGTTATTGGCGCTGTTCTTGAGCAGCACATGGAACGGCGCGCCGGACTTGGGCGGCGTGCGGGGAAGGGCTTTGGGGTCGGACGAGCGATCGAGGGGCTGGGTCGTCATGCCATGGAACTCCTGCTGTAGCCGGTTGTGGCGGTCGGCAAAAACAGTAACAGCAGGGGTTCGGCACTCGTTGCGAAAAGTTGTGAATTAGGCCTGACGGTTGCGCAGCGCGCGCTCCATGCGTTGCAGGCCTTCTTCCAGCATGGCCCGTGGGCAGCCGAAGTTCAGGCGCACGAATTGCTGGCTGTCGTCACCAAACTCGATCCCGGCGCTCAAGCCGACCTTGGCCTGCTCCAGGAAAAACTGCTGTGGGTCATCCAGGCCCAGGGCGCTGCAATCCAGCCAGGCCAGGTAGGTGCCTTGTGGTGCATGCATGACCACGCCAGGCAGGCGGGTTTGCACGGCGTCGAGCAGGTAGTCACGGTTGCTTTGCAGGTACTGCACCAGTGCGTCGAGCCAATCACTGCACTGGCTGTAGGCTGCGCGGGTGGCTTCCAGGCCCAGCGGGCTGACGCTGTCGACCATGCCGCAACGGGCATTGTTGAAGCGCTCGCGGATCTCGGCGTTCTGGATCACCGCGAAGCAGGTCTTCAGGCCAGCAACGTTGTAGGCCTTGCTCGCCGACATCAGGGTAATGGTGCGCTGGGCAATCTCGGGGCTGAGGCTGGCGGTGGGAATGTGGCGACGGCCGTCGAAGCACAGTTCGGCATGGATCTCGTCGGAGATGATCAGCGCGCCGTGTTCCAGGCAGGCGTTGGCCACGGCCAGCAGTTCTTCGCGTGGGAAGACTTTGCCCATGGGGTTGTGCGGGTTGCTCAGCAACAGCGCACCCGCGCCGGTCAGCGCCTGGCGCATCGCAGGCATTGGCGTGAGGTATTCGCCGTTGATCAGCTCGAAGGGCACTTCGATGCGCGTCAGGTTCCAGTGGCCGGGCGCCAGGCGAATCGGCCGGTAGTTGGGGGTTTGCAGCACCACGGCCTGGCCCGGTTTTACAAACGCGTGCAGCGCCATATTAAAGCCGGGCTCGACGCCGGGCAGAAACAGCAGTTCATCCGGCTGAACGCGCCAAGCGTACTTGGCCCACAGGTCGGCGATGATCGCCTCGCGCACATCTGGCCCGGCGACGCTGTAGCCCAGCACCTGCTGGTCGAGGCGCGCGTGCAGGGCTTGCAGGACGGCGGGCGGGGCGGCGATGTCCATGTCGGCGATCCACATCGGCAACACGTTTTGCGGGTAACGGTTCCACTTGGTGCTGCCGGTGCCGAGGCGGGGGTGGATCGTGTCGAAATCAAAGCTCATGGGGGGGCTCGTATCAGGAAGTCAGGCGCAAGAATGGCGCTGATTCTAGCGCCATTATTTTTATAGGCCAGAGCTGATTGCCGCCGCGAGTTGCCGGTGCGCCTGTTCCAGGGCGCGGTTGACCGCTTCTTCACCGCGCACCATGGCCGGCAGGTAGACGAAATCCACCGAGTGAATGCCCACCGTCGACAGGATGGTGCTCATGTACGGGGTCAGGAAGTCCGGCTCATGGCCCTTGCGGGCGTTACCTGAACTGACCAGCACAAAGGTACGCCGGTCCTGCAGTAAGCCGACTTTGGCGAACTGTTCATTCACGGTAAAACTGCGCTGGATGCGCACCACATGATCGATCCAGGCCTTGAGCGCCGCCGGCACGGTGAAATTGTGTACGGGGGTGCACAGGATCAGCAGATCACAGGCTTCCAATTCCACAATCAATTGTTCCGAGAGTGTCGTGGCGCTGCCGCTGAGTCCGCCGGGGGTGGTCAGCGCGTTGGCATATTCACGGGTCAGGGGCGGCAGTGCCTGGCTGCCATAGTCACGCTCGGTTACCTCGGCGTCGGGGACCAGGTCGCGCAAGAAGGCGCGGGCCAGTTTGAAGGTCTGCGCGGCTTTGCCGTGGGGGCTGAAGCTGAGGAGCAGGGTGCGGGTCATTGGTTCAGGTCCTGGGAAAAGTGCATGCCCAGGGGCAACAGGCCCTGGCGGAAATAGAAGCGCTGGGCCAGGGCCATGTGCATGCCGGTGTCCAGTACCAGCCAGCGGTAGCCGCGGGCGCGGGTTTCTTCGCGTACGCGGTCCAGCAGGTGTTCGCCCAGGCGGCGCCTTTGTTGCGTGGCGTCTACGACCAGGTCGTCTACGTAGATGAAGCGGCCGTACAGGGTGTTTTCGGTTAGCCGATAGCCGGCCAGGCCGATTACCTTGCCGTGCTCTTTTGCTGCGAGCAGGTGATAGCCGTTTTGCCGTTGGCGGTGGATTTGTTCGGCGAATGCTGGGGCGTCGGTGAGGTGGGGGCGTAGTTGGTGCATGACTGGGAAGCTGGCGATGAGGTCGGCTTCGGTTTCCAGGTAGGTGAATTCGATGTGGTCATTCATGGTGGGGGCTTTGTGTGGTGAGGGGTATGCCATTGTTGTGGGTATGGCTGAGGTGGGACAGGGGCATGATTGGACATTTGGGTTGGGGCATATCCGATATTTGGGTAACGGCGGCTTAAGGTTCCGCCCTTACGGCGGGTCACTTTGGAAAAGCCCCAAAGTAACCAAAGGGCTCT
>NZ_JACAQP010000215.1:0-367 GCF_013387025.1 Pseudomonas reactans | reverse complement strand
GTGCCAGGTAACTTTGCACGAGCGAATGCGGGATGAAGTTGAGCACGACACCAAGGAAGATTTGCGCCAGTACCACGACGGTCAGCCCCAGCAGTAGCATCGAGCGACGATCCATGCGGTTGATCACCCACATGCCGATCAAGGTGGCGATCACCGAAACCACGCCATTGCCGATGGTGGCGATCAGCGCGGCATTAGTGCCCATGCCAGTCTCTTTGAGAATCATCGGCGTGTAGTACATGAACGCATTCACGGCGGTGAACTGAATAACAAAACCCAGGCCGATACCAATGGCCAACAGCTTGAGCAACCAGGGTTCGTTGAGCTTGCCGAGCACGCCGCTGTGGTGCCGTTCGACGTTGCACTG
>NZ_JACAQP010000214.1:0-330 GCF_013387025.1 Pseudomonas reactans | reverse complement strand
ACCAATGGCAAGTGCTCGTCCCAATTTCCACCAAAATCCTGGGCACACGATCGTAGCATATCTTCTACGGTCTGGATGGTTCGTTCACTTTGCCCGTCTGTCTGGGGATGATAAGCTGTACTCATTTTAATTTTTGTCCCCATTCGTTCTTGTAGTGCCTCCCACAATTTTGAGGTAAATAGTGGGTCTCTGTCAGACACAATAGACAAGGGAGCTCCGTGAAGTCTTATAACTTCATCCTTGTATATCTGCGCCAATGTTTCCAATTGTGTATTTTCTTTAATTGCCAAAAACATTGCACTCTTAGTTAAACGGTCAACAATGACCCAT
>NZ_JACAQP010000213.1:0-370 GCF_013387025.1 Pseudomonas reactans | reverse complement strand
GTACAGATCGTTGTCGACCTTGCCCTTGGTGACACCACCGCCGTAGTAACCGGAGGTGTAGTAGGCCGAGGTATTGTTGTTGGCGCCATCGCTAGTGCTGTTGTAGTAACGCAGGTCGCTTTTCAGGACGCCAGGACCAATGGCCCAGTTGTTCACCAGACCCAGGAAGTTCTGCTTGTAGAAGTCCTTCAGTTCGCCATAGTAGTACGAGGCGATCAGATCCTTGGTGATCTTGTAGTCGGCACCGGCGTACTGGAACTTGTTGCTGAACCGACCCGCAGTACCCTGGGAGTAGTTCGAGCTGGCGTTGGCACCGGCAATCGACAGATCTTCGTCGTTGCTGGAGTTACGGCCTTTAGCCTTTTCAACC
>NZ_JACAQP010000212.1:0-338 GCF_013387025.1 Pseudomonas reactans | reverse complement strand
AATAAAAAACTTGAGTCTTTTTTTAGTCAAACTCGAGAAAAGAATACAAAAAAATTCAATTTTAAAATTCGAATGAGATTACTAATAAATCTGTTAAAGGATATGCGGTTTGATAAAAAAATATCTCAGTCCTTTTTTACCCTTTCTCGATAAAAAAAGTTCATTTTAGATCTATAATATTCTAACGTTTACTAAGAAATCGTTTTGATTGAAATGGAAAACAATCAATCCCATAATGAATTAGTTAATGAGTTGAAAGAAACTAACTAAAATCAAGAGTTTTTATTTCATTAGACCGATGACCTTAGTTAATCCTATAATTCATATCAGCAGCAAGT
>NZ_JACAQP010000211.1:0-312 GCF_013387025.1 Pseudomonas reactans | reverse complement strand
GAATAACCCCCTTTGGTATTTTACGTGTACTCTTACGTGAACCAATACGCCCACGTGAACCTTTTTTCGGTATAGCTTTTGCCATATTTTATCATCTCATAAATTTGAGTCAGAGATATATGGATATATCCATTTCATGTCAAAACAGATCCCATCCCCTTCTTATTTTTATATCGGGTCTTTAACGAGGCTGATTATCCTTGTCTTTGTTTATGTCTTGGGTTGGAACAAATTACTATAATTCGTCCCCGACGACGAATTAGTCGACATTTTTCACAAATTTTACGAACAGAAGCTCTTATTTTCATATTT
>NZ_JACAQP010000031.1:67165-72072 GCF_013387025.1 Pseudomonas reactans | reverse complement strand
TTTGGGCGGTCGAAAAGTTCAGTCGTCGTATATCAACCTGCCAACCCTGGGCTTCCTCTGCGCAATTGCTCTCATAAAACGGGTCATTAGCACGCCGTTCGGGAATTCGATGCAAAGTGTTTCCGCATTTTTGGTATGGTGCAGCACATTTTCACAGGGATTGAGCTTTCATCCGCAGGACGCGGCGTCGACCTTCTTCAACGAGATGCTGTAGAAATGCCTGAACCGATACCGATCAAAGATCACGAAAAAGAGAACCGCCTGGTCAACAAGCGCCTGCTCGCCTGTGCGCTGTTGGTGATTGGCATTACCTGCGCGCTAGTGGGGCGCATGTATTTCCTGCAGGTCGTACAGTTCGACTATCACTCGACGATTTCTGAAAACAACCGTGTCCACGTGTTGCCGATCACTCCCACGCGCGGGTTGATCTATGACCGTAACGGTGTGGTACTGGCCGACAACCGCCCCAGCTACAACCTGACCATCACCCGCGAACGCACCACCGACCTCAAGGGCGAGTTGGACGCTATCGTCAGCTTGCTGCACTTGCCTGCCGAAGATCGCGCTGTCTTCGACAAGGCGCTGAAGCAGGCACGCCATCCCTTCGTCCCTGTGACCTTGTTTTACGAGTTGACCGAAGAGCAGATCGCGTTGCTGGCCGTGAACGAGTTCCGCCTCCCAGGTGTAGACGTGGAACCGCAGTTCGTCCGCCATTACCCGTTGGGCGCTCACTTTGCGCACTCCATAGGTTACGTAGGCCGGATCAACGAGAAAGAATCCAAAGCCCTCGACTCCGTGGAGTACCGCGGTACGCAATCCATCGGCAAGACCGGTATCGAGCGCTTTTACGAGTCGGAGCTGCATGGCCACGTCGGCTATGAAGAAGTCGAGACCAATGCCCAAGGCCGCGTACTGCGCGTACTCAAGCACACCGACCCGATTCCCGGCAAAAACATCGTGCTGAGCCTCGACGTGCATCTCCAGGAAGCGGCGGAAGAAGCCTTGGGTGATCGCCGTGGTTCGGTGGTTGCACTGGATCCCCAAACCGGTGAAGTACTGGCTATGGTCAGCAAGCCAAGTTTCGATCCGAACTTGTTTGTCACCGGTATCAGCTTCAAGGAATACGCCGCGCTGCACGATTCTATCGACCGGCCGCTGTTCAACCGTGTGCTACGTGGTCTCTACGCGCCCGGCTCGACCATCAAGCCGGAAGTCGCCATCGCCGGCCTGGACAGTGGTGTTGTCACTGCTCAAACCCGCGTGTTCGATCCTGGCTACTACCAATTGCCGGACTTTGACCACAAATACCGCAACTGGAACCACAGCGGCGACGGTTGGGTAGACATGGACGCGGCCATCATGCGCTCCAACGACACCTATTTTTACGACCTGGCCCACAAGCTGGGCATCGATCGCCTGCACGACTATCTGGCTGAGTTCGGCCTGGGCCAGAAAGTCTCATTGGACATGTTCGAAGAGTCCGCCGGCCTGATGCCTTCCCAGGCCTGGAAGCGTGCCACGCGCCGCCAACCCTGGTTCCCGGGCGAAACTGTGATCCTCGGCATTGGTCAGGGCTACATGCAGGTGACACCGCTGCAACTGGCCCAAGCCACTGCACTGATTGCCAACAAAGGCGTGTGGAACCGACCGCATTTGGCCAAGACCATCAACGGCGTGCCGCCGGTGGATGAAAACCCGATGCCCAACGTGGTCCTCAAGGACCCACGTGATTGGGAACAGGTCAATCACGGCATGCAACTGGTGATGCACGACCCACGCGGCATTGCACGCGCTGCCGCACAAGGCGCGCAATACCGCATTGCCGGCAAGAGTGGTACGGCGCAAGTGGTGGCGATCAAGCAAGGCGAGCGCTACAACCGTGAGAAGACCCTCGAGCGCCATCGCGACAACGCCCTGTTCGTCGGCTTCGCGCCGGCCGAACACCCGAAGATCGTGATTTCGGTGATGATCGAAAACGGCGAGGCCGGCGGTCGCGTGGCAGGCCCGGTGGTGCGTCAGATCATGGACGCCTGGCTGCTCGACCAGGAAGGCCACCTGAAACCACAATATGCGACGCCGGCCAAAGCGCCCGGCGATCCCAAGGTGTGATTCAGGCTTTCCACTCGACCCATTGGTCTACGTCTTCGTAGGCCAGCCAAGGCACATCATGGGCGGTCCAGATGTGCGCGGTGGGCCTGACGCCCGGATCATCGTCCAGCGTCGCCACTCGCACAATGACGTGGGGTTGATGCCCTCGCTCCGCCATCAAGTGTGAACCGCAGCGCGAGCAGAAATACCGGCGTTTGCCTGGCGACGATTCGAAGGACGCCAGCAACGCCTCGCCCTGTGTCCAGCGAAAGTGTTCACGCATTACGCCGGCCGTCGCCACAAATGCCGCCGCATGCACCTTGCGGCAACTGTCGCAATGGCAGTGGCTGATGGGCATATCCAGGCTGTCCAGCTGATACTGCACGGCCTTGCAGAAACAACTTCCATGGAGCTGTTGAGTCATCGTGATCACCTCAAGGAGAGGGGGACAATTTACCTTTCGCCGACACGCTGCGCATCACACTCATACAAGCCATTGCCCTTATTCCTACATTGCTCTAAATTGCGAAGCGTTCTCATTCGTGCGCAATATCATTATGCCTTTGTCTGCTGGGCCTCATCCTTCCCACGAACCCATTGGCCAACTCTACGGTGACCACCACCGCTGGTTGGTTAGCTGGCTACGTTCGCGCCTGGGTTGCTCCCATCAGGCGGCTGACCTGGCTCAAGACACTTTCATCCGTCTATTGCTGGCCGAGCGCACGCAGCCGGTGGCCGCTGAGTTGAAGGAGCCTCGGCATTTCCTGGTGACAATTGCCAAGCGCGTCATGATCGACAGCTTTCGCCGCAAAGCCCTGGAGCAGGCTTATCTACAAGCCATGGCCGAGCAGCCGCGAGCCTATGCCATCTCGCCGGAGGAGCGGCTATTGGTCATCGAAACCCTGCAGCGCCTCGATGCCATGCTCGATGGTCTCGGGCGCAAGGCCAAGCGCGCCTTCTTGCTCTCGCAGTTGCAGGGCATGCCTTACAAGGACATCGCCGAACAGCTACAGGTCTCGGTGAGTTCGGTGACCAAATATATTGCCAAGGCCACCGAGCATTGCCTGATCTTCGCTTTGGAGCATTGAAGGTGACCCGTGACGCGCAGCGCCAAGCCCTCAGCGCGGCGGCCCATTGGGTCGCCCGCCTGGCGGCCGAGCCCGGTGACCTTGCGTTGCACGGGGCTTGGCTCGCCTGGCGAGATGAAAACCCGCTGAACCAATGGGCGTGGCAGCGCGTAGAAATGCTGCAAAGCCAGCTCCAGAGCCTGCCCGGCACGGTCGCCGTCAATGTGCTGGACGTCGCTGGCGACCAGTCCCGGCGATTTGGCCGCCGCGTGCTGCTCAAAAGTGCGGTAATCGGTGCCGGCGTGAGCGCCATTGGCTGGTCCGGCTATCGAGAGGCGCCACTGTGGATGGCCGATCAACGCACCACCACCGGCGAGCGTCACAGCCTGCGCCTGGACGATGGCACACGACTGTCCCTCAACACCGCCAGCGCGGTGGACATCCACTACACCGCCGAGCAACGCTTGCTGATTCTGCGTGCCGGAGAAATCCTCGTGGAAACGGCCCCCGACCCGCGTCCTTTGCGGGTGCGCAGTGCCCAAGGTGAAATGCGCGCGTTGGGCACGCGTTTTACCGTTCGCCAGTTCGATGACTTCACCGGCATGAGCGTATTGCAACACGCGGTGGCGGTGCGTCAGGGCATCGAACCGGCGGAAACCGTGATCACAGCCGGCCAGACCATCACGTTTGATGCCCAGCGCATGCTCTCCCTTCGGGCCAACGAACCTGGCGAAGGCGAATGGGCGCAGGGTCGGCTGATCGTCGACAACTGGCGCCTGGATCGCCTGCTGGCCGAATTGTCACGCTACCGGCCGGGTTACCTGGGATGTGCCTCTGAAATCGACCATCTGACAGTATCGGGTGCCTATTCCCTGGACGATATCGACCTGACCCTTAACGCCCTGACCCATGCGCTGCCAGTGCGCCTCAGTGCACGTACGCGCTACTGGACGACAGTCGTCCCGCGCGGTTGAAAATAATTATCAACAACTGTTGTCGATTTACCGCCCCTCGTTCGACTCCTCCTGCAAACCCCCCTTCATTCGTTTCACGTCATCAGGAGTCAACATGCGCGCAGGGCAAATCTCAGTCGCCACTCGACCGATTCGGTCATTTCGCAAAAAGCCTTTGCAGGTCGCGCTGTTTGGCGTGTCGTTGATGGTGCAAACCGGACTACTGGCCCCGCTGTTTGCGACAGGTTCCAACGCCATGGCGGCCAGCCAGCAGAAGGCTTTCGCGATTTCGCCTGGCCCATTGGGTTCGGTATTGAGCCGATTTGCCAGTGATGCCGGCGTGGTGTTGTCCTTCGATTCGGGCCTGACCGCAGGCAAGCAAAGTGCCGGTCTGCAAGGTACTTACAGCGTCGAACAAGGTTTTGCCCGATTGTTGGCGGGCAACAACCTGGCGCTGTCCGCCAATAACGACGGTAGCTACGGCTTGGCCCCCCAAGCCAGCACTGGCACCGTAAGCCTTGACGCCACCAGCATCAATGCCGAAGGGCTGGGTCTGACCACCGAAAACAGCAGCTCCTACACCACGGGGGCGGCCAGCACGGCGACGAAACTGCCGCTGTCCCTGCGCGAAACCCCGCAGTCGGTCAGTGTGGTCACCCGCCAACTGATGGACGATCAACACTTGTCCACCCTCAGCGAAGTGCTGAGCTTCACACCCGGCATCAGCAGCAACCACCGTGACAGCGAGCGCTACTCCTTTTACTCCCGCGGTTTCGAGATCCAGAACTTCCAGTACGAC
>NZ_JACAQP010000031.1:52075-67120 GCF_013387025.1 Pseudomonas reactans | reverse complement strand
AGGTCGTGCGCGGCGCCACCGGCCTGATGAGCGGTGCAGGCACGCCGTCGGCCACCATCAACCTGGTGCGCAAGCGCCCGACCAAAGACTTCCAGGCGCACATTGCGGGAGAAGCAGGCGCCTGGGATCGCTATCGCTCCGAAGTCGACGTGTCGGGCCCGTTGACCGAAACCGGTAATGTGCGCGGGCGTTTTGTCGCGGCGTACCAGAAACAGAAGTCCTTCGTGGATTGGTACAAGCAAGAAAAGCGTGTGATGTATGGCGCGCTGGATATCGACCTGAATGACAGCACCACCCTGCGCACCAGCCTGGATTACCAGAACAACGATGCCAATGGCACCAGCTACGGCCATATTCCGTTGTTCTACAACAATGGCCGCCAGACCGATTTCTCGCGCTCATTCAACCCGGCGACGCGTTCCAGCTACATGGACAATACCAGCTACACCTTCAGCACGATGCTGGACCACAAACTGGACAACGACTGGAGCTTGAAGACTGCCTACAGCCATCAATATTCCTACCGCAAAGGGCAGGGCGCTTCCGCCAGTGGCAGCTACCCGGACCCGGTCACAGGCAAGGGCGCCAAGGCGTTCATCTACCGTCTCGACAGCTACCAGACCCAGGACACGCTCGATGTGTACGCCAATGGTCCGTTCCAGTTGGGAGGGCGTGAGCATGAATTAGTGGTTGGTGCGAGCACAACGCGCACTCACCTGAACTTCCCCAACTACAGCAGCACCTTGGCCGACCAGGATAATGACTACGGTGATGTGGACAACATCTTCACCTGGGACGGCCGGCAATATGGCCGTCGTTCCTACAATGAGATCGGCGGCACCGTGACTACCCTGCAACAGACCGGCGTCTACGGCGCGCTGCGCTTGAAACCGCTGGACCCGCTGACCATCATCCTCGGCACCCGCGTGAGTTGGTGGAAGCAGCTCGATGAGGTCAGCCTCAATGAGCCCTACTCGAAAAAAACCGACAAAACCAAAAAGACCGGCGTGGTGACGCCCTACGCGGGCATCATCTATGACCTGAACGACACCTATTCGGTCTACGCCAGCTACACCAACATCTTCCTGCCGCAGACCTTCTACAAGACCGCCAGCGGCAGCTCGCTGGCGCCGTTGGAAGGCGACAACTACGAGATCGGGCTCAAGGGTGAATTCTTCGACGGTGCATTGAACGCGAGCATCGCCCTGTTCGACATTGAGCAAAAAAACACCGCCGCCGACTCGGGTAACGATGCCAGTGGCAAAACGGTATACAAGGCCATCGCCGGCACCACCACGCGCGGTGTCGAAACGGAGATTTCTGGTGAAGTGGCCGCCGGTTGGAACGTATTCGGCGGCTACACCTACCGCGAGTCGCACTCGAAGGACGGCGAACGCGTGCAGGTCAACCAGCCGCTCAACCTGTTCAAGCTGGGCACCACTTACCGCTTGCCGGGCGCCCTGAACCGCTTGACCGTGGGCGGCAATGTCACCTGGCAAAGCGAGATGTACGCCACCACCCAGATCAACTACACCGGCCCGTACTACAAGGCAGTGCAGGATCCCTTCGCCGTGGTCGGTCTGTTGGCCAACTACCAGGTGGACGAGCATTTGTCCGTGGGACTGAACGTCAACAACCTGTTCGACAAGAAGTACTACGACGGCATGGGCACATTCAACTCCGGCTCCTACGGCGAGCCGCGCAATGCGATGGTCAACGCCAAATGGAAGTTCTGAAGTAAGTCGCAACACCAATGCGTGACCGAAAGGTTGCGCATTGTTCGATGTCGCCTACTGTCAATGGAGGAGGTGACTTATGCACGTATTGGATCGAATCGAACGAAAAGTCCTGCTCAACGCTTCACGCAAACAGGTCTGGGAAGCCCTCACCGATGCCGAGCAATTCGGCCGGTGGTTTGGTATCGCACTCGACGGTAAAACCTTCGCTGCGGGGCAAAGTATCGAGGCGCCGATTACTTACAAGGGCTACGAACATGTGATCTGGAAGGCCAGGATCGAACGCATCCTGCCGCAAACACTGTTCTCGTTCTGGTGGCACCCCTTTGCGGTCGAGGAGGGTGTCGACTACGACCAGGAAACCCCAACGTTGGTAGAATTCACCATTGAGGATCGGGCGCCGGGCATTCTGTTACGGGTGGTCGAGTCCGGGTTCGATGCCGTGCCTGAGGCACGACGGCAGAAGGCCTTCAAAATGAATTCCCGTGGTTGGGACGAACAGATGGGCAATATCGAAAACTACCTGAGCCGCGCCCGCCAGGCTTGAGGGTAACGGGCATCCTCAGTGATGCCCGCCTTTCACGGGTCTCAGCCTTCGTGAGCGGTGGTGATCTCCAGGGTGTCGGTGTAAGTCACCACCACACTCTGCCCGACCTTGAGGTCTTTGAGACCTGCACGGATTTCCGGTTTCTCAACGTTCAACACCTTCGTCGCACCCGCTGGATTCTCCAGGGTGACCTGGTTTTTCTTCAGGTCGATATGGGTGATCTTCAGTTGCACTTGCACTTGGCGGAAGGCAGCGCCACCTGGGTTGGGGTTGTCGGCGGTGGCGCGGATCACGCCGGTTTTTTCGCTGGCGTCTGGTGCGCCTTTGTTCACGTCGGTGTCCAGCACGGCCGCGACCGAGTGGGTGGTCAATACCTTGACCTGGTCACCAACCTTGAGGTTGCCCAGGTCCTTGGCGGCATCGGTGAGCTGAACATGCACTTCACGGCCCTCGGCGCCCGCAAGCACGACTTGATGCTTGGCGGCATCCACCGCCAGCACCTTGGTGGTGACTTCATCGGCTTCAAGGGTTTTGGACAGCGGGATATCGGCGGCATGGGCCACCAAGTGGCCGGCAGACAGCAGGGTGGCCAGGGCGATTGCCTGGTGCAGGGAGCGAGATAACTTCATTGTCGGGACTTCCATGTGAGAGGAGCCCTGAGTCTAGTGGTGAGCCGGCGATGCGCAAATCTGCCGGCTCACGTTGTTGCCGCCCTGTTAGAAGTCCACGCTGGCCGACAGCTTGGCGACGCGCGGATCACCTTGGCTCAGGAAACCGCCCTGTGCCGATTCCCAGTACTTCTCGTTGGCGACGTTCTCCACAGTGGCGCCGAGGGTGACATCACGCTCGGCCACCTTGAAGTTGTAGCGCGCGCCCACGTCGAATCGGTTCCATGCGGGTAGGCTCAGGTTGTTGGCGGCGTCGGCGTACTGCCCACCGGTGCGCAGCATGCGGCCGTTGAGGGTCACGCCTTGCAGGCCGGGCACATCCCAATCCACGCCGGCATTGAGCTGGAACGAAGGCACGCCGATTGCGCGGTTACCGTCGTTGGCGCCGTTTTGCGTGTCCTTGAGTTCGGTCTTCATCACCGTCACACCACCCAGCAAGCGCAGGCCGCTGACCGGTTCGCCGAAGACGTTCAACTCAACGCCTTTGTTGATCTGCAGGCCTTCGCGAACGTAGCGTGCTGTTGTCGCATCGATGACTTGAACGTAGCCGGCCCCAGGTTGTTCGATACGGTAAACACCCAGTGTTGCCCCATAGGTGCCCATATCCACCTTGACGCCTGCTTCGATTTGCTTGGAGCGGGCCGGTGCAAAGGGTTGGCCGCCGCCAATCACCGTCCTGCCCCCGGAATTGACCGGCGACGTCGGGCCTTGGGCCAAACCTTCGATGCGGTTGGCATAGAAGGACACATGCTCCCACGGCTTGAAGACCAGGCCGTAGACCGGCGTGGTGATCGATTCGTCATAATTGGCGGTACGCGTGCCGCTCATGTAGTTGTAGCCCTGCACCACGATCTGCTGGCGGCGTGCACCAACCGTCACCAACAGACGGTCATCGAAGAACCCCAGCGTGTCGGACACCGCCGTACTGCGCACAAAGGTCTTGGCGGTGATGGTCGGGTCGCTGAAGTCGGTGCCCGGTGTATTGCGTGGGTTGTTCAGGGCCGGTGGCGCACCGGTCACAGGGTTGTAGATATTGGTTAGGGTGCGTGGGCTGGCGAACACATAAGCGTTGCGCGCCTGGGTCCAGATGCCGGCCAAGCCGAAGTTGAGTCGATGGCTCACAGGGCCGGTCTGGAACTTGCCGTTCAGGCCGCCCATGACGCTGCTGTTGTCTTCTTCGTGGGCGATGGTCGAACCGCTGGCGGTGGCATTGCCCAGGTTATCGGTCAGGGTCACCGACGAGTAGCGTCCCATTTCGCGGGTGTGCTTGGCGCCTGCCGCCGCATAGGCCGTCCAGTTATCGTTCAAGTCATACTCGGCGCGCAGCATGCCCAGGGTGTCTTCGAGGTTGGTGCTGCTCCAGCTCGGCGCGTAGTTGGTGTCGGCCGACGGTGCATCAGGGACATGGGTGGCGGTGCCCAGGAAGACCGAGTTGCGCCCGCCGTTGATACGCTGCTTCTGATACACAAAGTCACTCGACAGGCGCAACGCATCGCCACGGTAGTCCAGGCCGACGGCAAACAGCTTCGAGCGTTGGTTTTCATCGTCGATGCCGGTATCGCCTTCGCGCTGGGACAGGTTCACCCGCGCACCAAAACGGTTGTCTTCACCGAAGCGCTGGCCAATATCCAAGTGTTCGCCCACCCGGCCATCACTGCTGATGTCAGTGCTGAACCGACGCAACGGCACGTCATCGGCGCGCTTGGGTTGCAGGTTCACACCGCCGCCGATCCCGGAACCGCCGGGCGTCACGCCGTTGATGAAGGCATTGGGGCCCTTGAACACTTCCACGCGCTCCAAGGCGTCGGTGGAGATGATCTGGCGCGGCAGGATGCCGTACAAGCCGTTGAAGGAAATGTCGTCGCCATTCAGTGGCAAGCCACGAATCATGAAGGTCTGCGCCTGGTTGGCAAATCCCGACGCCTGGCGCACGGACGAGTCGTTGAGTAGCACGTCACCGACGGTTTCGGCCTGCTGGTCGCGAATCAGTTTCTCGGTGTAGGAGGCCATGCTGAATGGCACGTCCATGATGTCCTGGTTGCCCAGCACACCCAATTGACCTCCGCGAGCCACTTGGCCGCCGGCGTACACTGGGGGTAGGGCGCTTGGTGCGGGGGCGTCGGCATTGATGTTGGTAGCGCCCAGTTCCAGTGTGTTTCCCTCCTGAGCGGTGTTCGCATCCTGCGGGGTGGCTGGGGTGTCAGCATGAGCGCTGAGGCTCAGGGAGCAGCACAGGGCGAGCAGGGTCAGGCGAAACGGCGCGGCGAATGGGGCGGGCATGGGCGATCCTGACGGTTAACCGTCATGTGTGAGGAAAAGGGCAACGGCGTTGCGCGTCCTCACTGCGCGGATACGACTCCGGTGCAAATGATAGTAATTATTATTAGCGCGATGCAACAAATTTTTACTAACACGGTCTGCGCGCGCGGATGCCGAGTAGAATCACGCCCTGAAAGCGATTCCTGAGGTGCGGTACGGTGGATTTACAGCAGGGTTTTGTCCTGACCCGGCATTGGCGCGATACCCCGGCCGGCACGGAGGTCAGCTTCTGGCTGGCCACCGACCAGGGCCCGAGGTTTGTCCGCCTACCCGTGCAGACCTCGGTGATGTTCATCCCTGAGGCCCATCGCAAGCCGCTGGATTGGCTGCTCAAGGGCGAGCGCGATATCGAATTGCGCCCGTTGCAACTGTGCGACTTCCATCACCGGCCCGTCCTCGGCCTGTACACCCGCCAGCACCGCCAGGCGATGGACGTGGAAAAACGCCTGCGCGCAGCGGGCGTCGACGTCTACGAAGGCGACGTGCGCCCGCCCGAGCGCTACATGATGGAGCGCTTCATCACCGCGCCGGTGTGGTTTGGCGGCACGCCTGACGCCAGCGGCGTGCTCTGCGACGCACAGATGAAACCCGCGCCCGACTACCGTCCGCCGCTGAAACTGGTGTCCCTCGACATCGAGACCACCGCCCAGGGCGATCTCTATTCCATCGCCCTCGAAGGCTGCGGCGAGCGCCAGGTGTACATGCTCGGTCCGCCGAACAAAACCGACGCCGTGGACTTCAAGCTCGACTACTGCGACACCCGTGCCCAACTGCTCGAACGCCTCAACCAATGGCTGGCGCTGCACGACCCCGATGGGATCATCGGCTGGAACGTGGTGCAGTTCGACCTGCGCGTGCTGCACGAACATGCCCAGCGCCTCAATGTGCCGCTCATGCTTGGCCGTGGTGAAGAACCGATGGCCTGGCGCGAGCACGGTAGCCGCAATCATTACTTTGCCGCGGCGGCGGGGCGCTTGATCATCGATGGCATCGAAGCCCTGCGTTCGGCCACCTGGAGCTTCGAATCCTTCAGCCTGGAGAACGTCGCGCAAACGCTGCTGGGCGAAGGCAAGGACATCTCCACGCCGTACCAGCGCATGGACGAGATCAACCGCATGTTCGCCGAGGACAAGCCTGCCCTGGCGCGCTACAACCTCAAGGACTGCGAGTTGGTCACGCGGATTTTCGAGAAGACCGAACTGCTCAAGTTCCTGCTGGAGCGCGCCAGCGTCACCGGGCTGCCGGCTGACCGCAACGGTGGCTCCGTCGCTGCGTTTACCCATTTGTACATGCCGCTGATGCACCGCCAAGGGTTCGTTGCGCCGAACCTGGGCGACAAGCCGCCGCAGGCCAGCCCCGGCGGTTTTGTCATGGACTCACGCCCCGGCCTTTACGAATCGGTGTTGGTGCTCGACTACAAAAGCCTCTACCCGTCGATCATCCGCAGTTTTCTGATCGACCCGGTGGGTCTCATCGAAGGCCTAAAGCATCCCGACGACAGTGACTCGGTAGAAGGCTTTCGCGGCGCACGCTTTTCCCGCACCCGGCATTGTTTGCCGTCCATCGTCGCGCGGGTTTCCGAAGGCCGCGAAGAGGCCAAGCGCGAACACAATGCGCCGCTGTCCCAGGCCCTGAAAATCATCATGAACGCCTTCTACGGCGTACTCGGTTCCAGTGGCTGCCGCTTCTTCGATACACGCCTGGCCTCGTCGATCACCATGCGTGGCCACCAGATCATGCGCCAGACCCGCGAACTGGTCGAAGCCCAAGGTTATGAGGTGATCTACGGCGACACCGACTCCACCTTCGTGTGGCTCGGCCGCGCGCATTCCCAAGAGGACGCCAGCCGTATCGGCCAAGCCTTGGTGCAGCACGTCAACGATTGGTGGCGCGAGCACCTGCTCACCGCGTTCGGCCTGCAAAGCGCCCTGGAGTTGCAGTACGAAACCCATTTCACACGGTTCCTCATGCCGACCATCCGTGGCGCGGAGGAGGGCAGCAAGAAACGCTACGCCGGCCTGGTGGTGCGCAGCGATGGCAGCGAAGACATGGTCTACAAAGGCCTGGAAACCGTGCGCAGCGACTGGTCGCCCCTGGCCCGTCGATTCCAGCAGGAACTCTATCAGCGCATCTTCCATCGCCAGCCGCATCAGGACTACATCCGCGACTATGTGCGCCGTACCCTCAGCGGCGAATTCGATGAGCTGCTGATCTATCGTAAACGCCTGCGCCGCCGGCTGGACGACTACGAGCGCAACGTGCCGCCCCATGTGCGCGCCGCGCGTCTGGCCGATGAATACAACGACCGCCTGAACCGCCCGCGCCAGTACCAGCGCGGTGGCTGGATCAGCTACGTAATCAGCGTCAATGGCCCGGAACCCTTGGAAGTGCGGCAAGCGCCCATCGATTACGACCACTACGTCACCCGGCAATTGCAGCCGGTGGCGGATGCGATCCTGCCGTTCGTGAATGACGATTTCAGCACCCTGGTGGGCGGTCAGATGGGCCTGTTTTAAAACGCTTGATTCGTCAGGGTGGCAGCCTGCACTCTCTGTTTCTGATGACCACCCAGACGGCGCTGCCACCATGACCCTGATCACTCTGACCGGCACCACGGTCGAACTCCTGCCCCTGCAAAGGGAACACAAGGCCGCCTTGCTCGACGCCGCCGCCGATGGCGAATTGTGGAACCTGAAGGTCACCAACGTACCGGGCCCGGACACGGTTGATCAGTACATCGACACCGCCCTGGCGGGGCGCGATGCCGGTAGCGTGATCCCGTTCACCCTGGTGCGTCGTGAAGATGGCCAAGTGGTCGGCAGCACGCGGTTCTGGAAGGTCGACCGGGTCAATCGCAAACTGGAAATCGGCCATACCTGGCTGGCGCTGTCCACGCAGAAAAGCGCGATCAACACCGAAGCCAAGCTTTTGTTGCTGACCTACGCGTTCGAAGTGCTCGACTGTGTGCGCGTGCAATTCACCACCGATGAACTCAACGAAAAGTCCCGCGCCGCGATCCTGCGCCTCGGCGCCGTACAGGAAGGCATCGTGCGTCACGAACGCATCATGCCCGACGGGCGCAAGCGAAACTCGGTGCGCTTCAGCATCATCGATTCGGAATGGCCGCAGGTGAAGGCCCATTTGCAGGCCAAACTGCAACGTTAGGAGGAAAGGCCCATGTACACGCTGTATGGCATCGACGAATCCGGCTCCTGCATGATCGAAATCGCCCTGCAGCGCTGCGCAGTGCAGTGGCGACGGGTGGACGCGGCCTCCTGGGCGGAGGGCGAAGGCAGTGAAGAGTTGGCCCGGATCAACCCGCTCAAGCAGGTGCCCACGCTGGTCACCCCTGATGGCCAAGTGCTGACGGAAAGTGCCGCGATCCTGATCCACCTGGGCCTGGAATACCCCGCCTCGGACCTGTTGGCTGGCAACCGCGCGCAGATCATTCGCGGCCTGGTGTACATCGCGGCCAATTGCTATTCGGCCATCGGCATCATCGACTACCCGCAACGCTGGCTCGGCAACGTCAACGAAACCGTGCAGGCGCAACTGGTGACGGGCACCCGGCGCTACCTGCATCAGGCCTGGGTGGTGTTCGCCGATCAGTTCGACGAGCAACTGTTTGCGCCCAACGGCGTGCCGAACGCATTGGGCCTCATGGCGGCAGTGGTGTCGCGCTGGGATGAAGCACGTGAGGCATTGAACGGCCTGGCGCCGGGCTTTGCCCAGAGCCTGGCGCACGTGGATGCCGACCCCATCGTCGCCCCCATGTTTGCGCGGCATTGGCCGGCGTGGAAGGTCTCATGATGTTTCCGAAATCAGTGGAAACAATGACACTTGAGCCCACCAAACCCTTGCGTAGCGGGCGTCCTGTCCTACGCTTTCTTAAAGTGGTGTAGGAATCATCCTTGAATTTGACTGTCGCAGACATGAAACTCAAGAACCCTGCATGGAATACAAAGGAGGTGCGCATGCTCATCCGGTCGCTGACCCTGGCTACCTTGATGGCTTTTACGGGGCCGCTGTTGGCTGCTGATGATATCAACCCGCTCAAGCAAGACTTGGGCAAGGCCCGGCCGCTGGTGGTGGTAGAGCTTGATTCCGGCAACAACACCTTGGCGACCCTCAAGAAACAGTTGGACGAGCCTGCGACCAAGCAGTCTTTCGAAGAACGCAACATGGTGTTCTACACCGTGAAGTTCGGCAGCATCGGCGCCGAAGGCGAGAAGTTCGCCAAGGACCCCAAGGACAATAAAAAGCTCACGCCGCCGGAAACCAACGCACTGATCCGTGCCCTCAAACTGGGTGCCGGTAGCGGCACCAAAGTGATCCTGGTGGGCAAGGACGGCGAGAAGAAAGTCGAGAAAACCGTGCCACCGGATACCCTCGACCTGAAAGAGTTCTTCAGCGCCATCGACCAGATGCCGATGGCCGAGAAAGAAACCGCCGCTCCCGCCGAGACTGAACCGGCAGCCGCTGCTCCGGCGGCGAAACCCGCTGCCAAGGCCGGCAAACCCGCCAAGCACGCAGCCCCGCAACCACTGGACGATTGACCCCCGCCAGGAGCCGGCCAGCCGGCTCCTGCAGCAGAAACTTGCAGCATCGACGCAACGAAGAATATGATAACCGTTATCATTTACGCCTCATTCTTCGCGCGCGCCTTCCATGTCTTCGACTCCTGCGGTAAGCCCCACTGATCTGGCCACCCTGTACCGCCAACAACATCGCTGGTTGCAGCAATGGCTGTGGCGTCGCTTGAACTGCCCGCAGAGTGCCGCCGATCTGGCTCAGGACACCTTTCTGCGGCTGCTGGCAAAAAACCAGCCGGTTGAAATTCTGGCGCCGCGCAGTTTCCTGGCGAAGGTGGCGCAGAGTGTGCTGTCCAATCATTTCCGTCGGCAAAAGCTGGAAAAAGCCTACCTGCAAGCCCTGGCCCTGTTGCCGGAAGAGTCTGCGCCCAGCGCCGAAACCCAGTGGATTCTTTTGGAAACCCTGATGGCCCTCGATGAAGTGCTCAGCCGCCTGGCCGTGCCGGTGCGCCAGGCATTCCTGTGGTCGCAGCTTGACGGTCTCAGCCACGGCGAGATTGCCGAGCGCCTCGGCGCCAGCGTTACCACGGTCAAGCGCTACATCGTCAAGGCGGGTGCGCAGTGCATCCTGCTGGACAGCCAACGCTGATGAATCCATCGCCATTATCCCTTGAGGCCGCCGAGCAGGCGATGCACTGGCAACTGGAATTACAGGCGCCGGACGTCACTGAACAGACCCGCGCCGACTGGCAGCGCTGGCGCGAGCAGGACCCGGCCCATGAACTGGCCTGGCAGCATTCCCAGCGGTTTCTCCAACGCATGCAAGACGTGCGCGCGCCGGCTCATCAGGCCTTGGCTCGCGCAACGTTGCTGCCGGCAATGTCCCGTCGTCGAGTGATCAAGCACCTTGCCGTGCTGCTGGCGGCGGGCACTACTGCTTGGAGCGTCAAGGACACGGCGTTGGTGCAGCACTGGACCAGCGACTACAGCACCACCGTCGGCGAGCAGTGGCGCATCGGCCTGGCGGATAACACCCAGGTGCAGCTCAACACCGACACCGCCATCGATGTGAAATACACCGCGCACGCACGGAAAATCCAGGTGCTGCGCGGTGAAATCCTGGTGGACCCCAACCTCACCGACGCCCGTCCGCTGTGGGTGCAGACCGCCGAGGGCCTGACCCGTGCCGTCAGCGGTCGCTTCAGCGTGCGCCAGCGTGATGGCTTTACCCAGTTGGGGGCCGACCAGGGCGCACTGTCGGTGCAGATCCCGTCACGCAGCCTGGTGCTGCAAGCGAATGAGCTGGTCAGCTTTGATGCCCACACCTTGCTCGCCCGTCGTCCGCAACGGGATGGCGAGCTGGCCTGGAGCCGGGGCATGATCGTCGCCGAAGGCATGCGGTTGGAGGACTTCCTCGACGAGTTGAGCCGCTACCGGCGCGGGCGCCTGACCTGTGACCCGGCCGTGCGAGGCTTGCGTGTGTCCGGCACTTATCCGCTGTCCGACACCGACCGCATCCTTGCCGCGTTGGGGCAGACCTTGAAGCTGGACGTGCAGCATTTCACACGCTTCTGGGTCACCCTCAACCCCCGCCTGAACCGGGTTTGAATTTAGTTCGCGCCAGGGTGGTCCGTTTGCGTTTCTCACGAGACTTATATCCCCAGACACTACCTTCACTGGGGAATTGGGCATGCAGCCACGCACACCACATCGCAGAACGTTGAAAACCTCTCTGGCCCTGGCCGTCATGCAAGGCATCGCCAGCGTGACGGTCGCCACGCCATTGTTGCTGGCGTCGACCTGGGTTCAAGCGGCACCGGACCTGGATTTCGATATTGCGGCCGGCTCGTTGGCCGGGGCGCTCAATCAGTTCGGTCAGGCCAGCCAGATCCTGTTGTCGTACCCGGCGGCGCTCACGGATGGCAAGACCAGCCCCGGCCTGCACGGCCGGCATGACCTGGACACTGGCCTGGCGATCCTGCTCAGCACCAGCGATCTGCAAGCGGTGCATGGCAGCGGTAACAACTATTCACTGGAGCCACGCCCGGCGGGTGGCGCGCTGCAACTGGGCACCGTATCGATCTCGGGCAAGGCACCGGGCTCGACCACCGAAGGCACCGGTTCCTATACCACGCAGTCGTCCAGCAGCTCGACGCGCCTGAATCTGACGCCTCGGGAAACCCCGCAGTCGCTCACCGTAATGACCCGCCAGCGCCTGGATGATCAGCGCCTCACCAACCTCAGTGACACCCTCGATGCCACTCCCGGCATAATTGTGTTGCGCGATGGCCTGGGCTCGGAGAGTGACGGCTATTTCTCGCGTGGCTTCCAGATCCAGAACTTCGAAATCGATGGTGTGCCCACCGCCACGCGCATGGACAATTACACCCAAAGCATGGCCATGTACGACCGCGTCGAGATCGTGCGCGGCGCCACTGGCCTGATCAGCGGCATGGGCAACCCGGCAGCCACCATCAACCTGATCCGCAAGCGCCCGACGGCCGAGGCTCGCGCCAGCGTCACGGCTGAAGGGGGCACCTGGGACCGTTATGGCACGGGCCTGGACGTCTCCGGCCCGCTGACCGAAACCGGCAATGTGCGCGGTCGGCTGGTCGCGGACTACAAGACCGAACACGCCTGGATCGACCGCTACAAGCAGGAAACCCAACTGCTCTATGGCATCACCGAATTCGACCTGAGCGAAGCCACGCTACTGACCCTGGGCTTCAGCTACCTGCGCACCGACGTCGATTCGCCAGCGCGTTCCGGTTTGCCCACACGGTTTACCGACGGGTCGCGCACTAACCTTAACCGTTCGCTGAACACCGCTCCGGCCTGGTCCTACAACGATCATGAGCAAACCAGCTTCTTCACGTCTATCGAACATAAGTTCGACAGCGGCTGGAGCGCCAAGGCCGAATTCACCCACACCGAAAACCAGTTCGACGAAGTCTTCAACTACGTCAACGGATCCCTCAACACGGATGGCAGCGGCACCACCCAATTGCCGGTGCGTTTCTCCGGTACACCGCGCCAGGACAACTTCGACCTTTACGCCACCGGCCCCTTTGACCTGCTCGGCCGTGAGCACGAGCTGATCGCGGGTGTCACCTTGTCAAAATACAAGGAAAGCGTGCCGAGTTACGGCGGATGGCATTACGACTATTCCAGCTCGCCTGCCGGTGCCATCGACAACCTGCTCAACTGGGACGGCCAGTCAGCCAAGCCCGTGTTCAATGTCACCGGTAAATCCTCGGTGGATGAGAGCCAATACGCCGCCTACCTGAGCACGCGGCTGCGGGTCACCGATGACCTGAGCGTGATCCTCGGCAGCCGCGTGATCGACTGGAAGCGCGAAACCGAAGACCGCCCTTACGGCGGCACGGCGACACGCTCCGACGAATCGGAAACCGGCGTCTACATCCCTTACGCCGGCGTGGTGTATGACCTCACCGACAACTGGTCGGCCTATGCCAGCTACACCAAAATCTTCAACCCTCAGGCCAGTTGGGTACGCGACATCAATAACAAGGCGCTGCCGCCGATGGAGGGCAAAGGGTATGAAGTCGGCCTCAAAGGCAGCTTCTTCGACGAGAAGCTGAACACCAGCCTGGCGTTGTTCAAGCTGGAGCAGGACAACTTGGCCATCTGGATCGATACCCCGGGCGGCAACACCTATCGCAACGAGCAGGGCACCACCACCGAAGGCGTGGAGTTGGAACTCAACGGCGAACTCGCTGATGGCTGGCAGGCCTCCGCCGGCTATGCCTATGCGGTCAGTACCGATGCCGACGACAAACGCATCGTCACCACCTTGCCGCGCCAGAGCCTGAAGACCTTTACCTCCTACCGTTTGCCTGGCGCGTTCAACAAACTGACCGTGGGCGGCGGGGTGAACTGGCAGAGCAAGGTCGGGGAAGACCTGTACACCTTCAGCCAGGGCAGCTACGCCATCACTCACCTGCTGGTGCGCTACGACGTGACACCCAAACTGAGCGCTTCGCTGAACCTCAACAACCTGTTCGACCGTGAATACCTGAGCTACGCCGGCAACCACGGCATGTACGGGCCGCCGCGTAACCTGATGACCAGCGTCAAATACGACTTCTGACGTAGCGATTGAACGGCGCCCTCAAGGCGCCGTTTTTGCGACAGGCGCCTTGCGCACCGGAAACGGAAAGTAGAAAAACCGCAAAAACGCTACCCGCTTGATCACTTCCCCGATCAACAAAGGCACCACCACGGCCACCACAAAACCCACGCAGGCCGCGACAAGCGCGTGTAGCCCCAGGCGCTCCAGCAGGTCAACGGTCTTGTGCTGGATCTCGCCGTGGAAGATCAGCAGGATCAAGGTGTTCTGGCCAATGTAGGTCATCGCCCGCGTGATGACGGTCGACACCATCAGCACCCGCGCCAGCGACCAGCACGCGTACACGCCGAGCACCGCGAGCAGGCTGGTCCACAGCCAGTGGTCGTAGCGGCGCTGCGCCAGGTCCATGGTGGCGTGGCTGTAGAGGAACACGGCGGCAAACAATGCCACCGAGATCAGCAGCCCCAGCCACGATCCCTCATGTCGACGCAGCCAGTCGCGCAGCAGGTAGCCGCAGATAAAGTAGGTGCTGCTGATCAGGGTGATTTCCAGGCCGAAGGGCAGGCCGGGCAACGTCCAGGTCTGCCCGCCGACGCTCACCGGGATTTGCCAGAACCACGGCAGTACCCAGATGCCGATCAACAGCTGTACCGCCATCAGCAGGCAGCTCAGCGGCAGTGACAGCTTCAGGCGCTGGATCAGGCGCAGCATCACCCAACTGAACAGGATCGCCACCCAGAAGTGCGGCAGAAACCACAGCGCCTGCCACGGGATGGTATCCACCGAGGCATACAGCACGCCGCCGATGTCCGGCAGCAGGGGTTGGCCGCGCAGCACGTCGCGGACGATCACATACACCAGCATGGTGAAGAAAAACGGCTTGAGCAGGCCATCGGCCTTGCGCACGGCCATCTCCACAAACGGCTGCTCGGGCTTGAAAAAAACGCCGGAGAGGAAAAAGAACAACGGCAAGATGAACGAGGCGATGATCGGGTACTGCAGCTCCAGCGAGTTCGCCACGAACCAACTGTGACCGTACACGATCATCAGGATGCCGATACCCTTGGCAATGTCCATTTGAATCCAACGATGTTTCACCTGATCACCCTCCCTCTATAAACCACACCGCCCGTTGTAGGAGCGGGCTTGCCCG
>NZ_JACAQP010000031.1:36410-52036 GCF_013387025.1 Pseudomonas reactans | reverse complement strand
CAAGCCCGCTCCTACAGAAAGCCTCATGCCTTGCGCCACGGCTTCAGCCACAGCCCCATGCCCAGTAACACCACGGCGCCGGCCAGGGTGCTCAGCCCCAGTTGCAGCCACACGCCTTCAATCCGAAACAGCGCCAACGCCGCGACGCCCATCAGCACGGCACTGAGCAGCCAGCTCCGTGCCCAGGGCAGGGCGCCGAGCAAGGCCTGGCGTTGCATCAGCAGCAGCGCGGTGCAGATAACCCCGGCCAGTGCCGCCAACGGAATCCCCGCCAGGCCGAACACAAACGGCAGCACGCCGAGCAGCACTACGTTGACCAGGCTGCCGAGCAATTCGCAGCGCAGTGGCTGGCGCGTGTCCCCGGCCGCGTAGGCATACCGCGCGAGCAAAGCGTTCCAGGCGCCGAATACCAACGGCACGGCAAACCAGGCCAGCAGCAGCGGCAATGGCGAGTCCAGCGATTGCTTGGGCAGCAGCAACGCCACCAGGCTCGGGGCAGCCGCCACCAGGCCGACACCGGCGGGCAGGGTCAATACGCTGGCGGTTTCCAGGCCACGTTTAAGCAGGGCCAGGCGTTCATCGCCCTGGCGGCGGCTCATCATGCCCAGCAGCACTTGGTTGAGGCTCATCAGCGCAATCAGCGGCAGGTTCATCAGCTTGCGTGCCAGGTTGACCCAGGTCACCGCGCCTTCACCCAGCAGCGATGCCACTAGCCGTTCGATCAGGGCCAGGCCCTGGCTGGCGCCGTTGCTCAGTAACAATGGACCGATGCGCTGGCCCAATTCCCGCAGCGGCGCCAGCGACCATTGCCAGCGCCACGGCCGCCAGCCCTGGCGCCACATCGATGGCAGCAGCGCCAGCGGCATCAACAGGCTGCCGGCCAGGCAGGCCAGGGCCAGCGAGTGCGGTTGGGTGGCGGTGCCAGCGAGGGCGAGGTAGGTTACCGGCGGCAGGTTGAACAACAACGAACCCAGGCCGGCCAGCACAAAACGTTCGCTGGCCTGCAACGGGATGCTGAACAGCGCGTGCAGCATCAACCCCGGCACGCACCAGGCGACGATCTGCAAGTTGCTGCTGGCGAGCGCCGTGGCGCTCGCCGCCAAGCCCGGTCCGAGCAGTTGCACCAGCCACGGCGCCAGCAGCGTCAGCAACAGGCTGGTGACCAGCGCGATCAGCAGCAGCGCCGGGAACAACACGGCCAGCCAGCCCAGACGTTCGTCGTCCTTGCGCGCCAGGTACAGCGGCAGCGCTGCGGCACTCAGCACGCCGCCGGCCAGTGACATGCGCAGCGCTTCCGGCAAAAACAGCGCGATCAGGAATGCATCACTGCGCTCGCCCGCGCCCCAGGCCGCCACCAGCAGCCATTCGCGGGCAAAACCCAGACACAGGCCCAGCAGTGTCGCCAGCGTCAGCCAGACGGCGGAGCCCAGCATCAGGGCTTGGCGCCATCAAGCACGGGTTTGCGAAAGACCACCGGTTTCACCTGCGGCAGGCGTGCCGGAAACAGCCGGCGTGCCTCCAGCACGTTGATGCCGACCATCAGCCAGAACAGCGCGACCATCACCACCGCAAAGCTGAAGTAGTGGTCGAACAGGCCGCTGACCAGTGCCGAGAGAATCCCCGCCGTGGTGCCCAACCACAGAGCATTGTCCTTGGTCAGGCGGATCGGACCGTTTTCCGGGCGCGCTTCACGCCACCAGCGCACGGTCACCGCGATAAAGAACAGCATGCCGACGATGCCGGTTTTGTAGATGTAGTTCAGCCACAGGTTGGAGATGCCCAGCAAGTGGGTGTCAGGCACCGGTGGGTCGACCTTGAAGCCGATGCCGAACGGGTACGACGCCACCGCTTGCGGGAACATGCGGTATTCGTCGAAACGCACTTCGGTACTGGCATTGCTCGAAGAGAAGATCGTCGCCAAGCGTTCCTGCAATGGCGGATACGCCATCACCAGCACGACGGTCAGCGCCGCGCCGATCATCAGCAGACGCCCGGTGTAGGGCACCCGGCGCGTGGCCATCCATAGCAGCACCAACGCCAGGCTGACCATCGCGCCACGGCTACTCGCCAACAACAAGGCCGCCGCGCCCAGGCACGCCACGCCCAGGCCCAGAGCACGTTTCCAGCCTTGCTCGGTCATGCCGAAGCAGAAGGCCAGCGGCAGCAACAGCGCCATGATCCCGCCGATGGCATTCGGGTGCATCCACGGCGAGCCCATGCGCGAAGCCATGGCCTCCAGGCCGAATTTGAGCATGTCGAAGTTGCCGTAGTTGAACAGTGCCAGCACCGGCGCAATGCCGGCCCCGGAGCGCGTGCGCACGAACACCGCAATCGACAGCACCAGCATGGCCAGGCTGCCCAGCAGCAGGGCGATCACCAGGGACTCGCGGTGCTTGTGGTCCACCAGTAACTTGGCGCAGAGGAACACCCCCGACAAGTTCAGCAACCAACGCAGCCAGTTGGCCACGCCGCTGCTGTCGGCGTGGATGGTGACCTGGCCGACAATGAAGGGAAACACGCTGAACAGCATCAGCCACAACAGCATCTGGTCGGTCGGGCGCCGGGTGAGGCTCGGCGTATCCGGCAGGCGTACCAGGAAGCTGTTCCACAGCACGGCGCCCCAGGTCATCGCCAGGATGGCTTCGCTGACAGTACTGCGAATCCCCAGGTTGACCGTGGAATACGGCATGAACGTAGCGACCAGCGCGAACAGCAACAGGCCCCAGAATGGAAAGCGCAGGATGGTCACCGCCCCGGCCAGGCCGATCACGGCGAGGAACGCCTTGGCCGGTGACAACAGCAGGGCTACGGCGCCAAACAACAGGCCGAAGAGGATGGCGACGAGGCTGGGCAGGGTCATTCTCACTTCAGTTCCTCGATCAATTCGGCCAGGCGTCGGCGGTAGGCGTGTTGGTTGAAACGCTGCGCCCATTCCCGGTTTTGCTCGGGTGATTCTTCTTCGTCGCGCTCGTTGAGGCTGAGCATCAAATGCGTCAACGCCGGGCCGTCGGTGGGCGAAAAACGCGGCGCCGACGGCGGCGTGATTTCATCCAGCGAGGTGCCGCTGGCCACCGCTACCGGGGTGCCGACGCTCAAGGCTTCGATCACCGGCAGGCCGAAACCTTCGGCATAGGACGGTTGCCACAGGCGCGAGGCCTGGCGGTACAGCGCGTGCAACTCGGCATCCGACACACCACTGAGCGCACGAATCCCCGGCAGAGTGCGCTGCGCCTCGGGCAAATGCTCAAGACTGCCCACCAGCACCAACTCCGGCACGGCAGGGGATTGCTGTCGCGCCTGCTGCCAGGCGTCTACCAGGAACGGCACGTTCTTGCGCAATTCACGCGTGCCCACCAGCAACCAAAAACGTTCGGGCAATTGGCGAGCGCTGAGGTCCGCCGCCAGCTCGGAAAAGCCATCGACCTGATTGGGCAGTACGCGAATCTTGCCGGCCGCCTTGGGAAACAACCGCGCGGTTTCATCGGCACTGTATTGCGACGGCGTCCACACCCGGTCAGCGCTGTGTACCGCGTAGGCAATCGACAGGCGATCGCTGGTCTTGTAGATCAGCGCCTTCAGACGGTTGGCGTGGTAGTTGTTCAGCGTGATTTGAAACAGGTCATGCAACAGCACCACCGTGCGCAGACCCTTCGGCTTGGGCGGCAATGGCAGGCCCATGTTGAAGGTGCTGATGTACAGGTCGATCTGCTGCTCACGTAATGCGCGCGGCAGAAAACCAGCCTCGAACCGCAGGCGATTCTGCGGCTGGTGCATCGCGGTCTTGGCGCAGCCCCAGGTCGGGCAATGGGCCTGCAGGCGGGTTTCATCGCCCAGGGGCGCCACGGTGAACCGCTCAAGCTCGATGCCTGGCAGACCGTGCAGGGCGCTTTCCAGCGCGTACACCTGGCGGCTGATGCCCGATTGCGGCGAGGTGCCGACGGTGCGGTAATCCAGGCCTACACGCATGCGGGCTCCTTTTGATTCAGGGGCGAAAGGCTGGCGTACACCTTTTCCAACTGGCTGGCGGCGACGCTCCAGTCATGGGCGCGTCGCACATAGGCACGGCCAGCTTCGCCCATGGGCGCGGCGGCATCGGGAAATTGCAGCAGGCGCACCACGGCGTCGGCCAGGCTTGCGGCGGTCTGCCCGCCGAGGTAGTCCAGGCCTTCCACCAGGTCCAACCCCGATACGCCTTGCTCGGTACTCGCCAACGGCAAGCCGGCGGCCAAGGCTTCCAGCACCTTGAGCTTGGAGCCACCGCCATGGCGCAACGGTGCCAGAAACACCGAACAACTCGACTGCAGTTTCAGCAGGTTGGGCACGAAGCCCTGCCACTCGATGCGCGGGTCTGGCCAGCGTTCGCGCCAGCTGCCAGGCATGCCGAAGCCACACACGCTCATGCGCGCGTCCGGGCAGCGTTCCCAGACCTTGGGCAGGATTTCATCCAGGGCCCACTCGATGGCATCCACGTTGGGCGCGTACTCGTAGTTGCCGAGGAACAGCACGCGGCGGGTCGACGGGTCGGGACGTGCCGCTGCGAAGTGATCGCAATCCACGCCATTGACCACCACCGACACCGGTTTGCCGGCGATTTTTTCCAGCGTCTGGGCGTCGCTGTCGGTCACCGCCACCACCTGCGTGGCCTGGCGCATCACACGCCGTTCCCAGCGGGTATAGCGCCATTGATCGTAGCGAATGAACGGCAGCGACCAGCCTGGCAGGCGGTCATACGTGGCCGCGCCGAGCGCGGATTCGACATTGTGTTCGGTCAGCACGAACGGCTGGGATTTACGCGTCAGCGCATCTTCATAAGGTTGAAAGGTGTACGTGTGCTCGATCTGCACCACATCCCAGTGTTCGTTGAGCAGTTGGTTGAAAGTGTCCTGCAACGCCCCCGACAAACCATTCACGCTGGCCAGCAGCGGGTAGGGCGCGAACAATCCGGCGATCAGGGTCTTCACGCTGCGCAGAGGGCGACGCGGCAGGATGATCAGTTGTTCGAGAAACGCCTCCAGCACCTGACGGTCGGTGAGCGACACCGGGTGTTTGTCATGCAGCAGCAAGGTGATCCGATGCCCTCGCGCGGCCAGGCTGCGCAGCAGGTGGAACTGGCGCGTCTTGCCACCGCTGGTGGCGGGCCAGGGCGAGTAGGGCAGGATCCATAAAATGCGCATGGCAGGCCTCACTCCCATAACAGAATTTGCAGGTTCGACTTGACCGGAACGGTCAGGCCGTTGACGCCGCTCACCGGGGTTTGCGTGCCGCGCAGCGGGTCGTATAGGGTGGCGCTGGCCAAGCCCGGCAAATGCGCGTTGCCGCCCTGGGCCGACCAGAAGAACCACAGCTTGCGCCCGTCGGCGCGGGTCCAGCCGATGCTGAACAGGCCGTCGGGCAACGCGTCGGAAGCCGGTGGATCGCCCGGCGTGAGCTTCGGCCCGCTGACATCGAGGAAGTTCTTCAGCGCGGTGTAGACCGGCTTGGGGTTGGTGTCGATGTCCAGCAAGCCATAGGAGCGGTCACGCACGCTGGCGCGCTGGTCGAGGTCGCTCAGGGTGAACAGGAAAATCTTGTCGTAATCCATCGCGCTCATCAGCGCCAGGCGGCGCACCACGTAGTCGGCCTGTGCTTGTGGCGTGATGATGTCCTGGGCGTCTTTGGGCCCCTTGTAGGTCGACCAGCCCCACTCGGTGCTCCACAAGGTTTGCACGCCGCCGTTGCGCAGGGCCTGGTTGAGCTGGGTGGTCTTGGCGATGAAATCCAGGTTGGCCGGGTCGTTGCCTTCGGGCAATTGGGTGTAGGGGTGGTAGGAGATGATCGTGTTCAGACTGACCACGCCCAGCGCGCCCAAGGCGTCGAACATGGTCTGGCCGTTGGGCATTTCACTGAAGAACGCCATGCCGGCGGCGACTACCGGTTTGGTCGGGTTCACGGCGCGCAAGGCGTTGGTGGTGACGGTCAACAGGTTCGCGTAGCCGGCCGGGTCCGCCACCGGGCGCCAGAAGCCGATCAGGTTCGGTTCGTTCCAGACTTGCCAGGCCTCGACGCTGGGGTAGCGCTGGGAGAGCAGCGCCATGCGGTTGGCGAACACGTTGGGGTCTTTTGGCGGGTACTGGTCCGGGTATAGCGACAGCGGTGGCGCGCTGGTGATAAAGCGTGCCGAACCCACCAGGTAAAACACCGACTTGATCTGGTTCTGTTGCAGCTTGCCCACCAGTTCATCGAGGGTGGCGAGCTTGTATTGGTTCTGCGCGGTTTCCAGTTGATCCCAGTGCAAATCCAGGCGCACCCACTCCAGGCCCAGCGCCTTGAGGCGGTCGATCTGCTTCTGGTAACGCTCGGGGCTGAACCACAGGAACTGCGCATTCACCCCCAGGAAATCCTTCCACACCACCTCCTTGCTGCCCTTGAGCACATGGCTTTCGGCGTCCGCTTGGCGTCCCCACAAGAATGCGGTCAAGCCCAGTGCGGCCACCAACGCAAAGGTGGCGAGATAGGTGCGTTTACGCGCCATAAGGGGCTCCGCTGATGGCCTGCTCGAAGAGCTGTTTGAATTTCTGCGCGGTCAACGGCCATAGGCGTTCGCGACCGATTTCCCCGGCGCGCTCAGCCCAATCCCGCGCCAGCAGTGGCGTGCGCGCCAGGCGCAGCAGTTGTTCGCCCAACGCGGCCACGTCGCCTTCGGGATAGATCGCGCCGTTGCCGCTGGCGACTTCCTCGGCGAATGCGCGGGCGTCGGAGGTGATCGCGCCGCGCCCGCAGGCGGCGGCCCAGGACAACGCACCACTGGTGCCGCGCTGGCGCCCCAGCAAGCCGAGTTTTTTCGATTCGCGATAGGGCAGCACCATCACATGGTGGGCCTGGATGGTCTGGGCGATCTCATCGGCCGGCAGGTTCAGGCGCCAGTCGATGGCGTCGGTCAGGCCCAATGCCGCGATCTGCGCGTTCAGCTGTTCCAGGTAGTTGCCGCCCGCGCCAAACGCCATTTCGGCGGCGGTGCCGCCGGCCAGGGTCAAGCGCACGCGGTCGCGCAATTCGGGGGCTTGCTTGAAGACATCCGCCAAGGCTTGCACCAGGTCCTCGATGCCTTTGCCACGGTAGATAAAGCCGAAATACAGCAGCCGCAGGGTGTCCAGCGACGGGAGAGGCGCCGGTGCAACCGCCAGGTTGGCGTGGTTGATCACCGCGACTTTGCCGGCCGGCAGTTGCATGCGCTCGGTCAAGCAGCCGGCGCCCAGGCGGGTGAGGGTCACCAGCCGGGTCAGCCCTTTGGCGACCTGGCGTTCTTCGCGCAGGGTCAGCGGGTCGGCCAGTACCACTGCCGCCTGGGGCAATGGGCTCGGCAAACGTTCCATCAGGTTCAAGGGGAAGGGCAGGTGTTCACGCCGCCACACGATGCGCTCCGGGTCATGCACGGTGGCGGTCAACGGCAACTGCGGGTAAGCCTTGCGCAGTTCACGCAAGGCCAGGAATTCCCCGAGCCGTCCGCCGCCCAGCTCGGCATGCACCAGGTCCACCGACTGCCAGTCGAACGCCGCGATGGCCTGCTTGATCGCCTCGGAATTGCCCGCCACCCCGGCCAACGGTGTCAGTACCGTCACGCCGAGTTTTTCCAGTGCCGTGCGGAAATGGTTCGCATAGTCGGCGATCCCGTTCTTTTCCGGTGGCAAGGGCGCGAGCAGGGCGATACGCATCAGAACGCTCCCCGGTACTTGCCGATGGTGTGCAGCACTTTGCCTGGCACTTCGAACTTGCGACGGTTGATGATGATGCCGTCCACCTTGCCAAACGCGGTGTTGAGGATCGACAGCGCATGTTCCACCACCGGCACGGTACTTTTGCGCGCTTCCACCACCAGGCCGATCAGGTCGGCGCGGCGCAGGTTGATGAACGCCTCGCGGTTGTCCAGCAGGGCCGAGGCGTCGAGCAGCACCACTTCACCCGGTGCGGCGGCTTCCAGCCCACCGACTCGCACGTTGATGCCGTTCTCATGCAGCAACTGGCGCAGTTGTTCGACCACAAAGGTCACCCCTTCGCCATGGCGCGCCGAGGTCAGGCCCAGGGTCAGGCCTTGCTCGGCAATGCGGTCGGGCTGCAGCAGGCTGTACAAGCGGTAGATGCTTGCATTGAATGCGTTGGTACTTTGCGCGGTGGAGGTGTCCAGCTCCGGCAGGGTGGTCCACAGGGGCAGGCCGAACTTGCGTTCCACCAAGCCGCCGTCGTGAATCCGCTGATCGAGCAGGTAGCACAGGTAGATCACCAGCAGGCCGACCACGATGGCAAACGGGATCGCCAACACCAGCATCACCAGGGTTTTCGGGAAGATGCGGCCCGGGTTCAGGGTGGCTTCTTCGATCACCGCGATGTTGCTGATCTGGCTGTTATCCAGCTCACGGTCGATGCGCGATTTTTCCAGGTTATCCACGTACAGCGCGTAGTTGCGCTCGGTGGTGTTCAGCTCGCGGGAGAGGCGGGCCAGCTCCGGTTCAATCTCCAGGGCCTCCTTGCGTTGGGCTTCCAGGTTCACCAGTTGTTTCTGCTGTTGAACCAGTTGGGTGCGCAGCGCCAGGTTATTGCTGGTTTCATCCAGCAACACGCGCTGCAAGTGGATTTCCAGGGTGTTTGGCGCACGGTTTTCCGAGGCTTGCACCGTGTTGCTCTCGCTGTTGACCTGTACCTGCATGGCCCGAATCGATGCGTCCAGGGCTTTGACCGGCGGCGCATTGTCGGTGTAGGTACGCATCATGTCGGCCTTTTCCAGCAGCTTCTGGTTGAGCAGGCGACGCAAATCCTGCTGCTGCGGGTTCAGTGCGATCTGGCGCACCGTGGTGACTTCCTTGGGCTGGCCCTTGAGCTGGGTGCGCGTGCTCGCAATGGCACTGTCGGAGGACGCGATCAGCCGCGTGGTATTGAAGGTCTCGCCGCGCAGCACGTTGATGCGCTCGGACAAGTCTTCCAGGCGGTCGGTGATGCTCGCCGCGCCGATCTGGTTCAGGTGCGTGAGGATCTGCTCCTTGTAGCTCTTGATCTCGGTCGCGCTGTTGGCCACCTGGCCTTCATAGAAGGCATACAGGCTCTTGCGGCCCAGGGCCTCGGTGCGCTCGTTGATGTAGGTCTCGACCCAATCCTTGACCACCGCCTGGGCGATTTCCGGGTCGCTCCACTTGAACGTGATGTCCATCACCGTGGAACCGGCGGCGTGGCTCACCTCGAAATTCTTCTCCAGGCCGGCGGCCAGGCGTTCGACCGCCGTGGTTTTTTCGACGATGCCGACGGTTTCCATGACCACGCGCACGCCGTCGAACACTGCCCCCACGCCGCTCTTGACGTAGTACTTGGTGCGCTTCCAGAAGCCCTCGGGCGGCGGCGCGTTTTCGATCACTTCCAGGTAATGCTCGGCCACCGCGCGCACGATAGGCCGGCCGGTGAGCAGGCGCTCCTCGTCGACAATCGGGTCACGCTGGGTGCTGGGCATCACCAGCGCCTGGCGGTTGCTGATCTCGATGGGCAAGGTCGAATCACGCCCTGGTTTCACCAACAGCCGCGCGGTGGATTCGTACTTGGCCGGCAGCAGGAACGCCCCCAGCAGGATGATCACCAGCGCGGCAATCGCCGCCAGTTTGAACTCGTGCCGGAAGATGAAGAACAAGCGCAGAAGATCACGAAAAGAACGGATCTCGATCATGGGATGTCGCTCCTTTAGTTATTGCCGCCGCTGGTTCGGGTGTAGTTGTAGCCCACCCCAATGGACTTGGTGAACGGGATCAGTTGGTTCATGTAGGTATCCACCCCTTGGATGCGCTCGCCCACGTTGGATTTGGGCACGAACACCACATCGCCGCGTTGCAGGTGCACGGGTTTGCGGCCGTTGGGGCCGGTCTTGAGTAACTGGCTGAAGTCCAGGAAGTACGCGCGATACGCGCCCTGGGCGTCTTCGCGCAGCAGGGCGACCATGCTCGCGTTGCCTGCCGGGCTGACGCCTCCGGCACCGATGATGGCTTGTTCCAGGGTGTTGGCCGTGCCGAGCTGCACCGCCGTCGGGTTGTTCACCGCGCCGCCGACGATGATCGAGCTGCCCGGCGCCTGGTTGATGTTCACCGTCACGCGCGGTTCGCGGTAGATGGGCGCGAGCTTGCTGGTCAACTCCTTGGCCAGCTCCGAAGGCGGGCGACCGGCGACCTGCACCGGCCCCAGGAACGGGTAGTTGATTTTGCCGTCGGTCTGCACCGTGTACAGCGTCAGTTCATAAATGGTGCTGACGTTGAACGCCGACAGGGTCGGCATCTCGCCGGCATCGCGCACGATGCGCAGTTGGTCGCCGATGCGGATGCGCTCCACCGCCGGTGGCAGTTGGGCGAGCTGGTCGAGGGCGCGTTTGCCTTCCTCGACGGTCTTGCCGTCGGGCGGGACGATGCGTGCCGGCGTATTGCAGGCGGCCAGGGCCATCATGGCCACGAGGAGTAGGGTTCGTTTCATCAAGGGGGACTTCCTGTGGGTCATGATGCTCACCTCCAATAACCGGGAAACATGCTGATGCGCCGCTTGAGGGCGAGGGGGAGGCGACGCTCCAGATGGCCCAGCCGGTAGCCGAGCAGTTTGAACGCACTGCGCACCAGCACTTCGGGGGCGCGGTGCAAGGCCCCGGCTTTGCGCAAGGCCGCGAGTTCGGCCAGCACATAGCGCTTGCCTTCGCCACCCGCGTCGCCAAAGGCCTGTCTGATCCAGGGTTCGCGACCGTAAAACACGCCGATATCGAAGTAGCGGTGAAACTCATCCAAGAGCTTGTAATCGTGGGAGTGATGCACCAGCGCCGAGGCGGCGTAGCGCACTTTGTAGCCTTCGAGCAGCATGCGCGCCGCGACATAGGCGTCTTCGCTGCCGATCACATCCGCTGGAAAACCGCCCACCGCGTGCAACACGCTGCGTCGGTACACGGAAAACGAGTCGGAACTGAAGCAGGTCTTGATGCCCAGCTCCGGCGCATCGGCCAGGCTCTTGCTACGGCTCTGCTCGGGGTAGTTGAAGTGCCGCGATTGCGCACCCAGCACACCCGCATCCGGATGCGGCAACTGGCGGCCGTAAGCCACGCCGTTGAGCGGGTCCTGCTGCAATTCGGCGAGCAGGTTAGCGAAGGTTTCGGGAGTGGCGGGGATCGCATCCTGGGTCATCACGATCAGCGCATCGCCGGCCACTTGTTCGCTGGCCCAGCGCCGCGTGCCGCCGTGGTTGAAATCGCGCGCGTCGATCACCTCGACCCGTGCGCCGAATTCGCGAAAGCGCGCCACGGTGTCATCACTTGAGGCACTGTCCACTACCAGCATTTCATCAGGTTGCAGGGTTTGCATGCCCAGCGCCGGCAGCAGGCGCGCCAGGTGGCTGGAGGCGTTACGGGTCGGGATGATCATTGACGTGCGCATATCATTTTTTCACTTCTGCCGGGGCGCGCCCGTAGATGTCGTCGAAGCGCACGATGTCGTCCTCGCCCAGGTACTCGCCGCTCTGCACCTCGATCATCACCAGGTCGATGATGCCGGGGTTGGTCAGGCGGTGTTTGTGCCCGGCAGGAATGTAGGTGGACTCGTTGGCGTTGATCAGGAATTCACGCTCGCCGTTGGTGATTTGCGCGGCGCCGCTGACCACCACCCAGTGCTCGCTACGGTGATGATGCATCTGCAGCGACAGCGATGCCTGGGGCTTGACCACGATGCGCTTGATCTTGAATCGGCTGCTTTCCTCCAGCACGGTGTAGGTGCCCCACGGCCGGGTGACCGTGCGGTGCAGGCTGTACGCCGGATGATTCTGGCGCTTGAGTTCGGCAACGATGTAACGCACATCCTGGCTGCGGTGGGCGTCGGCGATCAGCAGGGCGTCCGGGGTGTCGACGATGATCAGGTCGCGCACGCCCACGGCACCGAGGACGCGCTTGGGCGAGTCGATGTAGCAGTTGTGCACGTCATGCAGAATCGCCTCGCCATTGACCTGGTTGCCATGGGCGTCGCTCGGGGTGAGCTGGCGCAGGGCTTCCCAGGAGCCAATGTCGCTCCAACCGATGTCGCAGGGCACCACGGCGACTTGCTTGGACTTCTCCATCAGTGCCACGTCGATGGAAACATCCGGCGCGCTGCCAAAGGCATCCGAGTCCAGTTCGCGCTGGCGCGAGGTCTTGTTTTGCAGGCTCTGGCTGTGGTCGAGGGCGGCGCGCGCAGCGTCCAGAACGTCAGGCGCGTGGGTGGCGAGTTCGTCCACCAGGGTGCTGGCCTTGAAGCAGAACATGCCGGCGTTCCACAGGTGCTTGCCGCCGTCGAGGTAGCCTTGGGCGGTGGCCAGGTCGGGCTTTTCGACGAAGCGTTTGACCCGATTGCCTGTGCTTAATGGCTCGCCTTGTTCGATGTAGCCGAAGCCGGTTTCCGGGTGATCCGGCTGGATGCCGAAGGTCACCAGGTAGCCGGCCTCGGCCAGGTCGCGGGCCTGGGTCACCGCTGCGGCGAACGCCACTTCATCGAGGATCAAATGGTCGGCGGGCATCACCAGCAACTGCGCATCACCGCCGAAGTGTTCCTGCACATGCAACGCTGCCACGGCGATCGCCGCCGCCGTGTTGCGGCCGAACGGCTCCAGCAGCAGGTCGAGGGGCAGGTGGGCCTTGTTGACCAGGCGATAATCATCCAGGGTACGGAACAGCAGGTCGCGGTTGGTCACCGTCAACACGCTTTCCACGCCGGGCAATTTGGCGGCGCGCTGGAAGGTTTTCTGCAGCAGACTCTGGCCGTCGCGCATGCGCATGAACGGCTTGGGCATGTTCTGCCGAGACACCGGCCACAGCCGCGTGCCCGAACCACCGGAAATAATGCAGGGAATTAATCCGTTGAGTGTGTTCATCAATAGACTTCCTTGGTGGAAAGGACGGCCGGGACCGTCATGAAGACGATGTACAAGTCAAACCACACCGACCACTTGGAGATGTACTCCAGGTCGTACTCGACCCGTTTCTGGATCTTGAACAGGGTGTCGGTCTCCCCCCGGTAACCGTTGATCTGCGCCCAGCCGGTGATGCCCGGCTTCACCCGGTGCCGTGAGCTGTATTCGCTCACCGCCACTTCGAAGGGAACGCCCGCCGCTTTGGTTGCCGTGGCATGCGGGCGCGGGCCGACCATGGACATGTTGCCCAGCAGCACATTGAACAGTTGCGGCAGCTCGTCGATGCTGGTCTTGCGGATAATGCGGCCCACACGGGTGATGCGCGGGTCTTCGCGGGTGGTTTGGCGTTCGGCGGTGAAGTCGCTCTGGTCGGTGTACATCGAGCGGAACTTGAACACGCGGATTTCATTGTCGTTGTAGCCGTAGCGGTTCTGGCGAAACAGCACCGGGCCCTTGGAGTCGAGCTTGATGGCTATCGCGGTAGCCAGCATCACCGGCGACAGGCAGACCAGCGCGAGGCTGGCCAGCAGCAAATCCTCACAGCGCTTGATCACCGGCGACCAGCCGCGCAACGGCAATTGCGAGGTGTTGAACATCAGGATGCCGCCCACATCGGTGATCTTGCTGTGGCCGTAGCGCAGGGCGGCCATGTCCGGCACCAGCATCACATTCACCGACAGCTGCCGCAGGCGGTTGACCAAACCGTGGATGCGCTGCTCGGCGGCCCAGGGCAGGCAGATCATCACTTGATTGACTTGCTCGGCGCGGATCAGTTTTTCCAGGTCGCGGGTATTACCCAGCAGGGGCAGGTTGCTCAGCTCCTTGGGAATGCGCTCGGTGCGGTCGTCAATGAAACCGATCAGCCCCGAACGGATATCCCCGTTGCGCTGCAGGTGATCGGCGACGTGCACGGCGGTGTCGGTAAAGCCCAGGATCACCGTGCGTTGCAGATATTTTCCGGCACGCATCAGCCGACGGTACAGGCGCAGCATCACCAGGCGCTCCACGCAGAACAGCGCCAGGCTGGCTACGTACCATGTCACCAGATTGCGTGGGGTCAATTGCGGGAACATCTGCAGGATCTGGTACATGAACAGCAGGAAACAGAAGGCCGCCGACCAGGCCTTGATCTTGGTTTTCAGGCGCAGTCGGTTGCTGAACAATTCTTCGGAATAGATACCCAGGGCCTGGAACAGAATGATGGTCAGGACCGCGAAAAAAACCAGCAGGCCCAAGAAGTGGGCGCGCAGCTCAGGGTCCATCGGGTCCAGGAAGAGTACCAGGACCAGTGGGGGCAAAATGGCCGTGAGGCCATGGATCAACTTGACGAAAACTACAAAGAACTCAACAAAACCGGCGCGCGTTAAAAACAAACTGTCGACGGACGACTTCTCTCGCATAAAAACATCCCTCATTGCACTCCAGGCTTCGCTGTTTGATTGCTCGCTCAATAAAGCCGCAGGTTGCTTTAGAGCGCAGGTCAAACGGGCTACTCTGGGTAATACGCAACTTTCCAATCCAAATGCAGCTATCCATTTGAAGGGATTTTGCGGGGGTAGTGACTAAAGGAGTGTTCCCTTACTGTGCTTAGTCAATGATTTGACGTTGGTGCGGAGGCTGCATGCTAGACCGGTTAATGAGTCTTTTTTTTGGCATTTTCTTGACGTTCCTTGTCTGAACACTCGGTTATCAGGTGTGTTTTTGAGTGTAGGAACAAATGTGAGATTTTTCCTGCTTAAAGGAAAAACCTTTTTCGAGACGAGGTGGGAAAGGGGGACAGACAGGGGGTGGCAGGGCGCACTCAGTGCCCTGTCTGCGGGGCTTTCGCCTGAAGAGAAGTTGTCTGGAACAGTAACTATGAAATGATGCGGTTTACCGTAGAAGTTGCCTCGCGAGGCAGTGCTGACAGTGTTGTAGTAGCCTGGCCATTCGCAGTTACCGCAGAACATTGTATCCAGCACAATTTTTTGTCCGCTCCAAGGACACCGACTAATCTGCAGGCTTTTTCCGGTGGATGGCTTTGAGCATGATCGACCTTGCGACCCTGGCGGTATTTTCCGGTGCGGTGCTGTTGTTGCTGTTATCACCGGGGCCGAACATGGCCTTTGTGATCAGTCATGGCATGACCCACGGCTGGCGCGGTGGAATGGCGTCGGCTCTGGGCATTGGCGTGGCGGATCTGTTGCTGACCGCCTTGACTGCCACCGGGGTGACGGCGTTGGTTGCCAGTTGGCCGCCATCCTTTGACCTGATCCGGTATGCCGGGGTGGTTTACCTGTTGTGGTTGGTGTTCAAGACGTTGCAGAAAAATGCTGGAGGCGACGCGGTGTATGTCAGTCGCGTGCCCTTGGGGCGGGTGTTTCTGCAAGCCATGCTCAACAGTTTGCTCAATCCCAAGGCGTTGTTGTTTTTTCTGGTGTTCTTGCCGCAGTTTGTGCGACCAGAAGTGGGGTCTATTGCGGTGCAGTTGATGGTGCTGGGGGGCGTGCTGACTTTGATTGCAGCGGTGTTTCATGTGCTACTGGGGGTGTTTGGTGGCGCGCTTAGCCGGTTTTTTGCCAGGCGCTCCAAAGGTGCCTGGTTGCAGAAGTGGGGGTTGGCGACGGTGCTGACGGTGCTGGCGGTGCGTTTGGCGGTGATGTCTCGGCCATCCTGAGTACATATCCGTTGTTTGGGTGATGGCGGAACCAATAGCCGCTGTTACCCAAATA
>NZ_JACAQP010000031.1:0-36377 GCF_013387025.1 Pseudomonas reactans | reverse complement strand
CAAGCTCCCTCGCCACAGGTCCTGCGCTGTACTTAGAGTTGTATCGCCTGCAAGCCGACGCCTGGAGTTGTTTAGCAGAATCACCCCAACCGAGCCGCAGCCCGCGCAACGATCTCCCCACGCACCCTGCGCGATTCAGCCGTGCGCTTGTTGGCTTCCTCCAACACATGCTTGGGCGCCGTGTCCGGACGCCCGGAATCAAACGGCGGTGCCGGAGCATATTCAATCTGCAATTGCACCAATTGCGCCGCCGCTTCGCTGTACAACTCGCCAGCCAACGTCAGGGCGAAGTCGATGCCAGCCGTAATGCCGCCACCGGTCAACAGGTTGCCGTCACGTACCACGCGCTCTTGCACCGGGATCGCACCGAGCGGGGCGAGCAGGTCGTGATAGGCCCAGTGCGTGGTCGCCTTGCGCCCGCGCAGCAAACCTGCGGCGCCCAGCACCAGCGAGCCGGTGCACACCGACGTCACATAGCGCGCGGTCTGGGCTTGAACCTTGACGAAGTCCAACGTCTGCGGGTCTTCCATCAACGCACCAACACCGGAACCGCCAGGCACACAGATCACATCCAGGCGCGGGCAGTCGGCATAGGTCATGGTCGGGGTGAACACCAGGCCGGTGCTGGAAGTGATCGGTTCCAGGTCCTTCCAGACCAAGTGCAACTTCACATCCGGCAGCGAACCCAACACGTCATAGGGGCCGGTGAGGTCCAGTTGCTGGATGCCAGGAAACAACACAAAGCCAATCTGCAAGGTCATCAATAGCGCTCCTTCAAAGGGGTGGACGGCTTCACTCTAGAGGCCTAGGCTTTGGCGAGTACGCCATTGAACCCACGAATCACGCCAATCATGCCCAGAATCGTCCACGTACTCGCTTTCGATAACGCCCAGGTGCTGGATGTCACCGGACCGTTGCAGGTGTTCGCCTCAACCAATGACCTGGCGCGTCAACGCGGCCTGCCTTTGCCTTACGCCGTGTCGGTGATTGCTGCCCAAGCGGAGCCGGTGATGACGTCGGCTGGCTTGGCATTGCTGGCCCAGCCGCTGCCCGCCGTCGATGCGCCGTGCGATACGTTGGTGATTGCCGGCGGCTGGGGCGTATACGGCGCCGCCGAAGACCCGGCGCTGGTGGAGTGGGTGCGCGAGAAAGCCAGGCATACCCGGCGCATGACCTCGGTGTGTACTGGCGCGTTTTTGCTGGCCGCCAGCGGTATGCTCGATGGCTGTCGGGTGGCCACCCACTGGACGCGTTGTGAAGAGCTGGCGCGCAAATTCCCGGCGTTGACGGTGGAGTCCAACCCGATCTTCATCCAGCAAGGCGCCGTCTGGACATCTGCCGGCGTCACTGCTGGCATCGACCTGTGCCTGGCGCTGGTGGAAGAAGACCTAGGCCGCGCCGTAGCCCTGGAAGTGGCGCGGCACCTGGTGGTGTTTCTCAAGCGCCCCGGCGGCCAGTCTCAATTCAGCGTGACCCTGTCCCTGCAAAAAGACGACAGCCGCTTCGCTGAACTCCACGCCTGGATCGCCGAAAACCTCACCCTGGATTTGAGCATCTCGACCCTGGCCGCCCAAGCCGGCATGAGCGAACGTAGCTTTGTACGCCACTACCGCGCCGAAACCGGTCAGACCCCGGCACGTGCCGTCGAATTGATCCGCGTCGAAACCGCGCGTCGGCAATTGGCTGACAGCGCGGCGTCGATCAAACGCATCGCCGTGCAGTGTGGCTTTGGCTGTGAAGAAACCCTGCGCCGCAGCTTCCTTCGCGCCTTGTCGGTGACGCCCCAGGCTTACCGCGAACGCTTTTCGCCCAGCAACTCCAGCAGCGCGTCCAGCGTGGCTTGCGGTGCTTCCTGAGGGATATTGTGACCCACGCCGGGCAGCACCTGACGCCGGTAAAACCCGCTGAAATGCTCGACATCATCATCCACGTCAGGCGGTGGCCCCACCCCATCATCGGCGCCGCACAGCGAAATGCTCGGCACCGAGATCGGCGGCTGCAAAGTCAGCGCCTGCTCGATGGCTTCCAACGTCGGGTCGCCGGGGGCATACATGAAGCGGTGGCGATAGGAGTGAATCACCACCTCGACAAAATCCGGGTTATCGAACGACGGCGCGGTCTGCTCATACAGCCCCGGCCCCTCGGCCCAGGAGGGCGACCAAAGCGCCCACAGCAATTTGCACAGTTCGCCACGGTTGGCGGTCAGCCCGTCTACGCCGCGTTGGGTATGGAAGTAGAACTGGTACCACAAGCGATGCTCCGTCACAGGCGCCCGTGGCTTGAGGGATTTGGCAATGTCCTGGATGTTGTAGCCATCCCCGGTCACCAACCCGCGCACCCGCTCGGGCCACAATGCCGCGACGATACACGCGGCTCGCCCACCCCAGTCGTAGCCGGCAAGCGTGGCCTGCGGGATCGCCAGCGCATCCATGAAGTCCAGTAGGTCCTTGGCCAATGCGGCCTGCTGCCCGGAACGCATCACCTGCTCGTTGATAAACCGCGTCGGGCCGTAACCGCGCAGGTACGGCACCAGTACCCGGTAGCCACGCTCGGCCAGTACCGGCGCAATCGCGTCATAGCCGCGCGGGTCATAGGGGAAGCCATGCAGCAGGATCACCGGCTCACCGTCGAGAGGGCCGTGGGCTTCGTAGGCGATATCGAGCATGGGCGTGCGTGCGTACAGCAGCGGGGTAGCGATCGTCATCGGAGGCTCCTGTTAGATGCTGGAACTCTAGACCAAAGGTATGACGCAATGGAGTGCAGATAAACGCAGTGGCGTTACTTGTCTAGACCCAACTCGGTGCTGTTCAGCACATGCTTGAAATGATGCCGCCACAGATCCACCCCCAACTGCCCCGACCGATCCAGCGATGACCCCACCGTCAGATCGCTGATCAAGGTCGGCTGCAACCCCGCATCAAACAACGCAAACCCCGCCGCCAACACGCAGGTGTCGGTCTGGATACCACACACCAGCACGCGTTGCGGCGCGAGGCTTTTGAGGTAGGCGACGGTCTCGGGTGTTGGCGCATAGCCGTGTTTGATAAAGATGCGATCAGCGGCCACCAGGCTTTGGTCGTTCGGCGCCGGTTGCCAGCCGAGTTGCCGGGCGAAGGGCGTGACGCTCTCGTCGTGGCGCTCCACGGTGGCGACTGACGGCATGCGTCCCAGCAGGGCGTTGATGCCGTCCACCAGCCACGTGGGCGGGTTGAAGGAAGGTTGCACGTCGATGATCAGCAGTACCTGGCGCATGGCGTTCCTGTCCGTGGTCGAGTGGCCGCCCATTGTGCACAGGCCACTTCAGGGTTGCCAGGTGGTTTTCTCCCCACTGAGTTTACGGTCCAGGAACGTCGCCGCGCTGATCAACGCCAGATGGCTCAAGGCCTGGGGCGTGTTGCCCAGGTGGCGGGCCTGGTTGTCGAATTCTTCGGCGTAAAGGCCCAGGGGGTTGGCGTAACGCAGCAGTTGCTCGAATTCCAGGTGGGCCTTTTCCACTTGCCCGGCACGGGCCAGGCATTCCACGTACCAGAACGAGCAGGCCGCAAATGCGCCTTCGGTGCCTTGCAGGCCGTCGATCTGGCTGTCGTCGTTACGATAGCGGTAGACCATGCCGTCGCGCACCAGGCTTTTCTGGATGGCTTCCAGGGTTGATAGCCAGCGTGGGTCGGTCGCGGCAACAAATCTCACCAGCGGCATCAGTAGCATCGAACCGTCGAGCGCGGTGCTGCCGATATGCTGCACGAAATGCCCGCGTTCTTCGTTCCAGAAGTTGCTCCAGATGTCGGCGTAGATCGCTTGTCGGGTCTGGTCCCAGCGCGCGAACGGAGCGGGCAGAGAGCGTTTGGAGGCCAGGCGGATGGCACGGTCCAGCGCCACCCAGCACATCAGTCGTGAGTGCAGGAAGTGATGCTGCTCGCCGCGCATTTCCCAGATGCCCACATCTTTGGTGTTCCAGATTTCACACACCTGATCAGCCACCTCCACGGTGTGTTTCCAACCTTCATGGGAGATGGCTTCGCCGTATTTGTTGACCAGATACACGGCGTCCATCAGCTCGCCATAGATGTCTAGCTGGATCTGGTCGAAGGCTTCGTTGCCGATGCGTACCGGCTTGGCGCCGCCGTGGCCGCTGAAGTGTTCCAGCTCGGCTTCCGGCAGTTCCTGGCGCCCGTCGATGCCATAGAGAATATTGATCTTGGTCGGCTGGCCACAGCAGTCACTCACGCGGCCTTTGAGCCAGCGCATATAAGCGTTGGCTTCCTCGACAAACCCCAGGCGCATGAAGGCATACACGGTGAACGATGCGTCGCGGATCCAGGTGTAGCGGTAGTCCCAGTTTCGTTCACCGCCGGGGGTTTCCGGCAGGCCGAAAGTGGCAGCGGCGATGATCGCGCCGTGTTTACGCGAGGTCAGCAGCTTAAGCGCCAGGGCCGAACGGTTGACCATTTCGCGCCAGCGCCCACGGTAGTTCGATTGCGCGATCCAGCCGCGCCAGAACTTCAAGGTGTGGGCCAGCGCCAGGTCGGTGCAACTGCTGTCCACCCGTTCATCCTCCTGGCCGCCGAGTACGAACTCGGCACCTTCTTCCTGGCCCAGGGTAAAGCTGGCCACGGCGGCGCCGTCTTTGATCTGCAAGGGGTGGCTGCCGGACAAACGCAGGCCGGGCTGGCCGTCGGCGCTGAAGCACACCGTGCCGTTGTCACGGGTGGTCTGGGTGGGCGTGCGCGCGTAGTCATGGCGCACCGCGCAGCGCAGATGGATATCGGCCTTGCCGCTGACCACACGCACGCGGCGGATCAACAGTGGCAGGTCATCGATCTCCTCGCTGATTGCCAAAAGGTCAGTGATTTCCACTACGGCCTCGTCGCTGAGCCACCGGGTTTGCAGCACGTTGGTGTCAGGCAGGTAGATTTGTTCGCGGCGGGCGTTGGGCAGGTCCGGGGTGAGTTGGAAAATGCCGGCGTCGGGGCTGTCCAGCAGCGAGCAGAAGATCGACGGGCTGTCGAACTCCGGCCAGCAGAAGAAGTCGATGCTGCCCTTATCGTTCACCAACGCAGCACTGCGCATATCGCCAATGATGCCGTGGGCATCGATGGCGCTTTGTGGTTCGTTCAGATCAACCATTGCCACGGAACTCCGGATACAGGCTCATACCGCCGTCAATAAAGAGTGTGCTGCCTACTACGTAGTCGGACGCATCGCTGGCCAGCCACACCACCGCGTTGGCCACGTCTTCCACGTCGCCGATCCGCCCGTAGGGAATCAACTTGAGCAGCTCCTGTGCTGCTGCGCCTTCAGTGGCGGCACGGTTAATCGCAGTGCGGATCGCCCCTGGCGCGATGCCATTAATACGGATGCGCTGTTCGCTGACTTCCTGGGCGAGGGTGCGCATCAACATCTCCACGCCTCCCTTGGACGCGGCGTAGTTTACGTGCCCGGCCCAGGGGGTCAGTTGGTGCACCGAACTCATGTGGATGATTTTGCCCGCCGCCCGCGACACGCCTTCGCGCACGCCCTGGCGGTTGAAGAGGCGCACGGCCGCGCGGGCACACAGGAACTGGCCGGTGAGGTTGACGCCGATCACCGCATTCCAGTCATCCAGGCTCATGTCCACCAGGTTGGCGTCCTTCTGCATCCCGGAGTTGGCCACCAGGATATCCAAGTGGCCAAAGGCATCGAGGGCCTGGGCAAAAAGCCGTTCCACCTCTTCTTCTTTAGAAACGTTGGCGCCGATGGCAATCGCCCGGCCACCCTCGGCATTGATCTGCTCTGCCAGTGCTTCGGCCGGTGCGGCTTGGCTGTTGTAATTCAGCACCACGGCCGCCCCGGCTTGCGCCAGAGCCTTGGCCGCGCCGGCACCGATTCCGGAACTGGCACCGGTCACCAGCGCCACTTGTTGTTCCAACGAGATATGCATTGCTCACCGACCTTAAATTCGTGAGTTCAAGTAGCTGACTGATCGCACGCAAGGGAAGTTCACCCGTGTGAAATTAGCGACTACAACCATGGTGAAAAATGGAATAACAGAACTATAAAAAATAACCATAAGATACTAAAAAACCGCTCAAAAGCGTTTGACAGGCTTTTTCGTCGCGTGTCTTATAGGCACACATCAACCCGCTCCGTTGGTAGTTCGGAAGTCATCGCGGGGCCACCTATAAGAGATTTCTATGTGCCTTTCGGCCGATATAGGGGAACTACCAGTTCAGGTAAAAACAGTCGCCTTAGTTGGCGTGCCTAAGTTAGTTATCTTCGATTGCGATGGTGTGCTCGTCCAAAGTGAAGAAATAACCCTGTCTGTGTTGATCTCCATGCTTAATGCCCTGGCTCAGGGCGATACGCTGCTTGATGTCACACGTTTTACCGAACACTTTCGTGGCCGGAAGATTGCTGAGTGTTTGCGCGAGGCTGAGCAATTATTAAATGTCAGTGTGGGCGACGCGTTTGAACAGCGTTTTCGTGAACGTGCGCTGCACGCTCTGACACTCAGTTTAAAAGCCACGGATGGAATGCTGGAAGTCCTGGAAAGTTTGGACGTGCCTTATTGCGTTGCTTCGAGTGCGCCACGTAACAAGATAGAACATTGCTTGCGCCTGGCGGGGCTGTTTTCTTATTTCGAAGGGCGAATATTCAGTTGTTATGAATTGGGTCGTTGGAAACCTGATCCCCTGGTGTTCCTGACGGCCTGCCGGACTTACAACATTGATGTGAGTGATGCGCTGGTGGTGGAAGACAGTGTGACGGGTATCCAGGCTGCGGTAGCGGCCAATATAAAAGTGTTGGGCTTTGGTCCCGCGCATCGGCATTCGCAGATGGCCGCGGCGGGGGCATTGCCGATTGCCGACATACGCGAACTATTGACCATTTTTAATTGACTCAGGGAGGAGGCGTCGTGAACACACTTGGTTACCTGGAACGGCTCGAACGCAACGATCCATCTTCGCAAGTTTGGTGGGATTCATCGCCTGCCGTGTATCAGCCTTACAAACAGCACCTGCTGGAAAAATACCCGGCGGCGGCAACTTATATAGAAGCGTTGATGCCGGATGATTTCTCACAACCCTGGGGCCTGTGCAGCGTAACGACCAACCCACGCTTGGTGACGGCCGTTATCCTCGAAAAACGCGAGTATTGGTCATCGCGTTTCAACTTGGCCAGCCTGTCCCCCGGTGAGTTACGCAAGCAGCTGTACAACGAGGTCGTCATCGAAGGGGCTGCGACGCTCAAGCCGCGCTGGGTTCAATCGGCACAAGCCGAAGGCTGGATCTGCGCTCAAGTCGACCCGGTGGACGTACGCTGTACCGAGCGCATGACCATCAGGGGATTGGAGTTGCAGCGCCTTGCGCCGAATGTGATGGTCAAGGTACCGGGCAGCCTGGAAGGGCTGGCGACCGTCGAACAACTGGTGGCCCAAGGTGCCTCGATCAATATCACCTTCTGCTTCACGGTTGCCCAGTTCCAGGCGGGTATCCAGGCCATCGAACGAGGCAGGGCGACCGCGCACAGCAACGGCATCGACACCCGCCATTGCAACTACGTGATCACCTTCATGATCGGGCGTTTCGCCTGTCAGCCCGAATTCACGCTGCAGGCAGCGGAACGCGGCCTGGCGCTGAGTGCCGAGGAACTGCGCTGGGCCGAATTGATGATCTACGAGCAGATCCAGGTGCTGGTAGCGGCATCGACCGTGCCGGTCAAAACCCTGTTATCGAGCATTAAGGTCGATGTGGACGAGCGGGGCAACAAGCACTGCTGGCACCTGGAAAAAACCGGGCAGACGGCGACCTGCTACACGCTGACGCCGGATGTGGTGGAGTTTCTGGTCGAGCGTGAAAGCCACGGCAAACCGGTGATGCCTGCCGTGGCGCCGCAGAAACCGCCTGCGTCGACCTTCGCCAAGCTGATACGCATCCCGTATTTCTACGAAGCCTACTTTATCGACAGCATCGAACCGTACGACTTCGGTAACCATGAAGCCTTTCTCAACGCCTGCAATGAGGCGAACAGCGCACACCGGCGTCTGGCGGACTACTGCGTTCGCCTTTGCCCGGTCACCAAACCCTTCAAGCGCGCACTCAACGCGTTGCTCGCCGCCGAATTCGGGGTGATCGCATGAACCGGATGGTCGGGTTGTGGGCCCACCCACGGTCGCGTTCTACCGTACTGGAGCGGGTATTCATCGAACGGGGCGACTTTGAGGTCTTCCACGAGCCGTTTGCGCACATGGCATTTTCCGAGGATTCAGCGATACCTTCGGATGAGTGGGATCACAGTTTGCCCACGACATACCCAGGTATAAAAGAGCATCTACTTAAGGCCCGTGAGCATACGAACGTCTTTCATAAAGACATGTGTTATCACTGTTTGGATGACTTGAAAGTGGATGTTGGCTTTCTTGCGCAACAGGACAATATCTTTCTTATTCGTGAACCCGCCAGCAGCATTATTTCCCATCATCGAGTGCATCCGAATATGCCGTTGCAGGCGATTGGGCATAAAGCGCTGTACGACATATTTTGCGTGGTCACCAGACTCACCGGAAAAGTGCCTTATGTGATTAATGCGGATGATCTGGCCGCAGCGCCGGAGCGGGTGATTCGCAAACTATGTGATTACCTGGATATTGAATTTTTGCCACACGCCATGACGTGGAAACGCGAGTGCCCGCCACAATGGAAGACGTGGCGTAGTTGGCATGTAGCAGCGGAAAACAGTGAGCGGATTGTTTTGCCTCAACAGCACTGCGTTGATCTTGAGGTGTTCGATCAATACCCGAATTTAAAAGCCATGTACGAATACCACCGAACGTTTTATGCGCGCATGAATGAGTTTTGCCAATAAGGATGGTTGTATGAAGAAGTTGATTGTGACCGGAGCGGCCAACGGAATTGGCCGGGCCACTGTGGCGTTGGCGATCCAGCAGGGCTACTTCGTTATCGGCGCTGACAAGGACGCCGAGGGCTTGAATGTTCTCCAAGGCCTCTATGGTACTGATGTATTCGAAGCACAGGTTGCCGATTTCTCGGACATGGCCGTTATCAAGGGTTTTATTCCAGGGCTTTATGAGCGGCATGCAAGTATTTATGGGTTGATCAATAACGCCGGTATTTATCACGGCAAAAGTGTGTATGCCTATTCCGACGAGCAAATCGACGAGATCCTCACTGTCAACCTCAAGGCGCTGGTCTATTTGTCCAAGGATTTCGCCGAACGAGAGATGCAGCACGAAGCCCCGCGCAGCATCGTCAATATCGCTTCGGTGGCGGGCGAAGTGGGCAGCTGTGACGCACTTTACGGTGCCACCAAGGCGGCGGTGATCGGCTTGACCAAGGCCAACGCCTGGAACTTCGCGCCGTTCGTGCGGGTGAATGTGGTATCTCCGGCGCTGATCCATGAAACCGCCATCTACGGCACCATCCCCGAACACCGTCGCGCCGAATACGCCCGCCAGGAAGTCCTCAAGGATCCGATCCTGCCCAGTGGCGTGGCCGAAGTCATCTTGCTGCTGGCAGGCGATGCGATGCGGCACCTCACCGGCAGGGTCATTCCTGTCGACAATGGAGCCTACCCACGATGAGCCTTCCGGTGCGCAAGAAAAAACTGCTGCTGGTGGGCGCCGGCAACCTGTGCCTGCAGATCCTGAAGATTCTCGGGCCGAAAAACGCGTTTGAGTTTGTGGTGCTGGGTCGCAACGAAGAGAACACGATTCGGTTGTGCAACCTGGTGGAACTGTCATGCGCGCAACTGGGGCAATTCATTACGATCAAGCCAGTGATCGCTGACCTGACGGATATTGGCCGGGTAGCACAGTTGCTGCGCGAAGAAGCCCCGGACATGCTGGTGAACTGTGCGTCGCTGCAGTCATGGCGAGTGATCACCGGGCTGCCCAAGCTGTCGTTCGAAAAGCTCGACCTGGCCCAGTTCGGCCCCTGGCTGCCGATGCACCTGACGCTGATGCATTGCCTGATGCAGGCAGTAAAAGCCTCTGGCATCACCACCAAAACCGTGAATGCGGCGTTTCCCGATGCGGTCAACCCGATCCTGGCGCGCGTCGGCTTGGCGCCGGACATCGGCGTGGGCAATGTGGCCAACCTGATTCCGGCCGTGCGTCTTTCCATCGCCCGGTTGTTGGAATGTGCCCCTGTCGATGTGCAAGTGCAGTTGTATGCCCAGCATTACTTCAGCCACTACGTGCCACGTGGTGGTTTGCCGCCGCGTGCGAGCTACCGCTTGTTGTATGAAGTACGCGATCGGCCGGAGGTGACGCGCTTGCCGGCCGAGGCGATTTTCTCGACGGTGAAATCCGAGTTCCGTCGCCTGGGCGGGGTGGATGGGCAGTTCCTCACCGCGTGCTCTGCGGTCACGGTCATCGAAGGGCTGTTCTCGCCCATGCCGGTCCTGGTGCATGCGCCAGGTCCTCTCGGGCTTCCGGGCGGGTATCCGGTTTGGCTGCACGATGGGCGGATCCAGGTGCAGTTTTCCAACGCGTGCCCACAGGACGAGGCGGTGCGCATCAATAGCATCTGCCAAAGCCAGGACGGCATCGACGAAATTCACTGTGATGGTTCGGTCACTTACAACCCGCAATGCATGGCCGTCATGAAATCGATGCTGGGATATTCCAAGAACACCATGGCCATCGAACAGTCCGCCGAGTTTGCCCGCGAGCTGGCGAGCAAATACCTGTCCTTCAAGAATTCAACCTGGTAGGTGTGTGATGAATCTAGTTTCCAGAAACAAGCACAGCGAAGTTGCCAGTTATTCCACGCAGTACACGGCGGATTTCGTCGAGCGTTGGGATGAGTTGATCGATTGGGAAAAACGCAAGGCAGGGGAGGACGGGTTCTTCGAGAACCTGTTGCGCAGCCACGGTGCGCAAAAGGTGATCGACGTGTCGACGGGCAGCGGTTTCCATGCCGTTCAACTCAAGCAGGCGGGGTTTGAGGTGGTCGCCACGGATGGCAGCAGCACCATGTTGACCAAGGCGCGGGCGAATTTTCGCAAGCATGGCCTAAACATTCAGTCCCATTACCGTGACTGGCATTCACTGGACTCCCAGGAGCTTGGTCAGTTTGACGCCGTGGTGTGCCTGGGCAGTTCGTTGTGTCACGTCTTTGCCGCCCACGAGCGGTTGCGGGTGCTGGCGAAATTCCGCTCCTTGCTCAAGCCGGGTGGCTTGCTGATTGTGGATCAGCGTAATTTTTTCGCCATTCGTGCCGGCAAGTACAAGGCCAGTGGCAATTACTATTACTGCGGTACGCATGCGTCGGTCAGTCTGGGGGAGGTCAATGAGCGTCTGTGTGAGTTCATCTACTCCTTTGATAATGAAGAACAGTACCGGCTGCAGGTGTATCCGCTGTTGCCGGGTGAATTGAAGGGGGAAGTGCTCAAGTCCGGGTTTACCGACCATGAAAGTTACGGCGACTTCAAGCGTGACTACGACATGATGGATTGTGATTTCGTCATCCACACGGCGCGCGCCGAATAAGGAGGGCTTGATGAGCACACTCGTACAGAGTAATGCCCGGCCACTGGACAGCGTCGTACTGGCCGTGGTCCTTACCGGGTTCGTGGCCAGCACTTATGGCTTTGGCGTCTACCTGTTCGCCAACCTGGTGGTGGACATGCGCCGTGATATCGGCTTTGACTACACCACGGTGGGCCTGATCACGGGCGGCGCGCAGATCGGCTTCCTGCTGTTTTCATCGGTGACAAGTTATATCAGTCGGTTTTTCGAGGGTTGGAAGATCAGCCTGGTATCGACGGTGATGACGTCCCTGGCGCTGCTGGGGTTGAGTGTCAGTCACAGCATTTGGCTGTCGGGCGCGTTGCTGATCTTGCTCGGCGGTTGTTCCGCCTCGGTGTACATCCCGTTGGCGGAGATTGTCGCGAAGGGTTTCAGCCCCGGCAATCGCTCGCGGGTCATGGGGCTGATTTCCAGCGGTACCAGCTATGGCGTGTTCATCAACGGTTTGCTGGTGTCGTTCCTGACATTGAATGGTGGCTGGCGCTCGATCTGGTTCACCGCCGGCCTGATCTCGGTGGCCCTGTGCGTGTTGGCCTGGTTCCTGTTGCGCAACCTTGCCGCGAGCCAGGACACCGGGTTTTCCGGGGAGCGCGCCACCGCCTTCGACAGTCGACAGCCCTGGCTCAGTCGTTCGTTGTGCCTGACCTGGGTCATCGCCTTCCTTAACGGCATGGCATTGCTGCCGTTCCAGACGTACCTGGCGCCGTTCCTGCGTGATGAGTTGGGCGTGTCGGTACAGGATGCCGGGTTTATCTGGACTACCATCGGTGCGGTGGGCATGGCGTCGGGCTTCCTGGTGGGGTGGATTGCCGACAAGGTGGGCGTACGTGCGTCGCTGGCGATGTGTTTCCTGAGTGCGGGGCTGGCGGCCACCTTGGTGTTCAGCTTCAACAGCCTGCCGTTGTTCTACCTGGCGGCGTTTCTGTTTGCGCTGGCGTTTTATCCGATCTTCGGGCTGGTCCCCAGTTACATCGGGCAAATCGTGCCGGTCAGCCGGCTGACACAGGCTTTCGGGATTGCCAACGTATTGATCGGCCTGGGCGGCGTATGCGGCAACTTCCTGGGCGGTTTTTCCAAGGATTTGACCGGGTCGTTCTCGACGGTCTACTGGGTGGTGGCGCTGTTGCTGTTCGTGCAGTGCGTGATGGTGTTCCTATTGGGTAAACAGCCTGTTTCGGTGAAGGAGGGCGAGCAGCCATGAGTTTTTTTCCAGACACGCCGCACCGGGACCTGCACGCGTTTGCGTTCAGTCACCGCTCGGGCATGAAACACAACCCCGTGGTCATCTGGATGACGGGGCTCTCTGCGTCCGGCAAGTCGACCATTGCCGATGCGTTGGACAGTGCCCTGCAGGAACAGGGCCGGATCACTGCGATCATCGACGGCGACTCAGTACGTAGCGGGCTGTGCCGAGACCTGGGTTTTACCGACAGCGACCGCGACGAGAATATCCGGCGTGTCGCCGAGGTGGCGCGGCTGATGCTGGAGGCGGGGTTGATCGTGATCGTGGCGCTGATTTCACCCTCGTCGGCGAGCCGGCACTACGCGCGCTCGATCATCGGCAATGAGTGTTTTGTTGAAGTGCATGTGGACGCGCCGTTGGAAACCGCCGAGCAACGTGATCCAAAGGGCCTTTATAAAAAAGCCCGAGCGGGCTTGATCAAGAACTTTACCGGTATCGACTCCAATTACGATGTACCGGTATTTCCGGAAGTGCACTTGGACACCCAGGCGCTTTCAGTGGAACAGTCGGTTGCGACGATTCTTGATTGGCTGGCGCATAACGACGTTCGCACTTAGCCGTCTGTCTTTGCGCGAGGGTGACACGCTTTGCACGCTGAAAAAACAAGGTAATCTGCGCGATCGCAGGGAGTACGCGTTTTTTCAGGAGTAGGCATGACACATTTCACGGGCACTGCAAAATCGATCCGTCTGATTGGTGGGGCCCGGGTATTGGACTTTATCAATACCACCAACGGGCGTCGCCCTGGCACTTCGCTCAAGGTCATAGAGGAGCGACTCACCAGCTTTCAGTTCTTCTTCGAGTGGGCATTGCATGCGTCGTTGATCTCGGCCCGAGAGTTTGATGACTATAAGCCGATGGTGTTTGCGTCATCCATGGCCTACCAGCCGGACCTGGACGCGATCATTGCCTTCAGGGAATGCCTGTACGCGGTGTTCTATCCGTTGTCGTTACAGGGTGCCGCGCCCGAGGACGCTTTGCAGCAAATCAACCAGATGTTCCAGCAAGGCGTTGCCTGGCGGGTGCTGCGTTCCGTGGAGGGCAAACCTGCCTGGGCGTGGAAGCCCTGCACCACGGCGCAGGAGCTGACGGCCATGGTGCTCGGGCGCTTGGCTATCGAGGCCACGCAGTTACTGGTCTCCGGTGATCTGCACGCATTGCGCATTTGCGGCGCCGCTGACTGCGATTGGGTGTTCTTCGATATCTCCAAGAACAAGCAGCGCAAATGGTGCCAGATGAGCGTCTGCGGCAGCCGCGAAAAGCTCAGCCGACTTAAGCACGTGGCCAGCACTGATTAGTTTGAGGTCATCCGGCGGGTAGCAATTGCCCCGCTTAATAGGAAGCATTACTATTCACGCCCCGCCTCCCCAGTGCACCCGCGATGATCCCTCAGCCGCCCCGCAGAACAGGCTTTTTCGAACATTACGAAGAGTTGATCGGAACCTGGACGCGCCGCCTGAGAAACCGTCAGCAGGCCGAAGACCTGGCCCATGACACCTTTGTGCGGGTGCTGGAGTCGAAATCCGATCAGGTGGAGCAACCGCGCGCCTACCTGCATCAGACCGCGCGCAATATCGCAGTGGATGCCTATCGACGCGAAGACCGTCGCGAGGCCATCACGCTGGAAGCCTTTGATCAGCGTTCGCCCCACAGCGGCGACCCGGAGCATTTCATGCACGCGATCCAATTGGCGGACTCAATCGAGCGGGCCTTGGCTGAGCTGCCGCTCAACTGCCGCAAGATTTTCATCTGGCAGAAGATCGAAGGCCTGACGCAGCAGGAAATCGCCGAACGCCTGGGGCTGTCTAAAAACATGGTGGAAAAGTATATGATCCGCACCCTGCGGCATCTGCGCGACCGCCTGGACGCGATGGCGCCATGACTGCCCGCTTTGAAACAGGATCTTCCATGATGGATAACCGTGCCCGAGACGAAGCCGCGCAATGGTTTGTGCGCCTGCAAGACGCCGAGTTGAGCGCTGCCGACCGCCAACGCTTTGATGCATGGTGCAACGAGCATCCCGATCACCAGTATGAATTCGATGTGTTGCAAGGCCTGTGGAGCGCCACCGACTTGCTACCCAAGGCGCGTTTGCAGGCGTTGTGTGAGACCCCGGTGGAGCGGCCCAAGCGCCGCGCCGTGTTGCGTTATGCGGTCGCCGCCAGTGTGGTCGCCGTCGCTCTGGGTTTGGGCCTGTTCAGCGGGCTTGATCATCCCAAACCCTACAGTGCCGAGTTCAGCACGCGCCTGGGTGAACATCGCCAGGTGGCCTTGCCCGATGGTTCGGTGATGGACCTCAACAGCCGCAGCGTGGTCGCGGTGCACTATGAAAAAGGCCGGCGTGGGGTGGAGCTCAAGCAGGGCGAGGCGATGTTCAGCGTCGAGCACGACACCAGTCGACCTTTTGTGGTGGCCGCCGGGGCAGGGCAGGTGACGGTGACCGGCACGCGCTTTGATGTGCGCCGTGATGAAGACCAGACTCGCGTGATGGTCGAAGCCGGCACTGTGAAGGTGCAAGGGCATTCAGCGGACAAGGTCGTTACGCTGACGGCCGGCCTGGGCACCCACGTCGACAATACCGGGTCGGTGGCAGCGGCCTACGCGGTGAACACCGAAGAATTGACCGCCTGGCGCACGGGCAAGCTGGTCTTCAACAATGCTTCGCTGGGCGAAGTGGCGCGTGAGGTTTCGCGCTATCGCGAGCAACCGCTGCGGGTCAGTACGCCTGCGGTGGGTAACCTGCGCCTGACCAGCGTGTTCAAGGCCAACGACACCGACGCCTTGCTCAAGGCGTTGCCGCACATCCTGCCGGTGGCCTTGCGCACCTTGCCGGATGGCAGCCAGGAAATTATTTCACGCTGACATTCAGGTTTTTTTCGAGTTCTTCGTCTTCTCCTGCAACTGCAACTGGTTTGCATTAACAGCCGCATACTCTTGCGATCACAGGACTAGGTTCGACGTGAAAAAACTCGCCATCCACAACAATAAAATCTCCCGCTGGGCGCCGCTGGCCCTGGCACTCGCAGTCAGTGCAGCGCTCCCAGCGGCCTATGCGGCCGACGCCATTCATATCCAGGCCCAGCCCCTGGGCGCGGCGCTGAGCCAGTTGGGCCAGCAGACTTCCCTGCAAGTGTTCTTCAGCCCCGAGCTGGTCGCGGGCAAGCAGGCGCCAGCAGTAGACGGCAACCTTTCCCCTGAACAAGCCCTGCGCCAATTGCTGCAAGGCAGCGGCCTGGACTATCAGATTGACGCTGGTTCCGTCACCTTGCGCCCCCTGAACAGCGGCACCGGTGAAGCCGGCTCGCCCCTGGAGCTGGGTGCCACCGACATCAAGGTGGTCGGCGACTGGCTCGGCGATGCCAACGCTGAAGTGGTGCAGAACCATCCCGGCGCACGCACGGTGATTCGCCGCGAAGCCATGGTGGAGCAGGGCGCAATGAACGTCGGCGACGTACTGCGTCGTGTGCCGGGTGTGCAGGTGCAGGAATCCAACGGCACTGGCGGCAGTGATATTTCCCTCAACGTCGGCGTACGTGGCCTGACGTCGCGCCTGTCGCCACGCTCCACCGTACTGATCGACGGTGTACCGGCTGCGTTCGCCCCCTACGGCCAACCACAGCTGTCGATGGCACCGATTTCCGCCGGCAACCTGGACAGCATCGACGTGGTGCGCGGTGCCGGTTCCGTGCGTTATGGGCCACAAAACGTTGGCGGCGTGATCAACTTCGTGACCCGTGCCATTCCCGAGAAATTCTCCGGCGAAGTCGGCACCACCCTGCAAACCTCCGCCCACGGCGGCTGGAAGCACGTGGACAACGCCTTCATCGGCGGCACTGCCGACAACGGCATCGGCGCCGCTTTGCTGTACTCCGGGGTCAATGGCAACGGTTACCGCAACAGCAACAATTCCAACGACATCGACGACGTCATCTTCAAGACCCACTGGGCGCCGACCGATCAAGACGACTTCTCGCTGAACTTCCACTACTACGACGCCAGCGCCGACATGCCCGGCGGCCTGACCCAGAAGCAGTTCGATGCCAACCCGTATCAATCGGTGCGTGACTGGGACAACTTCAGCGGTCGCCGCAAGGACGTGTCCTTCAAGTACATCCGCCAGATCGACGACCGCACTCAGGCCGAAGTGCTGACTTACTATTCCGACAGTTTCCGCGGCAGCAACATCGCCAACCGCGACCTCAAGACGATCGGCTCTTACCCGCGCACCTACTACACCTTTGGCATCGAGCCGCGGGTGTCCCATGTGTTCGACGTGGGTCCGAGTACCCAGGAAGTCAGCCTCGGCTATCGTTACCTGAAGGAAGGCATGCATGAGCAGGCCACCAGCCTGAACCTGGTCAATAATGTGCCGACGCCGGGTGGGCAGAGCGATGGTCACGTCTACCAGGACCGCACCGGGGGAACCGAGGCCAACGCGTTCTATATCGATAACAAAGTCGATATCGGTAAGTGGACCATCACGCCGGGCATCCGCTTCGAGGACATCCGTACCGAATGGCACGATCGCCCGGTGGTTGCCTTGAACGGCACCCGTACCCAGGAAAAGCGCCGCGAAGTCCACAACAACGAACCGCTGCCGGCCTTGAGCGTGATGTACCACGTCTCCGACGCCTGGAAACTGTTCGCCAACTACGAAACTTCGTTTGGCAGCCTGCAATACTTCCAACTGGGTCAGGGCGGTACCGGCGACCAGACTGCCAATGGGCTGAACCCGGAAAAAGCCAAGACCTACGAAGTGGGTACGCGTTACAACGACAATGTCTGGGGCGGCGAACTGACGTTCTTCTACATCGACTTCTCGGATGAGCTGCAATACGTCAGCAACGATGTGGGCTGGACCAACCTCGGTGCGACCAAACACACCGGCATCGAAGCCTCGGCCCATTACGACCTGTCGAACCTGGACCCGCGCCTGGACGGCCTGACCGCCAACGCCGGTTTTACCTACACCAAGGCCACCTCGGAAGGCGACGTACCGTTCAAGGGCCGTGACCTGCCGCTGTACTCCCGTGAAGTCGCCACATTGGGCCTGCGTTACGACATCAACCGCTGGACCCACAACCTGGATGTGTACGCCCAGTCGGGCCAGCGTGCGCCAGGCACGACCAGCACCTACGTCACTCAGGGCACGGCTGACGGTCAGTACGGTGATATCCCGGGTTATGTCTCGGTCAACGTGCGCAGCGGTTACGACTTTGGCGAGCAGTTGTCCAACCTGAAACTGGGCGTGGGCGTGAAAAACGTGTTCGACCAGCAGCACTACACCCGTTCCAGCGACAACAATGCCGGGTTGTACCTGGGCGAGCCGCGTACCTTCTTTGTACAGGCCAGCGTCGGGTTCTAATCTAAGCAGTGCCGCTCTTCCTTCCTGGGTTGAGCGGCAATGCCTACCGATAGAATGGTTTGTCTCTCGCACCTTCAGATGCACTTCCTACTTTGATTCTGGAAACCTTCAGCCGTCTCAGGAACCGACTCCCACAGTTCTGCCACTCAGGATAGGCCTGCTACTGCCGGTTTTCTTGATGACTCATAGAGTCCCAAGGACGCTGGAACAGTGATGACAGGCGCCTGACTACACCGAACTGGAGAACTAAAATGTCGGTATCCGCATACAATCAGAACGTCGCTCCTAATCTTGATAACGCATCCCCCGGAGCGGAAAAGCCCAGTAACGAACGGTCTGCCACCGCAACACGTGCTCAGGTCTCGACAGGCATCCATTTCCCCTCGCATTCCAGTCATTGCGGCCCGGTATTCGGCGGCCCACCGCCGCGCCCACTCCCAGAAAATGTGCGCCCGAACCCCGGGCCACCTCCGCGTCCGACCCCGGTGTTGCCAGATCCTCATTATTCAAAGCAGAGCAACGAGCAATTGGCTCAGGCGCTTTTGAACAATTATGGGGCGTTCAGGGGCCGCTGGCCTTCGCGCTCCGTCACGCAACAGAGTTTGGAAAAAATGGCCAATCGACCATTGACCGGTAACCCTTCAACCGACACAAATATTCGGCTGGCGAACGAACTGCTGCGTCGTCCTGGGCTGCTGCAATCGCTTGATCGAAATGGCAGCACCGGTGGGCTGGACGGGCGTTTGTCCAAGGATGACATCAGAAGCTTTGTTCAGTCAGATAGCCCGTTGAAATTGAAAGACGACAAACAACTCGTTCAGGAAATGCTGAATCATTTCAATGAGTTGAAAGGTGGATTCTTCAGCGGCACGATCAAGATTCGTGACCTCCATGCGCTTGCGAGGCGACCGTTGACCGGCAATCCACGCAGCGACCATCTAATTCAGTTGGCGCGGGAGGTCATGGCGCGTTCGAACCTGATGTCGGCTATGGACAACGTTCACAGTTGGCAGCGCGATGGCAAAATTTCTCGACAGGAATTGTACGCACTGCTTCGTTAGACATGAGGCCATCCTCTGCCGCACCACGCAGCAGAGGTCGGCGAGTGCTCGGCGCAGCCAATACAACCCCGTCATGCAGGAACGGTTTGCGAGTGTGTACTGCAACGAAAATATCCATCGGTCATTGCCTACCGATGGGGCCTTCATCCACCGGATCAGGTCTGGACTATGAATTCGACATCACTTGAATCCCGTCATTCTCAGTACAAAGTCTCGACCTTGGCCGCACCTGCGCAGGAGGCGGAAAACCCCAGAGAACCTCTGGGGCTCTATCTCACATCTTCGCCCAGGTTCAGCTTCAAGGCGCCCACCGCAGAAGATTTTGACAAAGGTTCTCGGGTCATCATTGAAGACTCGACCCACGGTCCTGTTATGTCACTGTTCTCCAGTTTTTGGAACAAGTTGTCACGTCGTTAGATCCTGCCGTTTTCCCACCGATACCATTTCTGGGGCATGGAAGCTCTACCCAGTGAACGGGTTACAAACGCTCAAGATTCATTCAGGTAGGTGCGGCGTTTTTGAGGATAGTCTTCGGAACCATCGTTTTCTTCGAACCACTCAATCAGCGCTTTTGCCTCGTTGATTTCGAAGCGTTTTCGAGGATCAGGCGAGCAAGGCCCAGGTTACGGAATCTAGATAGGGTGGAGGTGAATCATGACCGGTAGTGTCAACAATCGGGGCTACATACAACCGGTAACATCAAATACGTTGAATCTTCCTTCAGCAGGCGCGGGTGGGCCGACGGGCAATGGTAAGGTCCGCGATGCGGTCGATGCGCAAGTGTTGGGAGCTCCGCTGCCAGCGGCACAGTCATCCAGCTCCAGTTTTGTGAATGGTGCCTCAAGGCACTTTGACGGTCAGAATTTTTACGAAGGCATGACGAAGGCCGGCAACCCCTTTGTCAGTTCAGACGACCACCTGTTGGCGACGGACCTGAAGAACAACCTGTCACTATTGGATGCGTTCAAGAAAGATGGCCAACTGACCCAGGCTTCCTTGCACGAGATAGCTAAAGAGGAACCCAGTAGCAGCAAGGTCTCGGAGCGCACCATCATGTTGGTGCGAGAGATACTCAACCGCCCTCGGTTGAACGAATCCATCATGGCGAAGGGCGGTGTGATCACTCATGACAGCCTCGGCAAGGCTGCCGATTTGCAGATTGGCAATACCAACCCAAATACCCAGAGCGCGGACCCGTTCCGTGCGAAGACCGACGCGCAGGTCGTCCAGATTTTCAAGGGCATGTTTGACGACTTACGCGACAAGTCGGAGGACCGGACGTTCTTCTTCGAAAAACATCGATATGTGAAAAAAGAAACAATCGTCGAAATGAGCAAAGACCCAAACCAGACCGGTAATGACGGTGAGCCTTTGCGGGATGCACGCACCGGGTTTCCGCTGAAGAAGTATAGCGAGCAACAGGTATACCTGGCCAAGAATCTCATGGAGAGACCAGGGTTGATGGCTTCTCTGGACAGTTCCAAGGCCAACGGTCACAAAATCTTCGGTGGTAATAACAACGAGGGCTGGTTAAAGAACCACAGCCTTGATCGCTGGCTGAAGAACGAAAAGGAAGAAAAGGGGCAATAGTCCCAGCAGACGTGCATGAGCTGTTTGAACGACTCAAACGGCCCATGCCGCTTCGCGTTCATACCCGCAGTATTTTCCCACTGACCGCCACCACTGCCAGCAACACACCGACCAACAGGAAGGCGGTGGCCAAGCTGCTGCCATGGGCAATGAACCCGATGACGGCCGGCCCAGCCAATATCCCGGCATAGCCCAGGGTGGTAATGGCCGGCACCGCAATGTGTTCTGGCATGACGGTCTGCTTGCCGACAGCGGTATAGAGCACCGGCACGATGTTGGAGCAACCTGCACCTATGAGTGCATACCCCAGCAAGGCCATTTCCCAGGCCGGGGACAATGTGGCGAGGAATGTACCGGCGGCCGCCAGCGCGCCGCCAGCCACGATCACCCGGGTAGCGCCCAGCCGACGCACGATGGCATCACCGGTCAAGCGTCCGGCCGTCATGGTCAAGGCAAAGGCTGCGTAACCGAGTCCTGCATAGGCTTCATCCAGGCCGCGTTCGGCACTGAGAAACACCGCGCTCCAGTCCAGCACCGCGCCTTCGGCCAGGAACACGATAAAGCACAGGCAACCGATGAACAGCACCACGCCATGAGGCACGGCGAACGCTGGGCCCGAACTTTCACTGCCGTAGGGCAGCAGGTGCGGTGCGGCCTTGAGCAGTGCCGCCAGCGTGATGACGATCACCACCAGGGTCGCCTGCAGTGGCGACAGTCCTAGCCCCAGTAACGCCGAAACGCCCGCTGCACCGACAATCCCGCCCAGGCTGAACAGTCCATGAAAGCCCGACATCATGGTCTTGCCACTGGCGCGCTCGACGATCACCGCCTGCAAGTTGACCGTGGAGTCCACGGTGCCGAGGCCGGCGCCGAACAGGAACAGCCCCGCCATCAATAACGGAATCGAACTGACCGTTGCCAGCATCGGCAATGCCAGGCAGATCATGATCGTTCCTGCGCTGAGCACGCGTCGGCAGCCAAAACGCGATGCCAGCGCACCGGCGGCAGGCATGGCAATGATCGAGCCGACCCCCAGGCACAACAGCAGCAGGCCCAGGGTGCCTTCGCTCAAATCGGCACGGGCCTTGGCATAGGGCACCAGCGGCGCCCAGGCTGCGATGCCGAAGCCGGCAATGAAGAAAGCGATACGGGTCGACATTTGCTCCAGCCGCCCGGGAACCACGGGCGCTGAGGTGGGGATGGCAGTCATGAAAAATCCTTGGTTTTGCGTTCTACGAACGATGTCCGGCGTGACATCCTTGCACATCAGGCCATGAGGCGCGAGCCGCGTTCCCTTGGGATGGCGATGGTCATGAATTTTATTTTTACACATCTGGAACGCCAGGACGGTTCGCCGCCACACAAGCAGTATCGGGTGTGTAGGAGGCGGGCTGGAAGGTGCGTAATCCCTGTGGGGGCTTTTGAACCCCTAGGTTCCCGCAGTGGATTACCACCTTCCAGGCCGCCTTCGGCACCTGGTCAGGCAGACGTTGGCCCATAGACGTTGACTTCAACCACCACGGCGCCCACCACCCGCACCAGCAGCATCCCTCTGGGATGGGTTTCCTTGCCCTTGTAACTCTCGATCACCACCCTATCCGCTGCTGTGGCGTGCAGCGACAGGCGGCGGGAATTGCGCAGGAGTTTGCGGACCTCGGCGTCCACCGGGTAGGAGGGCTGGCCCCTGCGTACACTGTCGCAAAAAGCCATGACGACTGCGCGTGGTGCCGGTGGCGGTGGAGAAGGCAGGCCCGCGCTGGCGAACAGTTGGTTGAGTTGATCGGCCGTCGCCACCGCACGGGGGAAGCCTGTGAAAGCTGACGCAACCAGTAGCAGTTCGGTCAGCTCACCGGGCGCAAGGCCCTCTGCGAGGCTGGTCTTGAAGTGCACGCTCAGCGGCGGCCCGACCATGCCCGCTGCCACAATCGCGGCAAAGATCGCGGCCTCTTGCAAGCGTGGGTCAAGGCCGGAGCGGCTATGCAGATAGCCGTACACCACGCCTACCGCCAGCTCACCGAGGGCGGGTGCCGTATGGAACAGCGCATCCAACCGTGCACCGCCATCCGGCACCAACTCGATAAATGTCTCGCGGCCTTCTCGGTATAGGGTTTCAACGGGACTGTGTGGGGTGATTGTCTTCATGCTTGCATCCTCTAGCGTGAGAGGACGGCGTTTACTCGACTGCGCACGGACTTCGGCCTGATGACAACGTCCATCCTGGGAAACTGAAAGTGTAGTGCTTGCAGGTTGGTGTGTAGCATCGAGATCCCACACAATCTGCTCCTTCTTCAGCACATGCTCAGGTGGACGACCTCATGGCACTGTTCTACGACGCCCGCGGCAATATCTATGGCGTGGTCAGCCCGGCCGCGTTGAGATACGCGGGCATTGCCGTACCCGAGTGCGCTGCGCTGGCTGCGCGTACCCGCAGCAACTGGACATCATCGGCAATCGCCGCCGAATGCAGCTGGGGCTCCCTACCTCGTCCTGCCGGTGCCAAGGCCCATCGCTGTGATGGCTTGCTTGTCGGGCCGTTCCAGGCCGAGCCGCCATTTGACCTGCTGATCGTCAACACCGACGGTTCCTTGGCCGAACGCAGTGGCAACGGCTTGACGATTTTCGCCCAGGCACTCACTGACCAGTCCCTGATGAGCGGAGCCTGTGAGTTGCGGGTGCATCACGATAAACCGGACGTGCTATCACCGGTGACGACACGGGTTGAAGCGGCAGTCCGTGAACAGGTTGCGGGGTTCTGGCTTGAACTGGGGGTGCCCGGTTTCGGCCCCGAAGCCGTGGGGGCGCAGACGGGTGTGGATGAAACTGAACCGAGTCATGTGAGCGAGTTGGCGGCGATCAACCCTCAGTGGGCAACCAGCCAATTTGTGCGGGTGGGTAACCCCCATTGTGTGACGCTGGTCGAGCAGGTGTCGGCATTGCCGGACAACCTGAAGATGCAGCAGCCCGCGCTTTACGAACCGTTGAAGGCGATTGCATTTGCGCCCCCTGCGGGTGGTGGTCGGCCTTGTGCGGCAGGGATCAACCTGCAATGGGCGGCGCGCCAGCCTGGTAATCGAGTCTTCGCGCGGGTGTTCGAACGAGGAGAGGGGCCCACCGCGTCTTCCGGAACCAGCGCCAGTGCGGTGGCTTGTGCGGCATGGCGGGCGGGCTGGATCGAGAGTGGAGAGGTTGAAGTGGTGATGCCTGGTGGCATTGCGCCGGTTCGCTTGCAGACTGACGGCGAGACGGTCCTGAGCGTCAGTCTGTTCGGTGCTGCGCGACTGCAAGCATGAAGTTGTTTAACGGCTGACACTGTGAATCGGTGTCAGCCGTTTCTATGTTAGTTAGTCATGTTTATGTAAGTCGGTGTAGGGCATTTCTTGTTATTAAGAAATGGCACATTGGTTTGTTTTGTTTTTTGTAATAGATACTTCCAACTGGGTTGTACGAAACTTCTTTTTTATTTTCAGATGGCCGATTTCTGCCCGAAATGACTAAGCTTTGAGACGTTCCAGCGCTTTTTCTCGGTAACTAATTCGATGTTTAACGAGAGGGAGTGTCTCAGGGCGTTCATTCATTAGCGGCGGGTAACAACGGATGGTTAACGCGTTTTTTTCGTCACGTTTCAATCTTGTTCTTCCATCTGTAAATACCGACTTGCAAGTCCTCGCATTCAAAGGCAGTGAAGTCCTCGATCAACCTTTTTTCATCCACATACAGGTGATCAGCGAAAACCCTTCCCTTGACCTGGAGGCGCTGCTCCACCAACCCGCCTACCTGGCTTTCGGTGAAGCGAACGAAGGTCTGCATGGGCAGGTTTACGCCATCGGCCGGGATGACCCCGGCCGGCGCACCACGCGTTATCATCTGACGCTGGCGCCACGCCTGGCTTATCTTGCGCACCGACGCGACCAGAGGATTTTCCAGCAGCGCAGCGTGCCGCAGATCATCGCGCAGGTCCTTGAACAGCATGGCATCCTGGCGGATGCATACGCCTTCGAGCTTGGCCCGGTGGTTTATCCGCCGCGTACGTTCTGTGTGCAGTACGCAGAAAGTGATCTTCACTTCATCCAGCGTCTGTGTGAAGAAGAGGGCATCCACTACCATTTCCGCCACAGCGTGGACAATCATCTGCTGGTATTTGGCGATGACCAGACGGTGTTTCGGCGTTTACCTGCGCAACACTACAGCGCTCCGGGCGGGCCGCAAGCCGATGCGCCGGTTATCCAGCGTTTCGACGTGCGCCTGGGCATCCGCAGCCAAAAGACGGTACGCCGTGATTACGACTTCGAACATCCTGCCTTGCAGCTGAACGACTGCGCGGGTGGCGCGGCGACAATCCCCCTTGAGGACTATCAGTACCCTGCAGGATTCACCGGTCATGTTCGTGGCAAGCAGTTGGCAGGTCGGAGCCTGGAGCGTCATCAGCGCGACCGGCATCGGGCATTGGGCAAGAGTGATCAGCCAGCGTTGCGCTGTGGGCACTTCCTTGAGATACGAGATCATCCTGACCCATCCTGCAACGATCTGTGGCTGATCACGTCAGTGCGTCATGAGGGTTATCAACCACAGGTGCTGGAGGAAGCAACGCCGGCAACTGACTTGTTCCAAGGCTATCGCAATCGTTTTACCGCAACACCTTGGCAGGCCGTGCATCGGCCGTCTCTCAGGCATCCCAAGCCGACCATCAATGGCAGCCAGACTGCAACCGTGACCGGTCCCGCCGGTGAGGACGTGCATTGCGATGTCTATGGCCGGGTGAAGGTGCGCTTTCACTGGGACCGCCTGGACAACGCGGATGATAAAAGCAGTTGCTGGGTGCGGGTGGCGTCCGGGTGGGCCGGTGACGGGTTTGGCGCAACGATGATCCCACGTGTGGGCATGGAAGTGCTGGTGACCTTCCTGGACGGTGACCCCGATCGTCCGTTGATCAACGGCTGCCTGCCGAATGCGTTGAACCCGCCGGCCTATCCCTTGCCGCAGTACAAAACCCGCAGCGTGTTGCGCAGCCGCAGTTCCCGTGGTGGCGAAGGCGCCAATGAGTTGTTCCTGGAGGACCGTCATGGCGAGGAGCTTGTCTATCTGCGTGCGCAGCGGGACCTGGAGCAACGGGTCGGCAATGACAGTCGGTTGGAGGTCGTGGGGGAGCGACGAGAAGTCATCCATGGGATAAGCACGGCTCACTTGGAAAGCGAAGAGCATCGTCAGGTCAGCGGCGATCGCAAAGTGCTACTCAAAGCGAGCGACTATCTTGATGTGCAGGGCGATAGCCGGACCCACGTGGCTCAGACGTTAGTCATTGAGGCTGGGCAGCAACTTCACCTCAAGTCCGGTGCCAGTCTGGTAATCGATGCCGGGGCGCAACTGAGCCTCAAGGCGGGCGGGGAGCATCTGGTCATCCAGGCCGGTGGCATCTTCAGCAGTCGTCCCATCACCCTGGGCGGTTCACCGTCTGTGACCCAATTGACGAGCGCCTTGAAGATGGCCGGTGCGCCAGAAGTCTCCAAGGTACAAGGTACGATCATGAACCTGGCCAGGCAGCTGGGGGCGGACTACTGCCCGGTGTGCGAGCGATGCCGTGAAGGCCTGTGTGATTTGCCGGCGAGGGCCGCCTGATGCAGAACATGCCAGGCCAATGGATTGCCCGACAACAGCAGGCCGGGCGACACCTGTGTTTGATCCTCGACGGGCAGAGCGCCGCGCGCGAGCCGCTGCTGGCGGTGCGCAGCGTGTCGGACTATCGCAGCCTCTTCGGTGAGACGGTACTGGCGGAGTGCGGGGTGAAAGGCCCTGTGATCCTGCTGTTGAAGCAGATGAGCGAGCCTGCATTACGCGACCTCTTGCAACAGCCCGAGAATAACTGGGGTTGGCTGGGCAGCTTACCGTGCGACGACCTGACGGGCGTGACTCGGCACTGGCGCGACCGTTTGCTGACGGGACCGCAGGGCGAGCAGTCGCTGTACCGCTTTCACGATAACCGTACCCTGGCGCGTGCGCTGGACTATCTATGCCCGGACCAATGGCCGGTATTCCTCGGCCCCTTGATCAGCCTGTGCTACTGGCACGAAGACCGCTGGCGCACGGTCGACAACCCGACGCCCGGTGAATATCCGCTGCCTGATCCGGTCCCGTGGCTGAACACGCCCAACCCAAACGCGGATGCCATCCTGCACGCCAATATCTTGCGTTACCTGTTGGCCGAACACAGCGAAGACCTGGTCGCATTGGTGGAATTCCAAGATCCGAGAGTCTGGCTGAGCCAAGTGTTGGAGCAGGCCCGTATCTGGCAATGGCGGGGGCCGGAGCAATTGGAGTTTCTGGTGGTGCGACGACTCGAAGAGGCCACACGCAACAGTTTCATTCGGTGGCAACCTCTGGCTGGAGAGGCACCGGGGGATCACTTTGAACGGGTGGTGGAGCAGTGGAGACTGATGGGGAAAAAAGATGAGTAGGCGAAGGCTTGGTGTATGGGGTGTGGTGGGGATGCTGGGGCTGACGGGGTGTGCGGGCAAGCCGGTTGACCGCTTTACGCTGGAGGTGGATCTGCCGGCGGAGTTCCGCTTCATCGGTGGTGCCAACTATGGACCTGCGACCGGGGAAGTTTGCACGTTGCCCAGGCGTCGGGGGAAGCGACCGGAACGGAAGATTTTTATTGCGAGCTACAAGCCTGTGGCCAAACGCGTGAGTGTTGAGCTGCCACTGAGTGAAGTGATTGAGGGCTGCCCTACGGTTTTGCGGAGTGTGGATTTTGATATGTATGCGAAATGGGGGACGCGAGATACGGATGTTGGGGGAGACCTCACCGGTTTCCCAATTCTAGATGATTCGGACGTTGATGGATCGGGGATGTCAGCGACGGGGGTTCAGGAGTTGCATCGGCGTTGTCAGTGGTCGTTTCGGACGGTGGGGCCGCAGCACGCGGTCATCAAGATTCTAAAATGCAGCTATCCGAGTACAGCGAGTTCGTTGTCAGGTCTTGTGCAACGAGATCAGTTACCAGGAAAAACGCTCAGGATGGTGTTGACTGTCGTTGATGAGGAGGAACCGGCTGTTGGCGATAACTGGGTAGCCGTACCAGGCGGCTGGAAGCGCTGTAAAGGTAAAAACTTCGAGGACCTTTATGCGTTTTGTAACGGCAACACCTCCGACTTTAAACCTATAAAAATGCCGGATGGTCGCGTCTGTGATGTCTATCCGTCGTGTAAATAACAAGGAGCAAGGCCATGAAACTGGATGCACGGAAGCAATCTTTTTTCAGTGATAGTAAGCCGGCGTGTTCACTGCGCGGGGATTGGGTGAGCTTTTGCCTGGTTGATGAACTGGGCGTGGGAACCGCATATGGTGGCCTGTCTTACACCATCTACGATAGTGCAGGGCAGGAGTACAAAGGCAGGCTCAATGGAGAAGGGTTCGCAAAGCTGCAAGATATTTATTGTGGGCCCGTGGTACTTGCTTTTGATGACCTGTATTCAGGCGAAGAGCACCCATATCATTGGCTGATGGTGCGTCCCACCTACAAACTTCCTATCACCGAGCTTCAAGTTCGGGCTGAGCAGACTCGCTTTGCTGCCGCTGATGGTCGACGCCCCGAAAGTAATCCTGCTCAGCAAAAGGCCAACCGGTTCTATCAGGTGGATGTGCGTGATTTAGTCCGTCATGTCGCCCACTTGCCACCTGTTGCGCAGCGGAGTCATCAACCCCAGAGGCATGCATTAAAAATGATGGGTGACCTGGGATTTGGACCCCCTCAATCAAGCTTGGCAGGAATCGTGTTGTTTCCAAACAACCACACTGCTCTGGAGGTCCGACCACTACGGGCCTTCCGCCCGATACTTTCAACCGATGACAGCTTCTGTGCCTTGAATCTCTATCAACTGGCATTGATGGCTACTTTGAGTTACTGCAATTTCGGTCAGGAGCCATCTAAAAGTCCCCAAGACCAAGTTCGCTTCCCTCATGATCCCAGCGTTGGGAATCTATTCGCTGAAGGACTTTCGGGCTACCAAGAGGCATGGCGGTTCGATGCAGAACAGGTGCAGCGTTTCTACCCCATTTACGAGGAGGTTCCTTACTCTCAGCGCTTCGAGATTCTGCCCTTCGATCCTTCGTTGTACCCACAAAATCGCCCGGAGCTTAGGGAGAAACAAGAACATCCCGCACGGTTGCACTTTTTCGATGATGAGCATTTTGGGACAGATACCCAAGCGTTTATCACCCATCACGACGACGTAATCCTGATTGCAGTGCGTGGAACTGCCAGCGCCGCAGACGGGATACGAGATGCAAACGCCCATCAGGTGCCGTTCACTGAGGGTGTCGGCAAGGCCCACGAAGGTTTTTATCAGGCTTACCGGGCAATGCGCGATTTCGTGCTGCGCTACCTCGACCAATTTCACTCCGGCCAACGAATAATTATCTGCGGTCACAGCCTCGGCGGTGCAATTGCCTTGCTTTTGGCAGAAGGGTTACGTCGTGCGCAGGACCGTAACTACAACATCCTCCTCTACACCTACGGCGCCCCCCGCGCCGCCGACGCCGAGTTCACCGAGGGCGCCTCAACCCTGGTCCACCACCGCATTGTCAATCACAACGACCCCGTCCCCAGCGTCCCGGCCCCGTGGATGAACACCACCGCCAAACTCTGGATCCCAGGCGCCGTCACACTGTTCAGCGCTCCTGCACCGGGCGGCCTGCTGTTCGCTGCCGGGTTGGTTCGCCTTGGTGGAAACCCTTACCAACACCACGGCGAACAACACCATTTCATGCCGATCATCTTGCCGGACGGCACGCAGTCTTCTGTGCTGTGGAAGCCCGGTTGTGAGTCTATCCAGGAGGCCGGTTGCAACCGCGCCTTGCAACTTCATGGCGATATGCCCGAACGGGATAACCTGCTGAAACAGCTATTCCAGGCCAACCAGCATTTCATGACCGCCAGCTACATCCCGGCGGCCTGGGCAACGCTACGTCGCTGGCAACAAACCCAGGAAAACAACGGCCCGCTGGTCACGCCAAGAGAGTTCGAGTTGCTCGACCTGGCACTCGAGACCATGCGCCAGCAACTGCGTAACAAGCGTCGGGAGCTGGCCCGTCTCAGGCCCGCCAACGATCGAGGTTATGAACATCATGATGCCTTGAACAGCGAGATCGATCGCTTGCACACCAGCCGTGAGCGCCTTGCGACCCTGCGCTGGCGACGCCTGGAAGCCCGTGATGTCTACGGCAGCCAGGCCCATAGCGCCCACTTGCAACCGAGCCTCAAGCGCTGGTTCAGTCACCGTGAAAACCGTGAGCTGTCGCAAGTCGCCCGCATTCCTCCCGCGCTGCATCACGAATGGGGGAGGGCGCAAACATTGGATATCGACTCGATCGTCTGAGCCTGGCTTTTACACGAACTCCACCTGCGCCGGCTGACGCTTCATCAACACCTTGCCGTTGCGAATCGAGTACAGCGGCAAGCCTTGGCTGCGGATGACCTCGTAGTCGCTGTCTGCTGAAAGGATCAACAGGTTGGCTGGCCTTCCGGCCTCCAGGCCGTAACGGTCCCCCAGGGCCATGGCCTTGGCGCTGTTGTCAGTCACCAGGTCGAGTGCGCTTTGCAGATTGCGGTAGCCGAGCATGTGGCAGATGTGCAAACCGGCCTCCAGCACGCGCAGGATGTTCCCGTTACCCAGGGGATACCAGGGGTCGACGATGGAATCCTGGCCGAAGCACACGTTCATACCGGCTTCCAGCAGCTCATTGACTCGGGTGACGCCACGGCGTTTCGGGAAGCTGTCGAAGCGGCCTTGCAGGTGAATGCTCTCGGTGGGGCAGGAGACGAAACTGATCCCCGAGTGCCCCAGCAGGCGGAAGAGTTTGGCGCAGTAGGCATTGTCGTAGGAGCCCATGGCCGTGGTGTGGCTGGCGGTGACGCGGGCCCCCATGTCGCGGCTGCGGGCTTCTTCGGCCAGCACTTCGAGAAAGCGCGAGTGTGGGTCGTCAGTTTCGTCGCAGTGCACGTCCACCAGGCAGCCGGTACGTTCAGCCAGGTCCATCAGGAACTTCACCGAACTCACGCCTTGGTCGCGGGTGTATTCAAAGTGCGGGATGCCGCCGATCACGTCGGCGCCCAGGCGGATGGCTTCTTCCATCAGTTCGCGGCCATTGCGATAGGACTCGATGCCTTCCTGGGGGAAAGCGACGATCTGCAGGTCGATCAGGTGTGTGCTTTCCTGGCGCACTTCCAGCATGGCCTTGAGTGCCGTGAGGTCCGGGTCGGTGACGTCGACGTGGGTGCGCACATGCTGGATCCCGTGGGCAGCGAGCGCCTGGATTGTCTTTTTGGCGCGGACCTTGGTGTCTTCCTGCGTGATGGTGGCTTTGCGTTCGCCCCAGCACTCGATGCCTTCGAACAGGGTGCCGCTCATGTTCCAGCGTGGTTCGCCAGCCGTCAGGGTGGCGTCGAGATGGATATGGGGTTCGACGAAGGGGGGAATCACCAGGTTGCCGGCGGCGTCCAGGTTGTCGGATGCGGCTATCGGTGATCCCGATTGCCGCGTGATGCTGGCGATCCGGCCATGTTCCAGGTGCAGATCATGCAGGCCTTCACGGTTGCGCAGGCGGGCGTTGATGATGTGCATGGGCAAGTTCCTCTTGGCTAAAAACAATCAGGCAGACAGTCGCCAGATCATCAGCGCAATGCCAATGTCCAGGCGATCATAAGCATTATCCAGCGTCAGCCCGCAGAGGGCTTCGATGCGCTGGACGCGGTGCGTCAGGGTGTTGCGGTGCACGGCCAGCCGCTGAGCGGCGGCCACAAGGTTACCATTCTCGTGGAACCAGGCTTCCAGGGTGGGCATCAGGCTGGGACCATGGTGCAAATCATGGCGCAGCAATGGGCCGAGCCGTTCATTCAGGAACTGGTCGAGCAGGGCGCGATCACGTACGCCGCTGAGCAGTTTGAGTACGCCCAGTTCGTCGTACACGCACAGCCCGGCGCGTTCGCTGAAGCGTCGCGCAGCGGCGAGCGCCTGGCGGGCTTCATCCTGCCCCTGGGCCAGGCGTGCCGGTGGGTGAGCGGCGGCGCTCAGGCCGATAAACAGTTTGAGCGGTGCCAGGCGCAGGTTCAGCGGCTTGAGCCAGTTGGCCAATTGCTGGCGGTTAGCCAATGCTGCGACAGCATCCGGAGCCGGGAGCAGCATCGTCCATTGCCCAGCCCGCCCCAGTACCGGCAAACCGGCCGAGAGTTGACGCAATCGACGGCTGATACCGTCATGTTGGCGGGCCAAATGCACCTCCACAGAGGCCGCATCACCCTGGGCAAACAGCAACTCACTGCCTTCCAGTTGCAATTGAACCACCTGCCAATGCCCGGCCAATGGCATGCCCAGTTGCGAGGCTCGATGCAGCAACACCTCCAGGGATTGGTAATCGCCAGTCAGCAAACGCTCCAGCACATCATGCTTCGAGCGTCCCAACTGTTCGGACTGGATCAGTGCCGAACCAATGGCCTGAGTCACCAGCACCATTTTCAACGAGTAAGGCTGCTCGATCAGTGGCATGCCGGCGGCTTCGGCGGCGTCGAGTAGACTCGGAGGAATCGCCTGGATATACGCGGGCCCCGTCAGAACCACCAGCCCGGCCACCTGACGCTCGCAGGCTTCCTCCAGCAGTTGCAGTAGGTTGGCCTCATCGCGTGGGTGATTGATCCCCGTGACGAACACCAGTTCGCCGCCCAGCACCCACTCGGCGATCCCGCTGTTTTCCGCCACATACGGCCAACGCACGCCGTTATCCAGGCCAGCCGCACCAGCACGCAGGCACATGGACTCCAGGCCCGGCAAGGCCAGCACATCGGCGAGGGTCAGGCTCATGCCTGGGCGTCAGCCAAGGGGGTACGCACGCGTAGTATGGCGGTGAGCACGATGTAGGTCATCGACGCGGCCACGATACCCACCAACGGTGCGACCCAAGGTGAGTTGAACGCCAGTACGGTGCCCACCCCATAGGCCACCAGCCCCGGCCAGTTGAATGCCGGTAGACGCGCATCCGCCAGGCGCGGGTACTGGCCGCGATAGCGATAGAAAAAGTCCGCCATGATCACCCCGCCAATCGGCGGGATCACCGTGCCCAGCAGAATCAAGTACGGCACCAGCATGTCGTACATGCCAAGCAACGCCAGCAGCGTGCCGATCACCGCGCCGGCCAGGGTCACGGTCTTGCGGCGTTTGGTGCGCAGCAGGTTGCAGCCGGCCACCGCGAAGTTGTAGATGGTGTTGTCCTGGGTGCTCCAGATATTGAGCAGCAACATGGCCATCGCTGCCATGGCAAAGCCTTGCAGCAGCAATACTTCAACCACATCCGGTTGTTGATAGACGATGGCACCGTAGGCGCCGATCAGCACCATCAAGCCATTGCCGATAAAGAAACCGATCAGGCTGGCCAACACCGCCACCTTGGCCGAGCGCGAAAAGCGCGTCCAGTTGGTGGCCTGGGTTGCGCCGCTGACAAAGGTGCCGAACACCAGGGTGATCGCCGTGGACAAGTCCAGTTCACCGGTCGGCACCACCGCCAATAGCCCATCCAGCCCGCCGACTTTCACCGTGGCCACCCACATTGACAGAAACAACAGGATGCCCATGGCCGGCACCGCGATGTAGGACAAGATCTCCAGTCCGCGATAACCAATGTACGCCGTGGCGCAGAACACCAGTCCGAACAGCACCATCAACGCCAACACGCTGCCCTGGCTCAGTTCGAAATACTTGCCCAGCACCACGGCAGCCGTGGCGGTGCCCCAGGCGTACCAGCCGATCTGGGTGAAACCGAGGATCAAGTCACTGAGCTTGCTGCCCACTTCGCCAAAGCAGAAGCGCCCCATCAACACCGAATTCAGCCCGCTCTTGAAGGCGATGTAACCCAGGCCAGCGGCGTAGATACCCAGCAGCAGGTTACCCAGGGCCACGACGCCGAGCATGTCGGTAAAGCTGAACGCCACCCCTAGCTTGCCGCCGGCAAACATGGTCGCAGTAAAAAAGGTAAAGCCCAGCAGCACCATGGCGGTAGACGCCAGGCCTTTGCGCGCATGCATCGGGACTTCGCTGAGGGGGTAATCATTGCCCGGTTCTTGCTGCGTCATGTGCCTTGCTCCCTGAATGAGTGACGCAGGCCTATTGCACCGCGCGTGCCAAACCGGCAGCAGTGATGTGCGCACGACGGGTGCTGTGCACCGTGCACAGTATTTATAGCCAAACAGGGGAAAAACGCAGGCAGGAATGTTCGTCGTGCCCAACCGGGCACGAAAGCGGTGCAGCAGTGATACAAATTGGATCAGTCGAACAGCGTCTGGGTGGTCTCACCACGGTGGAAGGCGAATGCGGCCTCCAGATCACTTTCAATGGTGCGCCCCCGTGACAGCGGTGGCAGCTCGTCCAGACGGAAAAAGCCCACTTCCGTGGTCTCGAACCCCGCCATCGGTGCCGACTGATCCACCGGATCACACAGGAAGTACAGCTTGTAGAAGTCACGCACATCCGGTCGATACAAACCCTTGGCCTTGTGCGTCACGCTGTACAGGGCCCGCGCCGTTACCGTCAGCCCGGCTTCCTCGCGAATCTCCTTGACGATATTTTCCGCCGCCGACAGGCCGATATCCGCATAACCTCCCGGTAACGCCCAGCAGCCATCGGTCAATTCACGAACCAGCAGAATCCGCTCGCCTTGGATGACCGCCCCGCGCACGTCGATCATCGGCGTCGAGTAGCGTTTGGCAAAATCCGTGACCAACCCGGTGATGCGCTCCAAGGGCACATTGCCCAATTGCGCGAGCATGCTGTGGGCAATCTCGGCAATTTCTTCCAGCCGTTCGCGCTCGAAATCATCGGTACAAAAGTGCAGTCCCGTGGACGCCAACGCCTGCAAGCGTTTGGCTTGGGCCAGCCAAGTGTTCTCCATGGGTTACTCCGCGAGTTGTTTGGTCATGTACACCCGCCGCAGGCCGTGTTCTTCGGCCCGGTGGGTCTCGACGTAGCCTCGGCGGGTGTACAGCGTGATGTTTTCGGTCATGGCTTCGTTGGTGTACAGCCGAATGGCCGCGAAGCCGGCATCGAGCGCCTGGTGCTCGGCAAAGTCCATCAGCAATCGCCCAAAGCCCAACCCTTGGGCTTCTGGGGCAACCGCCAGGTTATCCAGCAACAGCGCGTCGCCATCATCCAACAGGATAATAAAGCCCTGAACGCTCCCGGCATTTTCCAGCACATGTACGCCTGCGGCCTGCACCAACTGGCGGTAATCCTCCAGCATCGGCCCGGGCTCGCGGCCGATCCGCTCGATATACGGCGAGTAGGCGCCCTGGACGATGGCCTCGATGGCAGCAACATCAGCAGCAGTGGCGGGACGCATCATTGCAGCGGGCTCCTCAGGACAAACGATCAGTCTGCCGGCGCTTCGAAGATGCCTTCGATAGGCCGCTCGAACACCTTGGCGATCTTGAACGCCAAGGGCAAGCTCGGATCGTAGCGGCCGGTCTCGATGGCGTTGACGGTTTGGCGCGACACCCCCAAGCGCTCGGCAAGGTCGGCTTGGGACCAGCCCAGCTCCGAGCGCAACTGGCGCATCAGGTTGTTCATTGGTAGCGCCTTGTGCCGATGATCGTGGCGACGCACCAGACGCCGCCCATGATCGGCCACACCATAAAGGCCGACAGCCGTGGGAAGCCAGCGGTTTCGAGGAAGCCGTAGCTGAAGGTCGTCAACGCCGTGCACACAAAGGCCACGGCCAGCGCCTCCAATTGGATCTTGCGGCCCATTTCATCCATGGCGTTCAACCGACGGATGATCGCGATCGCCATCGCGATCATCGGAATGACCGGCAGCAACGCCAAGGCAATTTTGCCCGCTCCGTCGGGCATGGACGACATATAGGCGCTGGAAACCATGACGCACACCAGATACGCCAGCAGGGTCACCGTGAATTCCACCAGGAAGCGCTTGACCGACATAACCATCTCCATGAGTAAAGGGTGCTTTACATTAGGCACAGGCTATTACGGTGTCAAGGGTGCTTTACATGGCGGCGTGTCAGGCACAAAAAAACCACCGCGCAGGGTGGTTTCTTCACATCGCAGGTTTACTCGCCGCGATAGATGCAACCGCTGGTGCAGGTCTCGTGGATACGAATCGCACTGAGCTCAGGCAACAAGGGCTTCAGCTCATTCCAGATCCACTTGGCCAGCACTTCGCTGGTGGGGTTTTCCAGGCCTGGGATGTCATTGAGGTAGTTGTGGTCGAGGCGTTCATAGAGCGGCTTGAAAATCGCTTTGATCTCCGAGAAGTCGCGAATCCAGCCGGTATGGGGATCCAGGTCGCCGCTCAGGTGGATCGCCACTTTGAACGAATGCCCATGCAGGCGCCCGCATTTGTGGCCTTCCGGTACGTGGGGCAGGCGGTGGGCGGATTCGAATGTAAATTCCTTGAAGATTTCCACAGTGTTTTCAGCTCGGTCGGTGTCTGGCAGGCGGCGAGTTTAACAGCTTGAGCCCTTGCCGCGCATACCGTCCCTCTGTAGGTACCGGCTTGCTGGCGAAATATAGATTGCATGTGGCGAGGGAGCTTGCTC
>NZ_JACAQP010000210.1:0-547 GCF_013387025.1 Pseudomonas reactans | reverse complement strand
ACAATTACATTTCTAGTTCCATTTGTGGTAAAAGTGGAAATAGTAGTCAAAACGAGGATACCAGAACGAGTGATCAAACTATACCAGAAAGTTCTACTAATCTGGGTGTAACTGAAGAATACCAGAATTTGTGGGTTCAATGCGAAAATTGTTTCGCATTAAATTATAAGAAATTTTTGAAATCAAAAATGCATCTTTGTGAACAATGTGGATATCATTTGAAAATGAGTAGTTCAGATAGAATCGAACTTTTGATCGATCCGGGTACTTGGGAGCCTATGGATGAAGACATGGTCTCTCTGGATCCCATTGAATTTCATTCGGAGGAGGAGCCTTATAAAAATCGTATTGATTCTTATCAAAGAAAGACAGGATTAACCGAGGCTGTTCAAACAGGCAGAGGGCAACTAAACGGTATTACCGTAGCAATTGGGGTTATGGATTTTCAGTTTATGGGGGGTAGTATGGGATCCGTAGTCGGGGAGAAAATTACCCGTTTGATTGAATACGCTACTAAAGAAGCTCTACCTCTTATTATAGTGTGCGC
>NZ_JACAQP010000209.1:0-451 GCF_013387025.1 Pseudomonas reactans | reverse complement strand
AAAAGTTTTTTTGTACAACAAACAAATAAGTCCTAAAATATTGGAATAATCGGAATGGATTTGACTCAAAAAATGGTCTCAATAATTTGTTAATATAAAATTCACAATTAGCAGTCCCTATTCTAATCAATATGAAATAGACCAGGTTTCAATCTTATAAGATGTCTAAAAAAAAGAATTCTCCTGTTTTCTTAATTCTAAAAAAAAAGAATAAAGAAAAAAATACAAGATTTTTTATTTCTTTTTAATATATTTTAACTAAGATTTTGGTGGTGGGGAGTCTTATTTTCCCCATCGAACTTTACAATAATGAAAAATTTTTCTCTTTTTCGGGAAGGACAGATACAGATATAATATTTTTAGTTCTAATTAATGGAGTGTTGAAACTGATGGATTCCATGTTAAAAATTTTTGGTTAACTCTATGACTTCTGAATTTATACTTTTCAGTA
>NZ_JACAQP010000208.1:0-306 GCF_013387025.1 Pseudomonas reactans | reverse complement strand
GTCGTTTCATCACCTCTCTAACATAGAACTCTGCTAATTTGGACGCTTGGTAATCTTCTCGTATAGGAATAAATTGTGCTGATTTAGTCAACCTATCAACAATTACCCATATTGAATCGAACCCTCGTGGAGTTCGGGGTAATTTGGTGATACAGTCCATAGAAATCTCATCCCACTTTTTCATCGGTACAGGTAGTGGTTGAACTAACCCGTATGGTCTCTGATGATTTGCCTTGACTTGTAAACAAGTCAGACACTTCTCCACATATCTCCCAACGTCACGTTTCATTCCCGGCCACCAGTAAA
>NZ_JACAQP010000030.1:0-54627 GCF_013387025.1 Pseudomonas reactans | reverse complement strand
GAATCGCCGCCCAACTGCCCGCTAGTACGCCACTGCCAATCGCGCTGGCGGTGGTCTGCTGCCAATAGGGTTTGAACTCTTTCCATTGCTCGCGCAGCCACTTCTCCAGGTCCGACGTCAGCCCGGCGTAGGAAGCAAACAGCGCATCGACCTGTTCCTCGGAAACGCTGCCTTGCACCCGCACCTGATAGCGGCCACCCGCCGCGCGGTGGTGCGAACCCTTACCCTGTTCATCCAGCATGACCACGGTAGAACTGCCGTCATCCAGCCCGATCACCTCCACCGGGATGTTGCCAATCGGCACGTCATACACCGACTCGAACAGGCTCTCGATCTTCAGCTCGCCGCCCACCGCGCACTGGGCCACGGTGGAGAAGTCGGTATCCGAAATACTCACCGACCGCTGCGAATCCCCCACCCGCAACACCCGATCCATCCCCAGCAGCGACGGCATGTCCAGCGCATGGCTCACCGAATCCAGCGCACGCGAATACCAGGCGTCCATCTGCTGGCGATAAATCACCAGGCTCTGATGGAAGCCATCCAGCTCAAATTCGATAAGGGCAATGTGGGAAGGGTGGGTCATCCGTGACGTCTCGGCAAAGGGCAAGGCGTCGGAGCATGCCGTAGCAAAACGCAGCGGGATGAACGGTTGAGAAATTCAGAAAGGGCTGGCTGAGCACGGGGAAAAAACGCAAAAAACCACCCCAAAGGGCTACAGAAAAAAGCGACAAAGCTGATTGCAACGCAACAGCTTAAATAAAAATCGCTCTGATCCTTGCCCGATTTTCCGACATGGCCGTCATGGTTTATAGAACCTCCCTTACGCAGGATTTCCCATGTCGCGCCTTGCTCGTCCCTTGCACCCACTGGCCTTGTCAGTGGCGATGGCTTTTGCCGCCGTGCCGTTGCTGACCGTCCAGACTTCCTTTGCCGAAGAGAGCATCAGCGCCGTGCGCAGTTTCTCGATTCCCGCCGGTGACTTGAGCCAGGCGCTCAATAGCCTGGCCGAGCAGGCGGGCCTGGTGCTGGCGTTTGATGCAAGCCTGACGCGCGGTAAGCGCAGCAAGGGTTTAAGTGGGCAGTACGACACCGATGTGGCGTTGAACCAGTTGCTCGCCGGTAGCGGCTTGCAGGCCTTGAAGATTTCCGCCGACCGCTACCGCCTGGAAGCTATCCCGGATAACGGCGGGGCCATGGAGTTGCAGGCCACCACCATCAGCGGCGCGTACCAGACTGAGAGCCCGACCGGGCCGGTGTCCGGCTATGTGGCCACGCGCAGTTTGTCGGGCACCAAGACTGACACCGCGTTGATCGAAACACCGCAGTCGATCTCCATCGTCACCAAAGACCAGATGCGTGCGCAAAACGCCGAGAGCCTCAACCAGATCCTGCGCTACAGCGCCGCCGTCATTCCGGAAACCCGTGGCGCCACAGCATCGCGTCTGGACCAGTTGACCATCCGGGGTTTCTCACCGGCCACTTATCTCGATGGCCTGCGCATGCCCTCGAGCCGTGACGCCTTACCGCAAAAGGACGCGTTCGACCTGGAGCGCGTTGAAGTGCTGCGCGGCCCGGCCTCGGTCCTTTACGGGCAGGGTACGCCGAGCGGCGTGATCAACATGGTCAGCAAACGCCCGCTGGACACGCCGTTTCACGAAGTAGGCGTGGAATACGGCACCTTCAACAAGAAACGCACGACCTTCGACTTGAGCGGCCCGTTGGACGATCAGGGCGTGTATTCCTACCGCGTGGCCGGGCTTTTCGACGATGCCGATGGCCAGGTAGAACACACCGAGACGCGCCGCCAGTCACTGTCCGGCGCCTTCACCTGGCGCCCGGACGACGCGACCTCGCTGACCCTGCTCGGGCATTTCCAGAAGGATCCCAAGGGCGCGTCCTACGGTTCGGTGCCGGCCTGGGGCTCGGTGCTGCACAGCCCGACCGGGCGCAGCATCGATGTGGACTTCTACGACGGCGAAAAGAATTTCGAGAAAAGTGACCGCGAGTACTTCAGCATCGGCTGGGCATTCGAGCATCACTTCGATGACGTGTGGACCGTGCGCCAGAATGCGCGTTACCTGCGTAGCGAAGGCCAGTACCGCAGCCTCTACAGCAACTACCTGATGGCGGATTACCGCACCATCCGCCGCTCGACCATTGCCAGCGATGTAGACCTGGACGCCTACACGCTCGACAACCAGGTGCAGGCCAAATTCGACACCGGCCCGTTGCAGCACACCTTGCTGATGGGGCTTGATTACCAGAACACCAGCACCGACACCAAGTCCGGCTCGGGCGTTTACACCGCTGGCCCGACCCTGGATATCTTCAATCCGGTCTATGGCGCGTCGGTCCCGGTGCCGGCCTACACCACCGACGGCACCTCGCGCAGCGAGCAGACCGGCGTGTACCTGCAAGAACAGATGAAATGGGACAAATGGGTCTTGTTGCTGGGCGGGCGCTATGACTGGGCCAGCACCGACAGCAGCACCAAGACGATTCGCACCGGCGCCAAATCCGAGTCGTCCCTGGACAGCAAAGCCTTCACCGGTCGCATCGGCCTGGTCTACCTCTTCGACAATGGCCTGGCACCGTATGCCAGCTACGCGGAATCGTTCAACCCGCAGTCGGGCACAGGCTACGGCGGTTCAGTGTTCAAGCCGACCGAAGGCAAGCAGTATGAAATCGGCATCAAGTACCAGCCGCCGGGCAGCAACAGCTTTATCACCGCGGCGATCTTCGACCTGCGCCAGACCAACGTGCTGACCACCGACCCGGACCCGACTCACCTGTGCGGCACCGGACGCTGCCAGAGCCAGGACGGCGAAGTGCAATCCCGTGGCTTTGAGCTGGAAGGCAAGGCCAGCCTCAATGACAACCTGGACATCACCGCGGCCTACGCCTACCTGGACAACCGCATCAGCAAGTCCAACAACACCGTGCGGTATGCACCCATCAGTGACATCGGCGTAGGCCCGGCCATCGCGGCTGAAGGCACCACCACCTACGGCGTGCCGCGTCACACCGCCTCGGCGTGGGCCGACTATACCTTCCACGATGGCAACCTCAAGGGCTTCGGTGCCGGTGCGGGGGCTCGGTATGTCGGCTCGTCCTGGGGTGATACGGCCAACACCCTTAAGGTGCCGGGTTACACCCTGTTCGATGCGGCCGTGCACTACGACATCCCGAACATCACCAGCCTGAAGGACAACCTGCGCCTGGCGCTCAATGCCACCAACCTGGCGAACAAAGAGTACGTTGCGTCCTGCTACTCCTATTCGTGGTGCTGGTATGGCTCGCAGCGCACCGTACAGGCAAGCGCCACGTACCAGTGGTGAAGTAAAAAGGCCTTGGCGAAAGGATTCGGGAGCAGCATCGCCAAGGCCGAAACGGGCTAGCGCTTAGCGGGCTCGATCCATTTGTTGACCACCGGCGCCTGCCACCGCCCAAGGGCATCGAGCAGGGCGCCGGGGTTGTCTTCGACGATCAGCATCTGGCAGTGTTCGGCCTTGATGAAGCCTTCCTGCACGCCGTGCGCGAACAGGCCCTGCAACGGCGCGAAAAACTGTGCGGTATTCAGGCAGGCCACGCCTTTATGATGCTCGCCCAATTGCGTCAGGGTCATCGCTTCCAGCAACTCCTCGAAGGTGCCGAGGCCACCGGGCAGGGCGATAAACCCATCGGCCAGTTCACTCATGCGCGCTTTGCGGCTGCGCATGTCTTCGGTGATTTCATAGGCGCTGAGCCCAGGATGCATGTGCCCGAGTTCATGCAGCAATCGGGTGATGACGCCGATCACTTCGCCACCCTCGGCCAGTGCGCTGTCGGCAATCACGCCCATCAGACCCTTGGCGCTGCCGCCGTAGACCAGGCGAATACCTCGTCGGGCGATTTCACGGCCCAGGGCTTTGGCGTCTTCACTGTAGCGAGGATGGGTGCCGAAGTTGGAGCCGCAAAATACCGTGAGACTGCGCATCAGAAATCCTGGCTGGGGGAGGGCGTCGCAGTTTCACGGCTGTTGGCCGACAAGCACAGCGCCAAGAAATCACCTGATGACTAGGCCACCCAGCATTCCAGGAGGCGCCGGCCCAATGCTTCGGCGCTGGCCTGGGAGTCGATGTTGGCAAATCCCAACAGCAGGCCGGAACCGGTGTGCTGCACGACATTCCATTCGCTCAAGGCTTCCGCGAAGAGACCGACGCTTGCCAGTTTCTGCACCAGCAAGCGGTCCGATTGCGGGGCCTTGAACCGCAGGATCAGGTGCATTCCGCCAGGTTGTGCATCAATGGAAATATGCGCGCCCAATACCTTGCGCAACCCGTTGGCGGTGGCTTCGCGGCGCTCGCCGTACAGCTTGCGCATGCGCTGGATATGCCGGGCGAAATGCCCTTCGGCGATAAAACTGGCGACGATGGCCTGGGTCAGTTCCGGGCAGTTGCCGAGGAAGCTCTGGCTGACCTGCTCGAAACGACTGACCTGGGAAGCGGGCACCACGAGATACGCCAGGCGAATGCCGGGGAACAGCACTTTGCTGAAGGTACCCGCGTAAAGCACCCGGCCCTCGCGGTCCAGGCTCTTGAGCGCCGGTAATGGGCGGCTGACGTAACGGTACTCGCCATCGTAGTCGTCCTCGATGATCCAGGCCTGTTCACGGCGGGCCCAGTCCAGCAGCTCCAGGCGGCGCGGCAGCGACAGCGACACACACAGCGGGCTTTGATGGGCGGGGGTGACGACCACGGCGCGGGCGGCGCTGAGGTGTTCTACGCAGAGGCCGTCCTGGTCCACAGGTATGGGGATGGACTTGATCTGCAAGTGGTCCAGCAGCGGTCGTGTGGGCAGATAACCAGGGTCTTCGACCAGCACCGCGTCGCCGGGTGAGAGCAACGCATGGGTGACCAGGCTCAGCGTGTTGCGGTAGCCCGACGTGACGAAGATCTGCTCCGGCGTGCAGTGGATTCCTCGGGCCACCTGCAAGTAACTGGCGATAGCGGTGCGCAGCGCAGGCAGGCCGTAGACCGGCGGGTTGCCCATGTCCGCCAGTTGCGTGGCGCGCACGCAGCGGGCGGCGATTTTCGACCAGATCTTGCGTGGGAAAGCGTCCAGCGCCGGCAGGCCCATCTGAAAGGGCAGTACGTGTGACCGTTGTCGCACGGCGTTGTAGGCCGTGATGACCACCGGCGTAGGCTGGGCGCTCTGGATGCCGTGCGCCACCACCGTGCCTGCCTGGCCGCGAGCCTCAAGATAACCCTCGGCGGTCAGTAATGCATAAGTGCTATCGATGGTACCGCGCGCGAGCCCCAACTCCTTGGCCAGCGCCCGCGCCGCCGGGACACGCTCGCCGGGCTTGAGCAGGCCTTCGGCGATGGCATTGCGAAAACGCCAGTAAAGCTGACGGTAGATCGGCTCGGCCGAGGTAAGGTCCAAAGGGGGCAACGTGTGCATGGGGAGAGATTTCCTGGTCGCGGCTGCCTTAACTGTAGCGGTTGCATGACCTGTACCCAAGGACCATAACTGCAACATTTGACTAGGCCATCATGGTCTGGTCACCGGGCCCATTCTTGGCTCTTCAGAGGTGAGCCATGGCGCTGCAACATGGTGCCTTCACTCAACCTCGACAGGATTCATCATGACCACTCGCCTCGATTACACCCAAGCATCCCCGGAAGGCTACAAGGCTTTCGGCGGCGTTTATGTCTACCTGCAAAACAGCGGCCTGCCCAAGACGCTGATCGACCTGGTCTACCTGCGCGTTTCGCAGATCAACGGCTGCGCCTTCTGCATCGACATGCACTCGCGTGACCTGCTCAAGCAAGGCCTGGCCGTGGACAAGCTGGTACTGGTGCCGGTGTGGCACGACGCACGGGATGTATTCACCGCCCGCGAGCGCATCGCCCTGGCTTTCGCTGAAGCGGTCACCCACAGCGACGTCTCGGACGCAGAGTACGCAGCGGCCGCCGCCGAGTTCAGCGTCAAGGAGCTGGCCGACCTGACTTACGGCATTGCCTTGATGAACGCCTTCAACCGTCTGGGCATCACTTTTCGCACCACGCCGGCTGCGGCCAACTGAAACCTTGCGCTATAAGGCAATTTAATGGCCCCTTTGTAACAAAATCCTCGCCAGAATCGCTTTTATTTTCAGGTGGTTAGGTGAGGATGCAAATGCGCTCTGTTGGAATCATGCTGATCGCCTGCTCCCTGGCCGGCGGCGCGGCTGCCGTGCAGGCACGGGAGCTGCGCGAGGGTGACAAGTACATGTGCAGTTGGGGCGCCGGCACCGCCGCCAGGGCCCAGGAACTCAAACTGTCGGGCGTGTCGTTGTACGCGGCGCGGCAGAAGATCCAAAGCATGAAGTTCAGCAAATCCTGGATGCGCATGATGGCCATGGGCATTACCGAACAGACCTACGACAGCCGTTCACGGCTCAAGCCCGAGGCGATCCGCCAGGGCTTCTATCAGGATTGCGTGCGCTACAAAGTCGCACGCAAATAATCGCTTAACGTGACAGCGGAGAGCTGGCGTCTTCCTGGAAATACACCTTCGCCGTCTCAATAAACCGCCGATTGGCCTGGGACAGGTATTCGCTGGCGCGCCAGCACAGGTTGAAGTGCATGAACTGCGCCGGCTCGAATGAAACGCCGGCCAACCCTGGCTCTTGCTCCTGCACCGACCGCAGCAAGGTGGACACGCCCATGCCGTTGCGCGTGGCAGTAATCACCAGCGGCACGAAGTTGCTTTCCAGGGCGATGTTGAAACGCACGCGGGCGTTGCTGCAAAAGGCGTCCAACAGATGGCGTTGCAGGAAGGTGTTGTCGAACACCAGCATCGGTTCGTGTTGCAGCCGCTGCGCCGCAATGGACGAGTTGCCCGCCAGCGGGTGATCTTCGGCCATGCACAACACCATCTCATCGCTGCCGAGCAGCACCGACTCCCACGCCGGATCAACCCGCCGCGACTCGAGCAGCGCCACATCGATGTCCCGCGTGGCCAGGCGTTCGCTGATGTCATCGGCGCTGCCTTCCACCACATGCATGGCAATGCCGGGGTACTGGGCGCGAAATTGCATCAGCAAGTCGGGAATATGGCGGATGCCGTACATGGGCGGCACGCCCACGCGGATTTCGCCGCTGTGCAGTTGAGTCAGGTCCTGCAATTCACGGCGGGCCCCGGCCAAGCCTTCAAGGCACGCCTCGGCGCGTGCCAGGAACAGCTGGCCTTCGGCAGTCACGCTGATCTGCCGCGTCGCGCGGTTGAACAGGGCCACGCCCAACTCATCCTCCAATCGGCTCACTGCCATGCTCAGCGCCGGCTGTGCCACGTGCAATGCCTGGGCGGCCTTGGTGAAGCTGCCTTGACGGGCGATCTCGACGCAGTACTCCAGCGCTTTCAGGTTCATGACGGCTCGCATAACAAAGAGTGATAGCTGGTTTCACAAATAGATATTTTCTGTGATGAGAGCAAGTCTATAGCCTGTCGGCATTCTTCTCCATGCCGAGTACCCCACCATGCCCAACCATTGGCTCTTCACACTGATTATCGGCGCGTTGGGCGGCAGCCTTGCCAGTTGGGCGGGGTGGCCGTTGCCCTGGGTGATCGGTTCGCTGGTCGCCGTGATGCTGACCCGTTGCGCCGGCAGCCTGGTGCCGGAAATTCCCCACGGCCGCCAGGCCGGGCAACTCATCGTGGCGGTTGCCATCGGCTGTCATTTCACGCTGCCGGTGATGCAGCAGGTGGCGGCACATCTCGGGCTGATCGTCACGGCGGTGTTGCTGACGCTGGTACTGGCGCTGTGTTCGGTGCTGATCCTGCATCGTTGGGGCGTGCCGTTCAGCACAGCGTTCTTCGCCTTGATGCCGGCCAACTCCAGCGAGATGGTGCACCTGGGCCGCCAACGCCAGGCGGACACCAGCTTTATCGCCGCCGCCCATAGCATCCGATTATTGCTGATTCTTTTGACGGTGCCGGCTGTCGCCACTTTCGGCATGCCCCCCGTCGCTGCACATGCGCCGTTGCCGGTAGTCTGGCCCTGGTTGATCTTCATCCTCGGTGTGGGCTGGCTGGCGGCCCTGGGCTTCAAGCAGTGCAAGTTGCCTAACCCCTGGACCTTCGGGCCGTTCCTGATTTGCGCGGTGGGCGTGGGCTGCAATCACCTGTCGATGAGCATGCCGGGTTGGCTCAGCGGCAGCGGCCAGTTGCTGATCGGCTGCGCATTGGGCGTCGCGTTTGACCGCAGTTTCTTCCAGCGCGCACCGGGCCTGCTGGGCAAAGTGCTGCTGCTATTGACCGGTTCGGTGATCGCCAGCGCATTGGCCGCCTGGGCGCTGGGTGCCGGGTTGGGCATGCCGTGGCTGTCGCTGGCCCTGGGCATGATGCCCGGCAGCGCGCCGGAAATGAGCCTCACCGCCGAGGCACTGGGTCTGGCCGTTACATTGGTGACGGCGATGCAGGTAATCCGCATGTTGCTGATCCAGGCGGCGTGCCTGCCGTTGTATCGCCTGTTGGATCGGTCGCCTCAAGCACCGGCCAGTGCAAAATCTGCGTAGACCTGTCCAACTTCGCCCCGGCGCCACTCGCCATACTGGCGCCAGGTAACCGAAGAGGCCCAAGCCATGACTGACTATGTATTCACCCCGACGCCTATCCCATCCCTGGCGGTGCAGGGCAGCGAAGCACGCTTCCCGCTACGCCGGGTGTTCTGTGTGGGTCGCAATTACAGCGAACACGCCCGTGAGATGGGGCATGACCCGGACCGCGAGCCGCCATTCTTCTTCATGAAACCGGCGGATGCCGTGGTGCCGGCAGAAGGCGTGGTCGCCTATCCGCCGCTGACCGCCGACCTTCACCACGAAGTGGAGCTGGTGGTGGCCATCGGCAAGGGCGGGGTGGACATCAGTCCGGCACAGGCGTTTTCCCACATCTGGGGGTATGGCGTCGGCATCGACCTGACCCGCCGCGACCTGCAAGCCCAGGCGAAAAAGCTGTCACGCCCATGGGATTGGGCCAAGGCTTTCGATGCGTCCGCACCGACGACTGCGTTGCAACCGGTGAGCCTGGTCGGGCATCCGTCCAGTGGCAAGATCTGGCTCAACGTCAACGGTGAACAGCGCCAGGTGGGCGACCTGGCCGACCAGATCTGGTCCGTCAGTGAAGTGATCAGCCATGCCTCCAAATCCGTCGCACTGAAGGCCGGCGACTTGATCTTCACCGGCACTCCGGTAGGCGTCGGCACCTTGCAACCAGGCGATGTCATTACCGCCGGCATCGACGGCATCGGCGAGTTGCGTTTCACCCTCAGCCAGGGTTGAGGCTACAGTGGTGCCCAGGCCACCCGAGAGACCGTTATGCCAGGCACCCGCGTCACCACTTACGGCATGCAACAACGCAGCGACCGCCCCGACTTCTACATCCGCGACAAACGCGGGCGAGCGGCGCTGACCAGCCCCCATCGCCATGAGTATTTCCAGATCCAGATCAACCTCGGCGGCGACACCGTGCAGCATATCGGCGGCGCGGTGCGGCCGTTCCCGCGCAAGGCCCTGGCATTTATCCTGCCTCACCGCCTGCATGTGATTCCCCATCCCGAAGAGGGCGAATTCATGCTGATCAACTTCAGCCAGGCGTTCTTCCTACCGCAGCTCACCTGCGATCCCCTGGACCTGGAAGACATTCCCATTGGCCAGGCGCCGGAGCTGTCGCCGTTTCGCTTCCAGGAGCAGTTGGACTTCATTCTCGAAGACGCGGCGTTCGAGCAGGTGCAAACCTGGCTTGCCCACATGCGCGAACTCGATGCCCACCGCTCCTTCGGCGCCCGCGAACGCCTCAAGGGCTACCTGTTTCAACTGGTCGGCCTGGTCTGTGAACAGTACGCCGAGCCCTTGCAGGCGTTCGCCGCCAACAATGCCACGCGGCGCGGGCGCAAGGATGCGTTGGCACGGGTGCAGGGCTATATCCGCGAGCACTTGCATGAACCTACGCTCAACCTCACGGATGCAGCGGCGGCGGCGTTCCTGTCGCCCAACTACCTCACTCACCTGTTGCGCAAGGAAACCGGCAAACCCTTCTCGCAACTGGTGCTCGACCGCCGCATGCAGTTGGCGCGCACCTTGTTGCTCAACAGTGCGCAGATGATTGGCACGGTTGCGCACCGCTGCGGTTTTACCGACGAGGCGTATTTTTCCCGATGTTTCCGCAAGGCCCATGGCGTGGCGCCGGGGCAATTCCGTCGCCAGCAGCGTGGCGACGCCCTGTAGAACGTTTTACAAATCCACGACATTCAGTATGTTTCTATTTGCATACAATTGCGCCCTCTACTAGGGAGGCCAGTATGCAAACGCTAATCCGCCTGGCGACGCAGGACGATGTCGACACGCTCTTCGCCATTCGCACCTCGGTGGTGCAAAACCATTTGAGCATCGAGCAAATGGCCGACCTGGGTATCACGCCACAGGTGCTGGCCGACAGTATCCGCGCGGCGCCTTGCGTTTGGATCGCCGAGGTGGATGGCCAACCGGCCGCGTTTGCCATGGTCGATCAGGCCGTAGGCGAGGTGTTCGCGATGTTCGTGCGGCCGGCTTTCGAGAACCTCGGCCTGGGCCGTCAACTGATGGCCGTGGCCGAGGCTGCGCTGTTTGAACACCATGATCGGTTGTTCCTGATCACCGACGGCCGTGACGGAATCCGTGCCAACGGGTTTTATCAGCGGCTGGGTTGGAGCGTGGTCGGTCCAGTAGACGGGGATGACGTGCGTTACGAGCAGAGCAGGGCGCAGTAACGTCATGAACCCACCCGAGCCGCCATCGTCCAACAGCTTTCGCTACTTTGTGCTCGGCGTGCTCTGTGCTGCGATGTTGCTGGGGTTCTATTTTGTGCGGCTCAACGCCGAGGTTGACCGAGAGCGGGAAGCCGCCAACCAACGCCTGGCACTGTGCAGGCAGGTGGAAAGTATAGGGCGCTCGGTACTGCCCAATAGCCTTGAAACCCAGGAAGCCTGCAAACAATTGAATGAGCGTATATCCAAAAGTACGACGCCGCTTTAATCCAATAACCCTTCTTTATAAGTGGAAATAGTGCCGGTAGTTGCACCAAAAAGTGGCACTCATAGACCGTGCCGCCTTAAAAAATGTGTGGTTATTGAATGACTTACAGCGATTTTAATCCGACGAAAGGATTAAAATAATCTTGTTACAGGTTTTTACAATCGTTATTATAGCCGGGCGTTCACCTCCCACGGTTTATGCATTTTTAAATCCCAAGTTTCCATCAGCTACTTGGGATTTTTTTTGCCTTTAATTTGACCTTCGCGTCAAACTTCATCGCCAGCGAACTCGGCGCGCATCCGCCCATTACGTTTGGCCTGATATAACAACTTATCGACCTCTTCGACAAACCCCAGCATCGGACTGTCCGGTTTCACGATGCGTGTACCGACGCCCAGGCTCAGGGTCAGCAGGTTCGACACCGTCGAAAAACCATGCTCGATCTGCTGCTGGCGGATCAGGTGCAAGCAACGCTGCGCCACCTGCCGGGCGGAATCCGCATCAGTTTCCGGCAGCAACCACACGAACTCTTCGCCGCCGATACGTGCAATGAAATCCCGTGGTCGGTTGGCCGCCTGGGACAGGGTGTTTGCAACCTGGCGCAGGCATTCATCGCCCTTGATATGGCCGTAATGGTCGTTGTACTGCTTGAAAAAATCGATATCCAGAATGATCAGCGACAGGGGCAATTGGCTGCGCTGGGCGCTGGCCCATTCGCGCTCCAGCACGGTGTCGAACATGCGCCGGTTGGCGATGCCGGTGAGGCCGTCCTGGTAGGAATATTCCTCAAGTTGCTTTTGCAGGCGCACCAGGTGTTCTTCGGTCTTCTTGCGCTCGCTGATATCGAACATGAACCCGATCAGCGCCTCGACCTCGCCGTCCTTGCGCACCACGTGCACCACATCGCGAATCCACACGTAGTCGCCGTTCACGGTCAGGGCGCGGTAGTCTGCTTCGTGGTCCACCCCGGCGCGCGATTGCGACACGCAGAAATTCACCACGTATTCACGATCATCCGGGTGCATGCGCTCGACCCAATCGTCCACGCTCACCCAACTCTGCGGCGTCCAACCCAGCAAGGTCTCGATCTGCGGGCCAATGTAACTGAAGGTCATGCTCTGCCAATCGATGCGCCAAGGGATGGCCTTGGTCGACTCCAGCAAGGTCTTGTACACATCGCTGTCGGGCTGGGTCGGAGGGTCGATGCTCATGGTGATCTGGCTCAAGATGATGGCGAAAAGCCAAGAGCGTCTTGTGATCGACGCTTCGAGTCAAGCGCTCGCCGGAGCAGCAGACGAGAGGTCGAAACGCGGGTTTTCTGGCGTCAGTGATTCGGCGTTTTCGGGGCAAAATGAGGCATGGCTAACACTTTTGCATTAATGCTCCCATGCCCCGTAAAACCCATCTACCCTGTCTCCATCACAACTACCGGGTGAGGCCCAGGGATGGGGACTTGTCATGATTTCAATCGTTGAATTCAACCGCATCATGGCCTCGGGTTTCTTGCCGCTGGCGTGCGATTGCACCCTGAACAGCGACGGCTCGTTGCGCATCAACATCTTTGAGGCGGTGTCCGGCCGGGTCGACCTGCTGCTGACCGGGGTGTCCCCCGAAGGTTTGGACAGCATCCGTTCCATCTCAAACCTGATTGGCGAGTTACGCACCGAAATCAAGGCCGGGCGCCGGGGTTTTGCGGCAGTCGGCTAGCCGTTGACGCTGTGGGTCGGCGTATCGAGCGCGCCGTAATAGCGCCAGCAGCAATGGCGGTGTTCCGGCACGATCACGCAGCCGCTGAGGCTGGCGATCAGCAGTGCGGCAACCAGCAAATAAAGTCGGCGGGACATGGTGTTTCCTCTTGGGTTGATCAGCGTTAATCCTTCAACGTTGCCACCTGCGTAAATCCGTCGCGAAGCTTGCAAACCTTTCATCAAGTGCCTTCATCCCCTGGGCAATACTGCCTGCGACAATAATCTGCGCGTCCTGCGACGGATTTTTCGACACGCCCCGTTCAACCCATCAGCAACCGGCACTTTCGCCCGTTGCATGAAGGAGTTGCCATGAGACCCCTGGCCACATTGCGCTTTGCCTTGCTTGCTCCGCTGGCGCTTGCCGCGTTTGTCAGCACCCCGGTGTTTGCCCAGACCGAAATCATCATCCGCCAGGCGCCGCCACCGGAGCGTGTGGAAATGGTCCCTGTGGAGCGGCCAGGTTATGCCTGGGACCGTGGCCACTGGCGCTGGGAAGGGCGTGGCTATGGCTGGGTGCCAGGCCACTGGCAGCCGGTGATGCGCAATGCGCGCTGGGAGCCCGGCCATTGGGAAGCCCACGGTCCCAACTGGTACTGGCGCGAAGGGCATTGGATCCGCTGACCGAGAATTGCCCGATTGAAAGACTCTGATCCGGACGTTGAACTGCTCGCACGCATCGGCAACAACGAACCCGCGGCCGTCAACGAAATGGTGACGCGCAAACTGCCGCGTTTGCTGGCGCTCGCCAGCCGGATCCTGGGGGATGCCGACGAAGCCAAGGACGTGGCCCAGGAAAGCTTCCTGCGCATCTGGCGCCAGGCGGCCCGTTGGCGCAGTGGCGAGGCGCGTTTCGACACCTGGCTGCATCGGGTGGCGCTCAACCTGTGCCATGACCGCTTGCGTCGGCGCAAGGAACGTCCTTTGAACGAAGACGAGGCGCTGGAGCTGGCGGACAGCGCACCGCCTCTGGATGAACAATTGGAAAGCGCCGACCGCAACGCGCGCATGGCCGCCGCGTTGGCCGCTTTGCCCGCGCGTCAGCGCGAGGCGATTGTGTTGCAGTACTACCAGGAGCTGTCGAACATCGACGCCGCGGCCCTGATGAATATCAGCGTCGAGGCACTGGAGAGCCTGCTGTCGCGGGCCCGCCGCCAGTTGCGCAGCCAACTTGCCGATACACCCGGGCTTGCCCGCCCAGGAAGGGGAATATCATGACACTCGAACGATTTGCTTATCTGGCCGACGCCTATGGCGCCAACCTACAGCGTTGGCCCCTGGCTGAGCGCGGGGCGGCTCAGGCGCTGCTCGCCGGCGGTAATGTCAGTGCCCGTGAAGTGTTGGATCAGGCCAGTTGGCTCGACGCCCAACTGGACAGCCATCAACTGGCATTCACCGACCCAGCGCTGGCCCGGCAGATCCGCCAGTCAGCACCGCGCCGGATGTCGTTCTGGTCGCGCTATGCCGCTTGGCTGTCACCGGCGGGACTGGTGGGCGTGGGCATTGCGGGGGTTGTCACCGGCATGCTGGTGGCGTCCATGAGCGTGCCGCTGCCGATAATGTCCGCGGAGGTATTACCCAGTGTGTTTGACCAGGGCGATGCGCAAGTCATCTTTACCGTCAATGCCGAGGAATCCGAGCAATGAGTACCCAATCCCTTAAACCGTGGTTGCTGGTCTCGGTGTTGCTCAATGTGTTTTTGATGGGCGGGGTGGGCGGGGCGGTTTACCACTGGATGGCCAGTGCCAAGCCTGTTGAGGCGGTGGTCAACCAGCATGGGTTGCGGCAGGCGATGGTCAAGTTGCCGCCGGAGCGGCGACGGGAACTGCGCCAGTTGTTGCGCCATAACCGTGCCGATAGCCAGCCGTTGGTGATGGCCGGGCGGGAGGCGCGGTTGGGGGTGATCAAGCAGTTGGAGGCGCCGACGCTGGACCGGGATGTGCTGGTCACCGAATTGGCCAAGGCTCGTGAGGCGGATATGGCGCTTCGTGCCTTGGTGGACACCACGTTGGCGCAGTTTGCCAGCACCTTGCCCCAGGTCGAGCGGCAAAAACTGGTCGAGGCGTTGTACCTGCGCGGGCAGGGCAAACCTAAGGAAAAACTCAAGGCGCCGGTAGCGGACTCAAGATAGCGGGCAAAAAAAATCCCGCCAGGAAGGGCGGGATCGGGATTCAGGGTTGCCCGTGAATCAAGCCGGGAACAGCTCGCTCAGCTTCATCGCCAGCATCATGTCGCCTTCGGTGCGAAGCTTGCCGCCCATGAAGGCCTGCATGCCGTCGGTGGAACCGTCGACGATGCCTTTCATGGTGTCGCCGTCCATCACCAGGGTGACCTGGGCGTCTGGGTTTTCGCCTTCCAGCAGTTCGCAGGTGTTGTTTTTCACCACCAGCGAGAAGTTCTGGGTGTCGTCGATACGGAAACCGAACACCAGGTCCAGGCCGTCGGCAGCGGCTGGGTTGAATTTGGCTTTCATTGCTTCTACAGCTTTGGCTACGTCAGTCATGGTTTCGATCCTTTAGGGTAGAGTCCAGTGACCTTGGGGTCACGGTTGGCCGCAGCTCATCGGAACGTGATGAGCTGCGGCGCCTTCAACAGTTGCAAGTGGGTATGACTGTTGAAGGAAGCCAGTGCCACCTCGCGACCGCGGAATTTCAGCTGGTTGAGCGAGGTGTTAACAATTTGCCAGTTCAGTTCGAAGGCCTGCGCGGCAGGCATCCGGGTAATCAGGTGGAGCAAGGCGGTGATGGTCCCGCCGGAGGTGAACACCGCAATTTTCTGCGTGTTGTCCGCCGCTTCAAGAATGCGTTGCAAGCCGCCCTGGACACGTTCCACAAAGCCCAGCCAACTCTCCAGCCCCGGTGGATCATAGGTGCCGGCCAGCCAGCGCTCGATGATCAGGGCGAAGATGCGCTGGAATTCGCTGCGGTTCTGCGCGGCATTGCGCAGGATCTCCAGGGCTTCGGGTTCGGTGGTGAGCAAGTCGGGGAGCAGCGCGCGGATGATCGCGTCGGCATCGAATTCGTTGAAGGCACTGTCGATTTCCAGCGCCGGCACCGGCAGGCCCAGGGCACTGTACTGATCGAACGCGGCGGTGGCGGTGTGCTGCTGGCGGCGCAGGTCGCCGGCCACACCGCGGTCGAACACCAGGCCCATGTCGGCCAAGTGGCGGCCGAGCACCTGTGCCTGTTCCACGCCGACGGGCGACAGGACGTCATAGTCGTCTGCACCGAAGGAGGCCTGGCCATGTCGAATCAGATAGATGCTGCCCACGTCCGTTTTCCCGGTACGTTGAAAGTCTGGCGAGGTTATGAGGATGCCTGCGAGCTGTCAATGAAAAAACATACGCTTGTTTTAAAAGCGCGTTGGAGGGCGCCTGGTGGCGGTTTGAGCACTGGCTCCCGGCAAGCCCCGTCGGTATGCTTGGGCAATCCGCGCCTGGCGCACTGCATTTGTAAGGAGAACCATGGATTTTTTGGCCGAATACGCGAGCTTTCTGGCGAAGACCGTCACTCTGGTGGTCGCTATTCTGGTGGTACTGGTCAGTTTCGCGTCGCTGCGCAGCAAGGGGCGTCGTAAATCCGCCGGCCAATTGCAGGTCAGCAAACTCAATGATTTCTACAAGGGCCTGCGTGAGCGCCTGGAGTCGACGCTGCTCGACAAGGACCAGCTCAAGGCCCTGCGCAAGTCCGAAGGCAAGGCCGAAAAGAAGAAGGGCAAGCAGAAGGCCGAGCCCAAGCCACGGGTGTTTGTGCTGGATTTTGATGGCGACATCAAGGCGTCGGCCACCGAGAGCCTGCGCCATGAAATCACCGCGTTGTTGAGCCTGGCCACGCCGAAGGATGAAGTAGTGCTGCGCCTGGAAAGCGGCGGTGGCATGGTCCACAGCTACGGCCTGGCTTCGTCGCAACTGGCGCGTATCCGCCAGGCCGGCGTGCCGTTGACCGTGTGCATCGACAAGGTGGCGGCCAGCGGCGGCTACATGATGGCGTGCATCGGCGAGAAGATCATCAGCGCACCGTTTGCCATCCTCGGCTCCATTGGCGTGGTGGCACAGTTGCCTAACGTCAACCGCCTGCTGAAAAAGCATGACATCGACTTCGAAGTGCTGACTGCCGGTGAGTACAAACGCACCCTCACGGTGTTTGGCGAAAACACCGAGAAGGGCCGCGAGAAATTCCAGGAAGACCTGGACATCACCCACCAACTGTTCAAGAACTTCGTCGTGCGCTACCGCCCGCAGTTGGCGATTGATGACGTCGCGACCGGAGAAGTGTGGCTGGGTGTTGCAGCCCTCGACAAGCAACTGGTCGATGAGCTGCAAACCAGCGACGAATACCTGGCCACCAAGGCCAAGACCGCTGAGGTGTTCCACCTGCACTATGCCGAGCGCAAGAGCTTGCAGGAGCGCGTAGGCCTGGCGGCCAGTGGTTCGGTGGACCGCGTGCTACTGACCTGGTGGAGCCGGTTGACCCAGCAGCGATTCTGGTAAAAATGCTCAGCGGTGCGCAGGTTTCATCGAGGCCTGTTGCACTGCTGGTAGGGGGCTTCTCATTAATATCCCCACCACCAACGCCCCCAGCAAGCCCAACAACCCCGCCACCCACAGCGCGCCACTGAACCCACCCACAAATGCCTGCCGTGCCATTGGCTGCACCAACAGCCGTGCCGACTCCGGCAACAACCCCATCGCCGCCGGCATGTCACCCGCGACGACGCGTGAAGCAATGCCGTTAACCTGAGCCTGCCATTGTGGGTCGATGCTTGCGCTCAACAACTGTTCGCTATGACTGCTCAATAACGCCCCATACACGCCGATCGCCAACATGATCGCGCTGAAGCGCATGGTGGTGCTCATACCGGACGCCATGCCGGCACGGTCTCGCGGCACGCAGGCCATGATGTTTTTTTGCGTATCGCCATTGAGCAGACCTGCCCCGGCACCTGTTACCGCAATCGCCAAGGCAAAGGGCAGGTAACCCCCCACGTTTACCGCCCAGGCGCTCAAGAGGTTGCCGCAGCCCACCAGGGTCAAGCCGGCCGCCATCATCGTTGCTGGCGCAAAACGCCCTGCCAGGCGGGCGCCAATGCGTGGGCAGATCAGCATGGTCAGCGCAAACGGCAGCATGCCCAGGCCCGAGGCGATCGCGGAGAACCCCAGGCCGTTCTGCAGGTAGAACGGCAACAAGGTCATCATCACCTGGGCACAACCGGCGTAGGCGAACATGCCCAGCAAGGCTCCGATAAAGCGCGGGTGACGGAACAGTTGCAGGTCGACCATGGGTCGCTGTTGTACACGTTCGACGACGACAAATACGCCCAGCAATGCCGCGCCGCCTATGAGCCGGGCGTAGGTCAATGGGTTGTCCCAGCCGATGCGATTGGCTTCGATCAACCCCCAGATCAGGCACAGCAGTGCGGCGCTGAAGGCCAGGCTGCCCCAAGGATCGAGTCGCGCCGACTGGGTATCGCGGGATTCCTCAATGGCGCGCAGCACCAGTGCCATCAGCCCCAGGCCCACCGGTAGGTTGAGATAGAAAATCCAGCGCCAGCCCAGGTACTCGGTGATCAAGCCGCCCAGGGTCGGTGCGGCGGTCATGGCCACGCCCATGCACGCGCCCCAGAAGGCCCAGGCTTTTGCCCGTTCCACGTCGTCATGGAAGGTGTGGCCGATGGAGGCGAGCGCCGAGGTCAATAGCAGGGCGGCGCCGACGCCTTTGATCGCGCGTGCGATGTCCAGGAGCACAGCGTTGGGCGCCGCGCCGCAGCCCAGGGAGGCCAGGATAAAAATGCTCAGCCCCCAGATCAGGGTCTTCTTGCGGCCAAAGCGATCGGCGATGCTGCCGGCGGGCAATAACAGTGCGGCAAACGCCAGCATATAGGCACTGACGACCCATTCGATGTCGGCAAAGTTCGCCCCTAGGTCGCGGGCGATGCTGGGCAGCGTCACGGCGACGATGTTGGTGTCGAGCACGATCAGCGAGCAAACGCCGGATGCGGTCAGCAGTGTGAGGCGTGGACTGACCCGGTTCATGGTTGAATTACCTTGCAGGCAATACGGAGAAGGCGGTTGACGGACATCGCAAGGGCTCTCTAGTGTTCAGGTGCTGTGAGCTTATGCCCGGCCAGCAGTATCTTTGTTAGCCACCATGAAGCACTTCATTACCTTTGAGCTAATGCTGTTATGGATATTCGTCATTTTCGCTACTTCCTGGCCGTTGCCCGCCAGCGCAACTTCACGCGGGCCGCGGAGCAATTGGGCATTGCGCCCCCGACGCTAAGCCGTCAGATCCAGGATATGGAAGCGGCGCTGGGAACGCGTCTGTTTATCCGCCAGCAACGCGAAGTCAGCCTGACCGAAGCCGGTGCTGCCTTATTGATCGAAGCCGAGGCTACCGTGCGCCAGTTCGAGTTCGCCCAGCGCAATGCCCAGCGCGCCGGGCGTGGCGAGATCGGCCATATCGAATTGGGCTATGTGGCGTCGGCGGTGTATTCGGGCCTGTTGCAGCGGCAAATGCAGGCGTTCGGCCAGGCGTTTCCGGATGTGAGCGTGAATGTGCGCGAATGTGCGATGGCGACGTTGCCTGGCGCGGTAGCGGACGGGCGTGTCGATATTGGTTACATACGCTCGCCCATGACGCTGCCGGAGGGGGTCGAGGCGGTGCGCCTGGACAGCGAAGGGTTTGTCTTGGCGTTGCCCCAGGACTCCTGGCTGCTGGGGCTCAAGGCCATCGGTTGCGAGCATTTGGAGAACGAGACATTCATCTTGCCGGAGCAAATCAGCGGCACCTTGCAGGTGGCCGCGCAAGGTGGCTACGCACCGCGCCTGGGGCCGCAACCCGGTGGGTTGGTGGCGGTGGTGGCGTTGGTGTCGCTCGGGCAGGGCGTGGCGGTGGTGCCGGCGTCCATGGTCGGGCATGTGAGTCTGCCAGGCGTGGTGTACCGCAGCATTCAGGGCGGTGACGCATCGTCGTGGCTGTCGCTGATTCACCGGCGCTTCGAAAAAGCGCCGGCGGTTGTGCGGTATATCCAGCAGGTCAAGCAGACAGTCGCGGCTGCACCGAATCGGCCAGACGCGTGAGGATCAGGCAGCACGACACCGCGCCGGCATCCAGCACGCCGAGGGAGCGTTCGCCCAGGCGACTGGCGCGGCCGATCTTGGCCACCAGGTCCTTGGTCGAGTCGCGGCCCTGGGAGGCAGCGGCTTTCATCGCAGTCAGTGCGTCGCTGAAGGAAGCCCCTGAGGCGTGCGCCCGCTCAAAGGCCTCAACCGCCGGGATCAGGGTGTCCATCAGGCATTTATCGCCCACACCCGCGTCCGTAATGTCCTGCAGCGAGGTCAAGCCGCCGCGCAGCAAATGAGCAAAGGTTGCGGCGTCGATGTCATCACTGCTGCGCACTTCATCGGCCATGCCGATAAACAGGCTGCCATACAAGGGGCCCATGGAGCCGCCGATGCCTTCCATCAAGCTGAGGGTCAACTCGTCGAGCGCCTCGGCCAGGGTCAGTTGGCGTCCTTCAATGGTGCGCCCGCAATGGGCAAAACCCTTGGCCATGTTGATGCCGTGGTCGCCATCGCCGATGGCGCCGTCGATTTCACTGAGGTATTCGCGGTTGGCGACGATCACGCTGACCAGGTCGCTGACGATGGCGCCGCCGTCACGGGTGGAAAAATGCTGGCTCATGGTTCACTCCGCCTGGGTCATGCCGATGGAGCGGCAGGGTTGATCGATCAGGGTGGCAAGCTCTGCGTCGAGGCCGAGCAGGGTCAGGGTCACGCCCATCATTTCCAGGGAGGTGAAGTAGTTGCCGACGTAGCAGCGGTGAATCCTCAAGCCTTTGGCCGTGAGCTGTTTTTCGACCTCGGCATAGAAAACATACAACTCCATGACCGGCGTGGCGCCCAGGCCCGAGACCAGCACTACCACACTGTCGTCCTGGCTGAAGTCGCGGTCGGCGAGGATCGGCGCGAGCATGCGTTCGGCCATGGCGGCAGCCGGTTCGATGGGGATTACCTCGATGCCCGGTTCGCCATGATGACCGATGCCCAGTTCCATCTGGCCGTCAGGGATCTGGAAGTTCGGCTTGCCCACTGCTGCAATGGTGCACGGCGTGAGGCCGATACCAATCGAGCGGCAGTTATCCACGGTTTTTTGTGCGACCCGGATCACGCCGTCCAGGTCGTAATGCTGAGCGGCAGCAGCGCCACCGATCTTCCACATGAAGATCTCCCCGGCCACGCCACGGCGCTTGGCAATCTCGGCCTTGGGGGCGGACGCTACGTCGTCGTTGGCGACCACCGTACGGATGCGCATGTCTTTGCTGGCGGCCATTTTCATCGCCAGCTTCACGTTCATGTTGTCGCCAGCGTAGTTACCGTAAAGGCAGGCCACGCCTGCGCCATGGTCGGCGGCGCGGAAGGCGTCGAAAAAGCTCTTGGCGGTGGGTGAGGAAAAGATCTCGCCCACCGCCACGGCATCCACCAGGCCTGGGCCGACGTAGCCAAGGAAGGCCGGCTCATGGCCCGACCCGCCGCCGGTGACAACGCCGACACGGCCGGGCGCAGAAGGCCTGGCCTTGACGATGACGCGTGGGTTGGTCTCGAACTGGCGCAGCTCGGGGTGCGCGACCAGAATGCCGCGCAGCATGTCCTCGACCACCTGGTCCGGATCGTTGATGACTCGATTCATAACGCGGGTTCCTGTGTTCTTTTTATAAGGAATGGGCGGTTCAAGGTTCCAATACCACTTTGAGTGACTTGTCTCCACGCTCCATGACGGCAAAGGCTTCCTTGAAGTCCGCCAGCGCAAACTTGTGGGTCACCACGTCGCGCATGTCGATCTTGCGGTTGCCGATAAAGTCGATGGCGCGTGGGTACATATACGGCCCCAGGTGTGAGCCGAGAATGTCGAGCTCCTTGCGGTCACCAATGATCGACCAATCTACGGTGGCCTCGTCGTTGAATACACTGAATTCGACGAAACGCCCCAGTTTTCGCAGCATCGCCAGGCCCTGGTTCACGGCCTTGTGGTGCCCGGTGGCCTCGATGTAAATGTCGCAGCCATAGCCATCGGTGATCTCGCGGATTTTCGCCAGTACGTCCACCTCGGCCGGGTTCCAGACTTCGTCGGCGCCCATGCGCAGGGCCAGGGCGGCGCGTTCGGGTTTCATGTCCAGCACGATGAGTTTTTTTGGGTTGCGCAGGCGCACGGCGCCGATGATGCCCAAGCCCAGGGTGCCGGCGCCGGCGACCACCACGATGTCGTCGTGGTCGACATTGGCGCGCTCCGCCGCGTGCAGCGAGCAGGCCAGCGGCTCGATCAGAATTGCTTCGTCGGGGGCGATGGACTCCGGCACTTTATGGATGATGCCTTCCTTGGTGAAGATCATGTACTGGGCCATGGCGCCCTGCACATTGTTCTGGAAGCCATACAGGTCGTGCTTCTGGCACATCCAGTATTGGCCGTGGTTGCAGAAGCGGCAGCCCCAGCACGGCACGATCTGTTCGGAAATCACCCGATCACCGACCGTCACCCCGCGTTTTTCTGCACCTGGGCCCAGGGCAACCACGCGGCAGACGAATTCATGGCCGGGGATCATCGGCGGCTTCACGTAGCGGGGTTGTTCGGCGTCACCCCAGAACGACGGGGCGCCGCGATAGGTCTTGATGTCGCCCATGCAGATGCCACACAACTCGACTTTGGTGAGGATTTCATCGGGGCCGGGCGTAGGCACGTCGACGGTTTCCAGGCGGTAATCTTCCGGGCCATGGCACACCACGGCCTGCATGGTTTTCGGGATGACTGGGGACAGTTGTTCGGGTGTGCGTTCGGTGACGGTGGACATGACAAAACCTCACGACAAGAAGATGAATTACTGAATGCTGTAGCCGCCGTCGATCACCATGTTGGCGCCGGTGATCATCTGCGCCGCATCACTGAGCAGGTATAACGCCAGCCCGGCGATTTCTTCCGGCTGGGCAAAGCGGCCCGCCGGGATCTGCAACTTGGCCTTTTCACCCACTTCGCCCGCCCAGGCTTTCTTGCCCAGGGCTGTCTCGACGATGGTGGGAGAGATGGCGTTGACGTTGATGTGGGGGGCCCATTCCATGGCCAGTACCTTGGTCATGCCGACGATCGCCGCCTTACTTGCGCAATAGGCGACGTGCCGGTCGAGGCCGATCACGGCCGCCTGGGAGGCGAGGTTGACGATGCGTCCGCTGCCTTGGGCGAGCATGTGCCGGGCGCAGGCCTGGGCTACGAAGAAGCTAGCCTTGAGGTTGATGTCCAAGGTGGTGTCCCAGGCGCTTTCGCTCACGTCGATGGCCTTGTCCAGCAGGACCACGCCGGCGCTGTTGATCAGGTAATCCAGGCGTTGGAAGTGTTCGAAAACCGTGTCGATGGTGTGTTGTATCTGGCCGATCTGGCCGAGGTCGACGGCAATGCCCAGATGCTCGGCGCCCAGGCTGGCGGCTACCTCGACCACTGCCGGGTCACGGTCCAGCAGCGCCACGCGGGCGCCGCGTTCTACCAGCAGGCTGGCACAGGCCAGGCCGATCCCGGCAGCGCCACCGGTAATCACCGCGCAGCGGCCGGTGACGTCGAAGGCTTGGTTCCAGAATCCAGACATGAATGACTCCATTTTCAAAGGTGTTGAAGATCCAATGTGGGAGCTGGCTTGCCTGCGATGCACCTCGGTGTGTCAGTCGCAACCCGGTGATGCCATCGCAGGCAAGCCAGCTCCCACATTTTGATCGTGTACTACTTGGAGCCGCTGACTTGTTTGTACAGCGCATCGGCGTTGGCATTGGTAACCGGCACCCACGGCAGGATGTAGTTCTTCGCCGTGCCGTCACCCCATTTCACGTCCTTGGCATAGCGCTCCCAGATCACCGATTGCGGCTTGTAGTCCTTGCCGGCCAGTGCGCGCAGCGCCACGTCCAGCGCACCCTGGGACTGGGCCTGGGCGTCCTGGAGGAAGGTGGTGACTTCGTCTTTCTTCGCTGCCTGGATCGCGTCCGGCATACCATCGATCGAGGTGACCGGCACGTCCTTGGAGGTCAGCCCGTGGGACTTCAGGGCCTGCACGGCGCCGAGGGCCATGTCGTCGTTCTGCGCGATCACGCCGTTGATGCCTTTGGGGTGGGCGTTCAACCAGTCTTCGGTGAGCGCCAGGGCCTGGGCGCGGTCCCAGTTGGCGGTTTTTTTCTCGATGATCTTGATGTCCGGGTGTTTGCCCAGCACTTCCAGCTCGCCTTTCTCACGGTCGATCTGTGCCGACTGGCCAATCGGTCCCTGGATAATCACCACGTTGCCTTTGCCATTGAGCTTGTCGACCATGGCCTGGGCCTGCAGGCGACCGCCTTCGACATCATCGTTACCCACATACGGCACAGAGGCATCGGCTACTTTCGTATTGGAGGCGATGACCACCACGTCGTTGCTCATGGCTGCCTTGACGGTGCCCACGCCGGCCTTGGTGTCGATCGGTACGAACAGGATGGCGTCGTAGCGTTGGGTCACCATGTTTTCGATCTGGTTGTTCTGGGTGAGGGCGTCGTAGTTGCCGTCGAACACGGTCAACTGCACGGTGCCGTCCTTGACCGCCGGGTGTTCCTTGAGCTCGCGGACCCAGTTCTGCATGAACTGGCCCTTGAGGCCGTAGACGGCTGCGCCGACCTTGTAGGTCTTGCCATCGGCGGCCATGGCGATACTGCAGGCGAGCAGGGAGAGGGCCGCTGTGGCGGCCAAGGTGGTACCAAGTTTCATGAGTAGAACTCCGGTTATTGTTGTGGGTCGTTCTCTAGCGTTTTTTCTTGCGCCACACGTCGATCAGTACTGCGAACACAATGATCAGGCCCTTGGCGACCTGCTGGTAATAAGAGGACACGCCGAGCAGGTTCAGCCCGTTGTTGATCACCCCGATCAACAGTGCGCCGAACAGCGTGCCGACAATGCTGCCGGTGCCGCCCGACAAGCTGGTGCCGCCGATCACCACGGCGGCAATCGCGTCCAGTTCATAGGACACTCCGGCCTGGGGCAGGGCAGAGGTGGTGCGGGCCGAGAGCACCACGCCGGCCAGTCCGGCGAGCAGGCCCGAGACCACGTACACCGAAAACATCACCTTGCGCACGCCGATGCCTGAGGTGCGTGCGCTCTTTTCATTGCCGCCCACTGCGTACACGTAGCGGCCGTAGGTCGTGTAGCGCAGCACCATCCAGAAGATCAGTGCGACCACCGCGAAGATGACGATGGGCACGCCGATCGGGCCGATCTTGCCGATACCCAGCGCCAGGTAGGCGTCGGGCAGGTCGGTGATCGGGCTGCCATCGTTAAGGATAAAGGTCATGCCGCGCGCGATGCTGAGCATGCCCAAGGTGGCCACGAATGGCGGGATCGACAGGTTCGCGACCATGAAGCCGTTCACCACGCCGAGCATCGCGCCGGCAAACATCCCGGCACTGACCGCCGCCAGCAAGCCGTACCCCTGGGTCGCTACCATGGCACTGCACAAGCCGGCAAAGGCCAGGATCGAGCCCACGGACAAGTCGATGCCCTTGGTCAGGATCACATAGGTCATGCCCACCGCGAGGATGCCGTTGATTGAGGTCTGGCGCAGGATGTCCATCCAGTTGCGCCAGGTCATGAAGTATTCACTGGAGAACGCCATCACCACGCACAGCAGGATAAACACCAGCGGCAGGCCGAAACGGTCGAGGGACAGACGCAGGCGATTGCGCGGCGCGGCAGTGACAGGTGCTGCGAGGGTTTTGGCATTCATGAGGCAAGACTCAACAAGGCTTCCTGGGAAAGGGCGGTGTCGGTGCTGATGGTCACCAGCCGGCCGCCCTTGAATACGGCGATGCGATCGCTCAGGTGCAGCAGTTCCGGCGCTTCCGACGAGACCACGATGGCAGCGCCACCGCCGCGCACGAACTGGTCGAGCAGGTGGTAGATCTCCTGCTTGGCGCCTTCATCGATGCCACGGGTCGGTTCGTCACACAGCAGGCAGACCGGCTCGGTGGACAGGCATTTGGCGAGCACCACTTTCTGCTGGTTGCCGCCGCTCATGGACGCCACCGGCAATTCCAGGGACGTGGTCTTGATCTGCAGGCGCTTGACCATGTCCTGGGCCAATTGGATTTCCTTGCGCGAATTGATCAGCGACCAACTCGAAAGGCGCTTGTAGGCCGACAGGGCAATGTTCGAAAGAATACTGCCGGTGAGCACCAGGCCACTGTCCTTGCGGTCTTCTGTGACCAGCGACATGCCGGCATTGATGGTCGCCTTGGGCAGCCCGATCGGCATGGGTTTGCCTTGCAGGGTGACACTGCCGGAGTCCGCGACCGTCAGGCCATAGATGCAGTTGAGGAACTCGCTGCGCCCCGAACCCATCAAGCCATAAATGCCGAGGATTTCGCCTTGGCGCAATTGCAGGCTGATGTCGTGGAACTCTCCGGTGCGGCTTAGGTTGTCGACTTGCAGGCAGGTGTTGGCCGCGCATTCGCGACCGACCTTGTGGTCGATGCGAGTCAATTCCTGGCCGACGATGCCGCGTACCAGATGGTCGCGATCAATGTCCGCCATGCGTCCGCTTTCGACGAAGGCGCCGTCGCGGAAGATGCTGTAGTCGTCGGCGATCTGCGCCAGTTCGCTGAGGCGGTGCGACACATACACAATGCCGGCGCCCCGTGCCGTCAGGCGGCGGATGGCCTTGAACAGGGTTTGCGCCTCGTGTTCGCCAATGGCCGAGGTGGGTTCGTCCATGATCATCACCTGGCAGTCATGGCTGAAGGCCTTGGCGATTTCCACCAGTTGAATCTGCGCGACGCTCAAGCGGTGCATGGGGCTGGTGGCCTCGACGTCGAACTCCAGGCTTTCCAGCAATTCGCGGGTGCGCCGGTTCAGGGCCTTGTTGTCGACGATGCAACCTGCGCGGCGTGGTTCTCGCCCCAGCCAGATGTTCTCGGCGACGGTCATGTAGGGGATAGGTTCCAGCTCCTGGGTGATCATCGCGATCCCCGCTGCCAGCGCTTCACTCGGGCGGTTGAACTGCACCGGTGCGCCGTTGAGCAGAATGCTGCCGGCGTCACGCTGGGTGATGCCCATCAGGATGCTCAGAAATGTCGATTTGCCTGCGCCATTGCCGCCGCACAGGGCGTGGACGCTGCCGGCCCGCAGAGAGAGGCGCCCGTCACGCAGGGCAGGGACCCCGGCGTAAGCCTTGGCGACGTGTTCAGCCTGGAGCAGTAATGGCGTGGCCATCGGCGTGTCCTCGTGCTGTGAATTCTTATTAGGTCGCACAGTCATGTTTCGCTGTGATCATATGTGTATCAAATGAAATTCTGATCAGTCAATCTCTTTCATGTAAAAGCGCTGAATCTCGTCTTGCTCGTCAAGAAGGCCTTTTTAGGCGCCTTTGACTGGCAGGTCAGTTAAATCATGCTTGACAGTGAGGGGTGGTTAACGGCGAAATGACTGAGCGAAATTTCATTGAGTGATCATATGATCAGTCATAAGCACGATCACGGCAGCGGAGCCAGACGCCATGAACACACCTTTCCCGGTGGCTATCGGATGCGATGAAGCGGGTTTTGAGCTCAAAGAGCTGTTGAAGCGCCATATCGAGGCGCTGGGTTACCCGGTGACCGACTTCGGTACCCATTCCACCGCGCCGGTGCTTTACCCCGACATCGCCCTGGCCGTGGCCAACGCGATCAATGCCGGGCAGCAGCGCCTGGGTGTGTTGGTGTGTGGCACCGGGATTGGCATGGCCATTTCCGCCAACAAGGTGCTGGGCATCCGTGCGGCCCAGGCCCATGACACCTATTCGGCGGAGCGGGCGCGCAAGAGTAACGATGCGCAAATCCTGTCCATAGGCGCGCGGGTGATCGGTGCGGAGCTGGCCAAAAGCATCGTCAAATCGTTCCTGGAGTCGGAGTTCGAGTCGGCGCGTTCCGGCGCCAAGGTCGAGCGCATCAACGCGATCGAGCGCGACGGGCATCAGTAGTGGACTAAACGGGGCAAGAGTCGGGAGAATGCCCCTTTGACGCCGAAACGGAAGCCCGTCCCCATGAGTGACAGTACCCAGCGCATTGCCAGCGATATCGATCAGATGACCGAAGTGGCAATGCTCTATTACCTTGAGAACGTCACTCAGGAAGCCATTGCCAAGCGCTTCGACCTGTCGCGGGCGAAAGTCAGCCGCTTGCTCAAGCGTGCGCGCGATGAGGGCATCGTCGAGGTGCGCGTGCTGCAGCACCCGGCCATGAACAACGAGCTGGAGCAGGCATTGGTGCAGCGCTTCAAGCTGGACCGCGCCTTGATTGCCGTGGACCACAGCGAGCCCGACACCCAGCGCTCGGCCGTTGCCAGTCTGGTGGCCAACTACCTGAACAAGACGCTGAGCGATGGCATGATTGTCGCGGTAGGCATGGGGCGTAACGTTGGGGCCGTTGCTGACAACGTGTTTTTGCCGGTCACGCGCAATTGTACGTTTGTCTGTGCGATCGGCGGATCACTCAAAGCCGGCGAATACATGAACCCCGACCATATCTGCCGGCGCCTGGCGCTGCGCTTCGGGGGGGAGAGTGAAAGCTTGTATGCCCCGGCCCTGGTGGCGAACCCGGAGTTGCGCGGGGTGCTGATCAATAACGACACCGTGCGCTCCACGCTGGATCGGGCGCGGCGCGCGGATATTGCGTTGATCGGCATTGGCGACATGAGTGAAAACAGCAATATGGTGCGCATGGGCTGGTTCTCACCGCAGGAAATCGCCCAGGCCCGGTTGTCCGGCACGGTGGGTGACATGATGGGCTATGACTTCATCGACATTCACGGCCAGCCGGCGGTCAACGCGATCCAGGGGCGGGTGATCGGGTTGACGGTGCAGGAGTTGTTTCGCATACCGGATGTGGTGGCGATTGCCAGCGAAAATACCAAGGCGGCGGCGACGCTGGGGGCGTTGCGGTCGGGGGTGATCAATACGCTGGCCACCACGGTGACCAATGCGCACACCATTCTGGCGTTGGATGACGCCACCCGTAAGTCCTGACACCACGATGCCCCTGCAGGAGCCGGCAAGCCGGCTCCTACGGGTGAGATTACAGATCTTGTAATAGTTTTGCGTTGTAGGAAATTTGTGTTTCAGATGTAGGATTCAAGTCCTTTTGTTATTTCAGGACTTGCATGAACACCCTCTCGGAGCCCCCCAGTCGTCTTTCCCCAAGACTTGCGCTGCCGCTGTTCCCTCTGAAGCATCCCGTATTCCGACTGCTAACCTTGTACCGGTCCACTGACCGCGCCTTGCCGTACCCGGCGTTCTGAAAATCGATGACTGAAGAGACTCAATAAATGGAATGGTTAGCGGATCCAACGGCCTGGCTCGGCCTGTTGACCTTGATTGTGCTGGAACTGGTACTGGGCATCGACAACCTGGTGTTTATCGCGATCCTGGCGGACAAGCTGCCGCCGGAGCAGCGTGACCGTGCGCGGTTGATCGGATTGTCCCTGGCATTGCTGATGCGCCTGGGCCTGTTGGCGAGTATTTCCTGGCTGGTAACCCTGACGCAGCCGTTGTTCGAGGTGTTCGACAAGAGCTTCTCGGGCCGCGACCTGATCATGCTGTTTGGTGGTGTGTTCCTGTTGTTCAAGGCCACCATGGAATTACACGAGCGCCTCGAAGGCCACGTGGCCCAGCGCACGGGCAATGCCGCCTACGCAATGTTCTGGCCGATCGTGGCGCAGATCGTGGTGCTGGATGCGGTGTTCTCCCTGGATGCGGTGATTACCGCCGTGGGCATGGTGGACGAGCTGGCGGTGATGATGATCGCGGTGATCGTATCCATCGGCGTGATGATCGTCGCGAGCAAGCCGCTGACCCGCTTCGTCAATGCGCACCCGACGGTGATCATGCTGTGCCTGGGCTTCCTGATGATGATCGGTTTTGCCCTGACCGCCGAAGGCCTGGGCTTCCATATTCCGAAGGGTTACCTGTACGCAGCGATTGGTTTCTCGATCCTGATCGAGTTGTTCAACCAGATCGCACGGGCCCGCCGCAAGAAGTCGGCGCAAGGTGTGTTGCCAGTACGTGAGCGTACGGCCCATGCCGTGATGCGCCTGCTCGGCGGTCGTAGCCTGGCGGTAGAAGAGGTGAGCGATGAGGTTGCCGACCTATTGGGTGAGCCGGATGCTGCGCAAGGCCCGCTGTTTGATCGGCGCGAGCGCGTGATGATCAGCGGCGTGCTGCAACTGGCCGAACGGCCGATCCGCACACTGATGACACCGCGGGCCAAGGTCGACTGCATTGATCTGGCGGACGATCCCGACAGCATTCGCCTGAAACTGATGCATTCGTCCTACTCGCGACTGCCGCTGATCCGCAACGGCGCGGTCGATGAGCCGCTGGGTTTCGTGCACAAGAAAGAGCTGCTCAAGGAATACCTGGCCGGTAATGAGCCGAACCTGGAGCACCTGGCCCGCCGGGCGATCAACCTGCTGGACAGTTTCTCGGTGCTCAACGCGCTGGAACAGATGCGTCAGGAGTCCACCCACATTGCGTTCGTGATCAACGAATTCGGTGACTTCATGGGCGTGTTGAGCATGACCGACATTCTCGAGTCCATCGCCGGTGAGTTGCCGGACGCCAGCGAAATCGAGGGGCCGGATATTGTCGAGGAGGGCCCTGGCTTCCGCGCCAACGGTGCACTGAACCTTAATCAAGTGCGTCAGCGCACGGGCTTCAACGCGGTTGCGACCGATGATTACCAGACTTTGGCCGGCCTGGTGATGAGTCTGCTGGATCGCCTGCCCGTGGTGGGCGACAGCCTGGTGCATGAAGGCTGGCGCCTGAGTGTGGCGGCCGTCGAGGAGCGACGCGTGACCCAGGTGTCTATGGTGCGTGAAACGTAAAGCGGTCCTTGCCGGCGTGCTTTGACACATACAGCGCCTGGTCCGCCTTGATCAGTGCCTGGTTCAGGGTTTCACCATCCTCCACCCGGGCCAGGCCGATGCTGATGGTCACCGGGTGTTGGGTCGCTTGCTCACGCACTCGGGCACAGAGCAAGTCCGCCAAGTGCGCCGCATCCTCGCGGCGCACGCCTGCCAGATAGATCCCGAATTCTTCGCCGCCCAGCCGGGCGTAATCGAAGTCGACCATGACCGCCTTGATGTCCTGGGCTACGCGCTTGAGGACTTCATCGCCGATGTCGTGGCCATACACATCATTCACCCTCTTGAAGTTGTCGATGTCGATCATCGCCAGGTAGTGATCGTGCGTCTTGGGCTGTTGGCTGAGCTTTTTCCCGGCGCTGGTCATGAAGGCGCGACGGTTGGGGATTTCGGTGAGGGTATCGAGGTACGCCTGATCCAGCAGTAATCTGGACATGATGAAGTTATGCAGCTTGGCCTGGCGCAGTTTCAGGAAGCTGTAGAGCGTCAGGAAGGTCAGGAACACCGAATAGAAGGTCACCAAGGCGCCACGCACGTCCAGCAACGAGAGCTGGGCCAGGTGAAACGGGTTGAGCAATGCCCAGGTGATCAGCATTGTCGCGATGAACGACCAATGCTTGAGCGGTAGCACCGATGCGCTATAGAGGATGCTTGAGGCTGCCAGGATCAACCAACTGGGGTGTAGATCCATCGGCAAGCCTTCGATCAGCAGGCGGGTGCCGAGGGCGATGACCGCGACGAATATCAGGTTGATCCACTGGAAGTGCCGGGCGTCGCGGGTAAATCCCAGGGTAATGGTGTTGATGGTCAGCAGCGCGAGAAAGAGCATCGAAAGCCCGGTAAAACCCTGGCCGCCCGGAAAGCTGACAATCAGGTCGAACACCAGCCAGATGCAGATGCTCGCGATGTAGATCAGCAGGCAGAAAGGCTTGAGTCGCTCGAAATCATGCTGGGCGAACTCAAGTTGCAGGGCGGGTGAGGGGTGTTTCTTGAGGACTTCGGCTTCAATGGTCTTGAACATTGCTGACCCTGGATCGGCTGAGACGGCATTGAGCAGCGTAGACGCTGGTCGGTGTCTCGCCAGTGCGGGCGGTTCAGGCGTATTTCTCCAATACATCCAGGGTAGGACGTTCGCCAAGGCCGGCGAGCGTCTCCAGCAAGGTGCCATTTTGGTAGACCAACAGCATCGGCACTCGGGTGACGGCCGAATGCCGGGGGGTGTCTGTGCAGTCGAGAATCAGCACCTTGATCTGTGCCCGGTAGGGTTCGATCAAACGCACAAAGCGTGGCAGCGCGTCCTCGCAAGCGGTACAGCCAGGAGACACAAACACCACAAACACGGCAAGAGGTGTGTCCAGCGCCCGCTCAAAGGCTGCCTTGTCCTCGATGACGGCATTGACGTAGTTCATTGGCGCTCATCCGAAAGTCGTTTGGCTCACGCTAAATCGACAAACGCCTTGCGTCTACTGTCAACTTTCACAGGTCCGTGTCGCGCTCCAAGCGTTCCCGCGCCTTGCGCGCCTGGCTTGCGCATTTCTTGTATTCAAGGTTGTCCCTTGAAGCCTTTGCCTGGCGGTAGCCGTGGTGATTCTGGCTGGTGTAGTTGGTGCTCAGGGCTGCGTTGAGCTTGCGCAGTTCTTCCTTGCAGGCGCGGCGGTCGTTACTGGCCGAAGCACTGCCGGCCACCAGAAAGGACAGCAAAACCAGGGTGAGGCGGAACGTCATCAGGGCGGAGTCCTTGTCGGAATGAATGTGCCAAGGCTAGCCCAGAGTGGGGATTTTTCCACGCGCCAGGCGCACTGCAACGGTGCGCGGTAACGCCTTTGTGGCGCACGCAAGTGGGGCCTGTCACCGCTGTGTGGGGCCTTGGGTAGCAAAGTGATTTCAGGTGCTGGCTTAACGCCTTACTCCATATCATCTTTTATCTAGTTGATTTAACACAGATTTATCCATGTCGTTTTTTTCTGTTACCGCGTGTGGCACACTTTCTGCTGTCTATTCCGTTGTTACATACTAAATTCCGGTATAGCGGAATACACAACTCCTGGAGTGCTTGTCATGCATCACCGACCTTCCGTGTTTAAAGCGTGTGTTTTTCTCTTCGCCGCATCGGCTTCCCTCGCCAGCATCGTGCAGGCGGCGGACAGCAAGCTCGATGATGTGCTCAAACGTGGGCACTTGATCGTGGGTACAGGCAGTACCAATGCGCCGTGGCACTTCCAGGGAGCGGATGGCAAGTTGCAGGGGTTTGATATCGACATCGGCCGCATCGTGGCCAAGGGTTTGTTCAATGACCCGAGCAAAGTCGAGTTCGTGGTGCAGTCGTCTGACGCGCGGATTCCTAACCTGCTGACCAACAAGGTCGACATGAGTTGCCAGTTCATTACCGTCACCGCCAGCCGTGCCCAGCAGGTCGCGTTCACCCTGCCGTACTACCGCGAAGGCGTGGGCCTGTTGCTGCCGAACAACAGCAAGTACAAAGAAATTGAAGACCTGCAGGCCGGCGGCGACGGCGTCACCGTGGCCGTGCTGCAAAACGTGTATGCCGAAGAACTGGTGCACCAGGCGTTGCCCAAGGCCAAGGTCGACCAGTACGACAGCGTCGACCTGATGTACCAGGCCGTGAACTCCGGTCGCGCCGATGCCGCCGCCACCGACCAGTCCTCGGTCAAGTACCTGATGGTGCAGAACCCCGGCCGCTACCGCAGCCCGACGTACGCCTGGAGCCCGCAGACCTACGCGTGCGCCGTCAAGCGTGGCGACCAGGACTGGCTGAACTTCGTCAACACCGCGCTGCATGAAGCCATGACCGGCGTGGAGTTCCCGACCTACAAGGCCTCGTTCAAGCAGTGGTTCGGTGTGGATCTGCCGGAACCCGCGATCGGCTTCCCGGTTGAGTTCAAGTAAATCGAAAACCTGGGGCGTCGCTGACGGCGCCCCAATCAGGTACTGCTGACCATGAACTATCAGTTGAACTTTGCCGCCGTGTGGCGCGACTTCCCCAGCTTGCTGGCGGGGCTCGGCCTGGGCCTTGAGCTGGCGCTGCTGTCGATCGCCATCGGCTGTGTGATCGGCCTGATGATGGCGTTTGCCATGCTCTCCAAGCACCGCGCATTGCGTGTCTTCGCCTCGGTGTACGTGACGGTGGTGCGCAATACACCGATCCTCGTGTTGATCCTGTTGATCTACTTTGCGTTGCCCAGCCTCGGGATCCGTCTGGACAAGATCCCGTCGTTCATCATCACTTTGTCGTTGTACGCCGGTGCCTACCTGACCGAAGTATTCCGCGCCGGACTGTTGAATATTCCCAAGGGCTTGCGCGAAGCCGGGCTGGCCATCGGACTGGGCGAGTGGCGTATCCGCGCCTACATCACCGTGCCGGTGATGCTGCGCAACGTGCTGCCCGCGCTGTCGAACAACTTCATTTCGCTGTTCAAGGACACGTCGCTCGCCGCCGCCATCGCGGTGCCGGAGCTGACCTATTACGCCCGCAAGATCAATGTCGAAAGCTACCGGGTGATTGAAACCTGGCTGGTCACGACGGCGCTCTACGTGGCTGCCTGTTACCTCATTGCCATGCTGCTCCGTTACCTGGAACAGCGTCTGGCGATCCGTCGTTAAGGAGGGCTTTCATGTACGAGTCCCCAAGCTGGCTGCATGAGTTGTGGATCGCCCGGGACACCCTCTGGGCGGGCTTTCAGGCCAGTGTTTATGTGTCGGCGCTGGCGATTATCTTCGGCACCCTGATCGGCATTGTCGCCGGGTTGATCCTGACCTACGGCAAGTTCTGGATGCGTGCACCGTTTCGCCTGTATGTCGATTTGATCCGTGGTACGCCGGTGTTTGTGCTGGTGCTGGCGTGTTTCTACATGCTGCCGGCGCTCGGTTGGCAGATCACCGCGTTCCAGGCCGGCGCGGTCGGGTTGACGCTGTTTTGCGGTTCCCACGTCTCCGAGATCGTGCGCGGCGCGCTGCAAGCCATTCCCCGTGGGCAACTGGAGGCGGGCAAGGCGATCGGCCTGACGTTCTACCAGTCCCTGGGCTATGTGCTGTTGCCCCAGGCGCTGCGCCAGATCCTACCGACCTGGGTCAATTCCTCCACGGAAATCGTCAAGGCCTCGACTTTGCTGTCGGTGATCGGCGTGGCCGAGTTGCTGCTCAGTACCCAGCAAGTGATCGCGCGCACCTTCATGACCCTGGAGTTCTACCTGTTCGCAGGCTTTATGTTCTTTGTCATCAACTACGCCATCGAGTTATTCGGGCGCTACATTGAAAAGCGGGTGGCCTTGCCATGAACCAACCTCACACCAACCAACCGCTGCTGAACATCCGTGGCCTGCGTAAGCAATACGGCCAGGTGGAAGTGCTCAAGGGCGTCGACCTGTCCATGCAGCGCGGCAACGTGGTGACCTTGATCGGCTCCAGTGGCTCGGGCAAGACCACGCTGTTGCGTTGCGTCAATCTGCTGGAAGAGTTCCAGGGCGGCCAGATCACCCTGGATGGCGAGTCCATCGGCTACAGCGAAATTGCCGGCAAGCGCGTGCGCCACCCTGAGCGCGTGATTGCCCAGCACCGTGCGATGACCGGCATGGCGTTCCAGCAATTCAACCTGTTTCCGCACCTGACGGCCTTGCAGAACGTCACCCTCGGCCTGCTCAAGGTCAAGAAGATGGGCAAGGACGAAGCCGTCGCACTGGCGGAAAAGTGGCTGGACCGCGTAGGACTTCTAGAGCGTCGCAACCACTTCCCCGGCCAACTGTCCGGTGGCCAGCAACAGCGTGTGGCGATTGCCCGTGCCATTGCCATGAACCCCAGCCTGATGCTGTTCGACGAAGTCACCTCGGCCCTCGACCCCGAGTTGGTGGGCGAAGTGCTCAGTGTGATCAAGGGCCTGGCGGAGGAGGGCATGACCATGTTGCTGGTCACCCATGAAATGCGCTTTGCCTATGAAGTCTCGGACAAGATCGTTTTCATGAACCAGGGCCGCATTGAAGAGCAGGGCACCTCGAAGGATATCTTCGAACGCCCGCAATCGCCGCGCCTGGCGGAATTTCTCAAGAACATTCGTTTTTAATCAGGAGCCTTTTTTATGAGCATTACTCGTTACGGTGCCGGTAGCACAGCCGGCGGTGGTCAACCCCGCCCGTTCGCCCGTGCGGTGGAAGCCGATGGTTGGTTGTACGTCTCAGGCCAAGTGCCTGCGGTGGACGGCGAAATCATCACCGGCGGCATCATCGAACAGACCCGCCAGACCATGCGCAACGTGGTGGCGATCCTTGAAGAAGCCGGTTACGAATTGAAAGACGTCGTGCGCGTCGGCGTGTGGCTGGAAGACCCGCGGGACTTCTGGAGCTTCAACAAGGTGTTCGGCGAATACTTCACCCCGGAACACGCCCCGGCGCGGGCCTGTGTGCAGGCGAACATGATGGTCGATTGCAAGGTCGAGATCGATTGCGTGGCCTACAAGAAAAAAGGCTAAATTGCCCGCCGCTTTCTCTGTAGGAGCGAGCTTGCTCGCGAAGATCGTCAACGATGACGCACGTAGTCTGGATGAATGCGTTGTCCTTGGTTTTTTCGCGAGCAAGCTCGCTCCTACAGGGGCCTTAACCAACTTGGGACAGATGATTGCCATGACCGAAGACACCATCAAACGCCGCGCCAAAGGCCTGGACCGTGCATTCGATATCCTCGATTTTCTCAAGGAAATCGGCCAGCCCCTGCGCCCGAATGATATTGCCAGCGGCATCGGCAGCCCCAAGTCCACTGTCTACGAACTGGTGGCGTCGCTGCTTGAGCGGCGCATCCTGGAAACGGTGGGCAAGGACGGTCACGTCTACCTCGGCCGTCAGCTGTATTTTCTCGGCCAGGCGCACCTGCGCCATTTCGACCTGACCCGCGAGGCCGACCACGCCTTGCAGGAAATCGTCAGCCAGACCCACGAAACCGCGCAGATGTGCCTGCTCAACGGGCGCAAATACACGGTGGCGCTGATGCGTGAAGGCGAGCGGCATTTCCGTATTTCCTCGGACATCGGCGAAAACGCGCCGATCCCGTGGACCGCTTCCGGGCGCCTGTTGCTGGGGCACTTGAGCGACCAGCAGATCATAGACCTGATCGATCACGACGACTTCATCCTGCCGGACGGCCAGCGCTTGGCGCTGGAGACCTTTCTGGCGCAAATCCGTCAGGCCACCCTCGATGGCTTCTTCTCCTTCGACAGCGTGGCCGACACCTTTACCCATTGTTTTGCCGCCCCGGTGCGGGACGCGCAAGGCATCAGCATCGCGACGCTGTGCATCGTCGCTCCACGCGCCGATGCCACAAAAAACTACAACGACTATCGCCGGGTGTTGATCGACAGCGCCAACAACCTGGCCCGGCGTATCAACGAATAGGAGTTTTCCATGTCTGCCATCAATGCCGTTGAAAAGGGCGCCGCCGCCGTCGGGGCCCACCTGGTCCGTGACGTCAGCCTGCCTGCCCTGGTGCTGCACCGCGACGCCCTGGAACACAACATCCGCTGGATGCAGGACTTCGTCAGCAAAAGTGGCGCGGAGCTGGCGCCCCATGGCAAGACCAGCATGATGCCGGCGCTGTTTCAGCGCCAGATCGAAGCGGGAGCCTGGGGAATTACCCTGGCGAATGCCGTGCAGACCCGCGCTGCGTATGCCGGTGGCGTGCGTCGCGTGCTGATGGCCAACCAACTGGTGGGCGCGCCGAACATGGCGTTGATCGCTGACCTGTTGGCCGACAAGGACTTCGACTTCCACTGCATGGTCGATCACCCGGACAACGTCGCCGACCTGGGGCTGTTCTTCGCCGCCCGTGGCCTGCGCCTGAACGTGATGATCGAATATGGCGTGGTCGGCGGCCGTTGCGGCTGCCGTAGCGAGCAGGAAGTGCGTGACCTGGCCAAGGCGATCAAGGCCCAGCCGGCCCTGGCCCTCACCGGTATCGAAGGCTATGAAGGCGTGATCCATGGCGAGCATGCCATCAGCGGCATTCGCGACTTCGCCGCGAGCTTGGTGCGCTTGGCCGTTGACTTGCAGAACAATGGTTCTTTCGACCTGCCCAAGCCTATCGTCACGGCCTCAGGTTCGGCGTGGTATGACTTGATTGCCGAGTCGTTCGAGGAGCAAAACGCCGCCGGACGTTTCCTCAGCGTGCTGCGCCCCGGCAGCTACGTGGCCCATGACCACGGTATCTACAAAGACGCGCAATGCTGCGTCCTTGATCGTCGCAGCGACCTCAATGAAGGCCTGCGCCCGGCCCTGGAAGTCTGGGCCCATGTGCAATCGTTGCCCGAGCCGGGTTTTGCGGTGATCGCCCTGGGCAAGCGCGACGTGGCCTACGACGCCGGTTTGCCGGTGCCGCTCAAGCGCTACAAGGCCGGTATTTTGCCGGCAGAAGGTGATGACGTGGGCGCGTGCAAGGTCACGGCGGTGATGGACCAGCATGCGTTCATGACCGTGGCGCCAGGGGTTGAGTTGCGGATTGGCGACATCATTTCCTTTGGCACGTCCCATCCTTGTTTGACGTTCGACAAGTGGCAGGTTGGCTGCCTGGTGGATGAGCAGTTGCAGGTGATCGAAAGCCTGCATACCTGTTTCTAGACCGCGTCGCCCCCTTCGCGAGCAAGCCCGCTCCCACACTTGAAATGCATTCCAAATGTGGGAGCGGGCTTGCTCGCGAAGGGGTCATCAGCCCTAACCGAGACAATCGCCATGACCACCCAACCCCGCATCGCCCTTATCGGCGAATGCATGATCGAACTGCAACACCGCGCTGACGGTAGCCTGCGCCAGGGCTTCGGCGGCGACACCTTGAATGCGGCGGTGTACCTGCGCCGCGAGCTGGGCAGCACCGGCAGCGTCGACTACGTCACCGCTCTGGGTGATGACAGCTTCAGCGATGCCATGTGCCAGCAATGGACGCAGGAAGGCCTGGGCCTGGGCATGGTCCAGCGCCTGCCCGGACGTTTGCCGGGTTTGTACTGCATCCAGACCGACGCCAATGGCGAACGCAAATTCCTCTACTGGCGCAACGAAGCCGCCGTGCGTGACTGTTTCACTACGCCCGCCGCCGAGCCGATCCTGGCCGCCTTGCCGGACTACGACGTGGTGTATTTCAGCGGCATCACCCTGGCGGTGTTGGGTGACATCGGCCGTGAGCGCTTGCTGCAAACCCTGCTCGAGACCCGTCGGCGAGGCGGCAAGGTGGTGTTCGACAACAACTATCGGCCGCGCCTCTGGGCCAGTGTTGAAGCGGCCCGCACGGCGTATCACCGTGTCTTGGCCGAGGTGGATATCGCCTTGTTGACCGAAGATGACGAGCGTGCGTTGTTTGGTTATGCCGACAGTGAACAGGTGTTCGCGGCGTATCCGGGGATTGAAGAGGTGGTGCTTAAGCGTGGGGCGGATGAATGCCTGATCCGTTGCAAGGGCGAGCGCTTTGCCGTGCCGGCGCTGAAGGTGGAAAAGGTGGTGGATACGACAGCGGCGGGGGATTCGTTCAGTGCGGCGTATTTGGCCTGCCGGCTCAAGGGAGGCTCGCCGGAGGAAGCTGCGCTGGCCGGGCATCGGCTGGCCAGTCGGGTCATCCAAGTGCCCGGCGCACTCATTCCCAAAGGTTAAGCGGATCTGTTGTGGCGAGCGGGCTCGCCACAATGGGCAGGCTACATGCCTGTCAGTCGCGGTAGAACACCTGCACCAGGTGGTACCCAAACTTGCTCTTGATCGGCCCGTGAACCACCTTCACCGGCTTCTTGAAAATCACCGCATCAATCGCCCCCACCATCTGCCCAGGCCGCACTTCACCCAAATCGCCGCCACGCTTGCCGGACGGGCAGGTGGAGTACTTCTTGGCCAGCACATCAAAGGCTTCGCCCTTGGCAATGCGCTGCTTGAGTTGTTCGGCTTCTTCGCTGGTTTTCACCAGGATATGACGGGCTTGGGCTTTCATTGATCTCTACCTGGTGTGCGACGGCGCGCGATTATGCCTGAACTCATTCGACCACGCTGATCATGCTGCGGATTTTGGTGGCCAGCAGGTCGATGGAGAACGGCTTGGCGACCATGTCCATGCCGTCCTCCAGGAAACCTTGGCGTTCGGCGGCTTTTTCGGCATAACCGGTCATGAACAATACGCGCAGTCCGGGGCGGTGTTGGCGTGCGATCTCTGCCAGTTGCCGGCCGTTCATGCCCGGCAGTCCGACATCGGTGACCAGTAAGTCCACACGCAAATCCGACTCCAGCAGCGGCAGTGCCGCCCGTGCATCCGCCGCCTGGTGGGCGGTGTAGCCCAGTTCATCGAGCACATTGACCACCAGCATGCGCACCGCCGGGTCGTCTTCGACCACCACCACGGCTTCGCCGGCCAGGGCCACCGGTGCTTCACCGAGGCTGGCGGGCAAACTGCTTTCCAGTGCCGTGCCATACAGGCGCGGCAGGTACAGACGCACGCAGGTGCCCAGGCCCGGCTCGCTGTGGATGGTCACGTGGCCGCCGGACTGTTGGGCAAAGCCATAGATCATCGACAGCCCCAGGCCGGTGCCCTGGCCGATGGGCTTGGTGGTGAAAAAGGGATCGAAAGCCTTGGCCAGAATCTTCGGTGCCATGCCGGTGCCGTTGTCGCACACACCGAGCATCACGTAGTCGCCAGCCTTGACCGGTTCAAGGGTGGTGATGTCGGTGCCGTCCAGGTAGCTATTGGCGGTTTCGATCAGCAGTTCGCCGCCGTCGGGCATGGCGTCACGGGCGTTGATCACCAGGTTGAGCAGGGCGTTTTCCAGTTGGCTGGCGTCGGTATTCACCGCCCAGATGTCGTGGCCCAGTTGCACCTTCAGCGCGATGTGCGCGCCTTTGGTGCGGCGGAACAAGTCTTCCAGGGAGGCGACCAATTGGTTCGGGTCCAGCGGGCGCCGGTCCAGCGACTGGCGGCGTGAGAACGCCAGCAAACGGTGGGTGAGGGCGGCGGCGCGATGGGCGGAGGCCACGGCGGCATCGGTAAAACGGCCGATCTCGTCACTGCGCCCGGCGGCGATGTAACGCTGCATCAGGTCCAGGCTGCCGATAATGCCGGTGAGCATATTGTTGAAATCGTGGGCAATCCCGCCGGTGAGCTGACCCACGGCCTCCATTTTCTGCGCATGGCGTAGCGCGTCTTCGGCGCGCTCACGCTCGTACATCTCGTTTTGCAGGCGTTGGTTGGCCTCCGCCAGGGCCTGGGTGCGCTGGGCCACGCGTTCTTCAAGGTTTTCGTTGAGGTGGCGCAGGGCTTCCTCGGTGAGTTTGCGTTCGGTTTCATCGATCACGAAGATGTAGAAACCGTTCACCGAACCGTCATTGCTGAAGCGCGGCAGGTACTTCATCAAGGCGTGGCGTGGGCGGCCGTCGCGGTGGGGGGTGATGGTCATGAAGCTGCAGGCCTTGCCCTTGAGCGCGGCGGCGATCTTGTCTTCACGTCCGGCATACACCGCGTCGCCGAGCACTTCGCGGATGGTCTTGCCGTACAGTTCCTGGGGCGTCATCCCGTACCACTCCAGGTACGCGCTGTTGTTCAGGCGAAAGCGCTGTTCATGGTCGACGTAACCGATCAGCACCGGCATGGCGTTGATGATCAACTGCAGCTCGGTCTGGCTCTGGCGCAGGGCCTGTTCGGTGTGTTTGCGTTCGGTCAGGTCCAGTGCGGCGCCGAGGAACCGTGTCGGCCGACCTTGATGATCCTTGTAGCAGCGGCCCCGGGCGAACACCCAGCGTATCTGGCCATCGGCCTGCAACAGGCGGTATTCCTCGGCGTACTCGGTGCCGAAGGTGATGCAGTGCTTGATACTGCGCGCCACCATGCCACGGTCTTCCGGGTGTACCCCGTGCAGGTAGTCGCTGATCGGCAACAGGCGCGCATCGCTGGGGTCGACGCCGTGCAGATAGGCGAAATGCGCGTCGGCGATAAAGCGGTCTTCGCCGATGTCCCAGTCCCAGGTGCCCACCGCATCGGTGGCGGCCAAGGCCAACTGCAAGCGTTGCTCGGTGTTGTGCTGTGCCTTGCGGCGTTCATTGGTTTCGATGGCGGTGACCAGGATGCCGGCCACTCGGGTGCTTTCATCGCGGATCGGGCTGTAGGTCAGGTCCAGCCAGATTTCCATGTCGCGATTGTTGCGTTGCAGCACAAAGCGCTGCTCGCTGAAGGTGCGCACCTGGCCGCTGAGTACGGCGTCATAGATCGGCGCGGTAAAGCTTTCCAGCTCCGGCCAGGTCTGATGCGCCGGCTGCCCCATTGCTTCAGGATGTTTGTTGCCGGCCAACTGGGCGAAGCCGTCGTTGTAGAGTTGCGTGAGTTGGTCGCCCCACAGCAGGAGCATCGGCATCGGCGAGTGGACGACGATATCCACGGCGGTGCGCAGGCTTTGCGGCCACCCACTGGCCTCACCGAGCGGGCTTTGCGCCCAGTCCAGCCGCGCAATCAATGCGGCGGCTTCGCTACCGGTGGATGTTCCAATCATGAAAAAGCCCTGAGCGTAACGCTTTGAAAAATGACAACACCCATTATCCCGTGACTTGGGAATGGGTGACTACCCCCGAAAAATAGCATGCATTCGGGGTTTGTCTTCAAATGAGTGCGTCAGCGCTGAAACCTTTCATCCGTTCGCCAGTTCAGGCCGGTCGCGAAACTGCTCCAGCGCCTGCGGGTTGGCCAGGGCGTCGGTGTTCTTCACCGGCTCACCGTGCACCACATTGCGCACCGCCAATTCGACGATCTTGCCGCTGATGGTGCGGGGGATATCGGTGACAGCGAGGATCTTCGCCGGCACGTGGCGCGGTGTGGTGTTGGCGCGGATCACCTGGCGGATCTGCTGCTCCAGGGCGTCGTCCAGCTCGACACCCTCGTTGAGGCGCACGAACAGCACCACGCGCACGTCGTCCTGCCAACGTTGGCCGATGGCCAGGCTTTCCTGCACTTGTGGGACTTTGTCCACCTGGCGGTAAATCTCGGCCGTGCCGATCCGCACGCCGCCGGGGTTGAGCACTGCGTCGGAGCGCCCGTGAATCAGCAGGCTGCCGTTGGGGCGCTGTTCGGCGTAGTCCCCTTGGGCCCAGACGCCGGGGAACTGGCTGAAATATGAAGCGAGCAGTTTCTTGCGCTCCGGATCGTTCCATAGCCCGATGGGCATGGCCGGGAAATGCCGGGTGCACACCAGCTCGCCTTTTTCGCCGACCAACGGCTGGCCCTGGTCGTCCCACACCTCAATGGCCATCGCCAGGCTCTTGCACTGCATTTCACCGCGACGCACCGGCAGCACCGGGTTGCCGATCACAAAGCAGGAGACGATATCGGTGCCACCGGACATGGACGACAGGCACAGCTCGCCCTTGATCTCGCGGTACACGTAGTCGTAGCTCTGGGGCGATAGTGGCGAACCGGTCGAAATCAAGCCTTTGAGACTGCTCAGGTCGTGGCTGAGGCGCGGTTGCAAGCCGGCTTTTTCCAAGGTGGCGAGAAACTTGGGACTGGTACCGAACACGCTGATCTTCTCGGCATCAATCAGGTCGATCAGCCGCTCGGGGCCTGGGTGAAACGGCGAACCGTCATACAGCACCGCCGTGGCGCCGATGGCCAGGACCGACACCAGCCAGTTCCACATCATCCAGCCGCAGGTGGTGTAGTAGAACAGGCAGTCCTCGCGGGACAGGTCGGCATGCAGGCCGTGTTCCTTGAGGTGGGTGAGCAGCACGCCGCCGGTGCTGTGGATGATGCACTTGGGCACGCCGGTGGTGCCGCTGGAATAGAGGATGTACAGCGGATGATCGAACGGCACCGCGACGAATTCAGGCTCGCCGCCGGGCTGATAGAAGTCCTGCCACAGCGCGACGCGGGCGTGGGTCTGATAGTCCTCGATCCTTGCCTGGGGACGCGTGTACGGCACGATGATCAACTGCTCCAGGGACGGCAGGCGTTCGAGGATTTCGTTGAGTTTGGTGGTCTGGTCGATGGTTTTGCCGGCATAGCGATAACCGGCGCAGGTGATCAGCACCTTGGGTTCGATCTGGCCGAACCGGTCGATCACGCCCTGGGTGCCGAAGTCCGGCGATGAGCACGACCAGATTGCGCCGAGGCTGGTGGTGGCAAGCATGCCCACCAGGGTTTGCCAGGTATTGGGCATGCACGCCGCGACGCGATCACCCTGGACCACACCGGCCGCCCGCAGGCTGTTTTGCAGGCCAGCGACATGGGCGGCCAGTTCGGCGTAGGTCAATTGCTCGCGCTGACCGTCTTCACTGAGGGCGACCACGGCGGGGTGATCGTCGCGGCGGCGCAGCAGATGCTCGGCAAAGTTCAGGGTCGCGCCGGGAAACCATTGGGCGCTGGGCATTTCGGTGTCTTCGATCAGCACCGCCGTGGGCGGGCTGCGAAATTGCACGTCGAAGTATTCCACGATCGCCCGCCAGAAATCCGCGCGCTGGTCGATGCTCCACTGATGAAGCGCCGGGTAGTCGCTGAGCTGCACGCTGTAGCGCTGGTTGATGTAGCGCCGGAACTGGTCCATCCGCGTGTGGGCGATGCGTTCCGGGGAGGGTTGCCAGAGGATGTCGGACATAGAGCTGCCTCTTATTCTTGAACCAACGCAGATCTAAACTGTGGGAGCTGGCTTGCCTGCGATAGCGGTGTGTCAGTCTGCGATGGGTTAACTGACCCACCGCTATCGCAGGCAAGCCAGCTCCCACATTGGATTATCGGTGCTTGATCTACTGGGCCAGCCAGCCGCCGTCGATATTCCACGCCGCGCCGCGCACCTGGCTGCCGGCTTCGCTGCACAAAAACAGCACCAACTCGCCCAATTGCGGCGGTGTCACAAACTCCAGCGACGGCTGCTTTTCCGCCAGCAGATCATGCTGCGCCTGCTGCGGGTCAACGCCTGCGGCGGCACGGTCATCAATCTGCTTCTGCACCAGCGGCGTCAGCACCCAGCCGGGGCAGATGGCGTTGCAGGTGACGTTGCTGGTAGCGGTTTCCAGGCCAACGACCTTGGTCAAACCAATCACGCCGTGCTTGGCCGCCACATACGCCGCCTTGCCCACCGAACCGACCTGGCCATGCACCGAGGCGATATTGACAATACGCCCCCAGCCCTTGGCCTTCATGCCCGGCAAACTCAAGCGTGTGCTGTGGAACACCGACGACAGGTTGATCGCAATGATCGAGTCCCAGCGTTCGGCGGGGAAGTCTTCGACCGCCGCCACATGCTGGATGCCGGCATTGTTCACCAGGATATCCACGCCGCCGAATTCACGCTCGGCGTAGGTGATCATGTCGGCGATTTGCGCCGGGTCGCTGACGTCCGCCGGGTGATGGCCGACCTTGCCGCCGAACGCCTGTACCTGGGCGATCACCGCGCTGGCGTCGCCGAAGCCGTTGAGGATCAGGTTGGCGCCGGCCTTGGCCAGGCTCAAGGCAATCCCCAAGCCGATGCCGCTGGTGGAGCCGGTGACCAGGGCGGTCTTGCCGTTCAATGTCGTCATGAAAACCTCACACAATGCCGGTGGCGTAGAAAGTACCGATCACCACGAACACCGCGAGGGTCTTGATGATCGTGATGCCGAAAATGTCCTTGTAGGCTTCGCGGTGCGTCAGGCCGGTGACCGCCAGCAGCGTGATCACCGCGCCGTTGTGGGGCAGGGTGTCCATGCCGCCGCTGGCCATGGCTGCGACGCGGTGCAGTACTTCAAGGGGGATATTGGCCGCATGGGCCGCCGAAATAAAGCTCTCGGACATGGCCGCCAGCGCGATGCTCATGCCACCCGACGCCGAGCCGGTGATGCCGGCCAGCAGGGTCACGGTGATCGCTTCGTTGACCAGTGGGTTGGGGATGCCCTTGAGCCAGTCCGCCAGCACCAGAAAGCCCGGCAGCGAGGCGATCACGGCGCCAAAGCCGTATTCCGACGCGGTGTTCATCGCCGCCAGCAATGCACCGCTGACCGCGCTCTTGCTGCCTTCGGCGAGCTTGCTTTTGATTGCCGAGAAGCCGAACACCAGTACCACGATAATCCCCACCAGCAATGCCGCCTGCACCGCCCAGATCGCGGTGAGCTTGGCGATTTCGGTGGTCACCGGGGTGGTCATGCCTGGCAGGGCGAGGCTGTGGGTCTTGCCGTACCACTGCGGGATCCAGTGGGTGAACAGCAGGTTCATCACGCCCACCAGAATCAGCGGCGACAGCGCGATCCAGGGGTTGGGCAGCGCCAGGTTGTCGGCCGTTTCCGGCTCGTTGCGCAGCTCGGTGCCGTAGCCTTCACCGGCCCGTTGCGCCTTGTTGCGCTGGCGTGCCAGGTACAGCATGCCGGCGCAGAACACGAAGATCGTGCCAATCAGGCCCAGCCATGGCGCAGCCCAGGCCGTGGTGTTGAAGAAGGTGCTGGGGATGATGTTCTGGATCTGTGGCGTGCCGGGCAGGGCGTCCATGGTGAACGAGAACGCGCCGAGGGCGATGGTCGCTGGGATCAGACGTTTCGGGATATTGCTCTGGCGGAACATCTCCGCCGCGAACGGGTACACCGCAAACACCACCACGAACAGCGACACGCCGCCGTAGGTGAGCAGGGCGCAGACCAACACGATCACCAGCATCGCCTGGCGGGTGCCGAGCAGCCGGATCGCTGCGGCGACAATGGAGCGCGAAAAGCCCGACAGCTCGATCAGCTTGCCGAACACCGCGCCGAGCAGGAACACCGGGAAATACAGTTTGATAAAGCCGACCATCTTCTCCATGAACACGCCGGTAAAGGCAGGCGCGACGGCGGACGGGTCGGTGAGCAGGACAGCGCCGAGGGCGGCGATGGGGGCAAACAGGATAACGCTATAGCCACGGTAAGCAGCCAGCATCAGCAGCGCGAGCGCTGCCAGGGCAATGATCACACTCATGGTGTGTCTCCATCGGATTGTTATTTTTGTGGGGTGTTGCTGTAGGAAGGGCTATAGCGAGATGTGTGCCAACTAGTTAAGTTGTTGAAATATATAGATTTTATTTCTATTTATTGAAGTGCGTCTCCATTTAGAGACAAATGAGCCCCCTGTAGGAGCGAGCTTGCTCGCGAAGATCGTCAACGATAACGCGGGGAGCTTGAACAAACGCGGTGTAATTTGGTTTTTCGCGAGCAAGCTCGCTCCTACAGTGGGTTGTCTTTAAATTGAGACTTTTGTCTCGTTATGGAGATTCGTTTATTCCCAGCGCCACCATCTTCTTGTACAACGTCGACCGCCCAAGCCCCAGCTGCTTGGCGGCCTCCACCACATTGCCCTCACATGCCCTCAACGCCGCCGTGATGATCTGCCGATCAAACCGTTCCCGCGCCGTGTTGAAACTTTCCCCCTCAACCGTCGCGACGGCGCTGCTACGCGCCACCGGCGTAAAAGTACCAATCGCCGCCCGTATTTCCCTGCCATTCAGCACCAGGTCATCACTCAGCAGCGCCGCGCGTTCCAACACATTGCGCAGCTCACGGATATTCCCCGGCCACGCATGCTGCGCCAGCAGCGCCAGGGCTTCACGGTCCAGCTCATGCTGGCTGCGCAACTCCTCAAGAATCGCCTCGCTCAACGCTGGAATATCTTCCAGCCGCTCACGCAACGGCGGCACCTGGATCGGCAGTACATTCAGCCGGTAATACAGGTCGGCGCGGAATTCACCGCGTTTGATCGCCGCTTCCAGGTCCATCGACGTGGCCGCGATCACCCGCACATCGCTGTGCAGCATTTCGTTGGAGCCGACCGGCTCGAATTCCTTTTCCTGCAACACCCGCAGCAATTTGCTTTGCAACGGCAGGGGCATGTCGCCGATTTCATCGAGGAACAGCGTGCCGCCCTGGGCAATCTGAAATTTGCCCGCACGGCCCTTGCGGTCGGCGCCGGTAAACGCACCCGGCGCGGTGCCGAAGAACTCGGCTTCGAGCAGGTCAGCGGGAATCGCTGCACTGTTGATGCTGACAAAAGCCTTATGCGCACGGCTTGAAGCGCCGTGAATCGCCTGGGCCAGCAGTTCCTTGCCGGTGCCGGTCTCGCCCAGCAGCAACACTGGCGACTCGGCGCTGGCACTGCGCCGCGCCCGGCGCTTGACTTCGAGGCTGGCGGCGCTGGTGCCGATAAAGTGGGCGAAGTTGTATTTGCTCTGGCGTGAACGCAGCAACGAGCGTGTCGAGGCCAGCTCCTGCTGCATGCTCAGGTAGCGCTCGATCAGCGGTGACAGGTTGCGCAGTTCATCAAACAGAGCAAACCCGATCGCCCCGATCACCGCGCCCGCCTCGTTGTGGATCGGCAGGCGCATCACCACCAGCGGGCCCTTGGGCGTGTCCTGGATATCCAGCAGGATCGGCTGGTCATTGCGCACCACCTGGCGCAACAGGCTGTTGGAAATCACCTGTTCACACGGCTGGCCGATGGCCTCGTCGGCGCTCTTGAGGCCGAAACGCTTGGCGTAGCGCTCGTTCATCCACACGATATTGGCGTCGCGGTCGACAATCACCGTGCCTTCGCTGGACTGTTCGATGATCTCGAACAGCGACTGGATGGCCAGGCCACGAACCTGCTGATAGTCCTTGAGGTTATCGGTGATGTTCATGTTTAGGCTACCAACACAAATTGGACATGGAGTCGCGATCCTTGTGGGAGCGGGCTTGCTCGCGAAGGCGGCGTGTCAGTAAGCATATCCGGCACTGATACACCGCTTTCGCGAGCAAGCCCGCTCCCACAGAGGGCGTGTTTACAAGGGAATATGCGCCGCTGCCAGCAGCTCTTTGGTGTACGGATGTTGCGGTGCATCGAACACCTCATGGCTGGCGCCGCGCTCCACCACCTTGCCGTCCTTGATCACGATCATGTCATGTGCCATCGCGCGCACCACCGCGAGGTCATGGCTGATAAACAGGTAAGTCAGGCCGTACTTCTCCTGCAGTTCACGCAGCAGCGCCACCACTTGTTTTTGCACGGTACGGTCAAGGGCCGAGGTGGGTTCGTCGAGTAGCATCAGCGCCGGCTTGAGTACCAAGGCGCGGGCGATGGCGATGCGTTGGCGCTGGCCACCGGAAAACTCATGGGGGTAACGGTGACGGCTGGCAGGGTCGAGCCCCACATCCTTGAGCACCTGCACCACTTGCGCATCGCGGTCGGCCAGGCTGCACGGCGCATGCACCTCCAGGCCTTCGCTGATGATCTGCTCCACGGTCATGCGCGGGCTGAGGCTGCCGTAAGGGTCCTGGAACACCACCTGCATCTGCTTGCGCCATGGGCGCATCTGCTGGTGGTTCAGCGGGTCGAGGGCTTCACCCTGGAAGCGGATGCTGCCCGTGGAGTCCAGCAGCCGCAGGATCGCCTGGCCCAGGGTGGATTTGCCCGAACCGGACTCGCCGACAATCCCCAGGGTCTTGCCGCGTTGCACGCTGAGGCTGATGCCGTCTACAGCACGCAGGTAGGTCTTGCGCCGGAACAACCCGCCACCGAGGGGGAATTGCACGGTCAGGTCGTCCACCTGCAACACGGTTTCGCGTTCGTCACTGCACAGCGCATCACCGTCCGGCTCGGCATCCAGCAACAGGCGGCTATACGGGTGTTGCGGCGCATTGAACAGGCTCTGGCAGTCGGCCTGTTCGACAATCTCGCCTGCGCGCATCACGCACACGCGCTGGGCAATGCTGCGCACCAGGTTGAGGTCGTGGCTGATCAGCAGCAGCGACATGCCCAAGCGTTGTTGCAAGGACTTGAGCAGCAGCAGGATCTTGCGCTGCACGGTCACGTCCAGCGCGGTGGTGGGTTCGTCGGCGATCAGCAGTTCCGGTTCGCAGGCCAGGGCCATGGCGATCATCACCCGCTGGCGTTGCCCGCCGGACAGTTGATGGGGATAGGCCTTGAGCCGCTCCCGTGGTTTCTGGATGCCCACCAGGTCAAGCAATTCCAGAATGCGCGCCTGGGCTGCCTTGCCACCCAGGCCCTTGTGCAACAGCAGGGTTTCGCCGATCTGCTTTTCAATGCTGTGCAACGGGTTCAGGGAGGTCATCGGCTCCTGGAAGATCATCGCAATGCGGTTGCCGCGCAGCTTCTGCAGGGTCGCCGCCGATGCGCCGATCAATTCCTGGCCGCGGTACTGGATAGAACCGCTGGTTTCAGTGCCGGCTTCGGGCAGCAATTGCAGGATCGAGTGGGCAGTCACCGACTTGCCCGAGCCCGACTCACCCACCAGCGCCAGGCACTCGCCGGGGCGCACGTCCAGGCTCAGGTTGCGCACCACGGTCTGGCCGCTGAAGGCGACGCTGAGGTCGCGGATTTCGATCAGGTTCATAGGCGGTCACTCATGAGCGTGGGTCGAAGGCATCACGCAATGCCTCGCCGATAAACACCAGCAGCGACAGGATCAGCGCCAGTGTGAAGAACGCCGTCAGGCCCAGCCAGGGCGCTTGCAGGTTCTGCTTGCCCTGGGCGATCAACTCGCCCAGGGAGGCGCTGCCTGCCGGCATGCCGAAACCGAGGAAATCCAGGGCGCTCAGGGTAGAAATTGCGCCGGTCAGGATGAACGGCAGGTAGCTCAAGGTCGCGGTCATGGCGTTGGGGAGGATATGCCGGCGAATGATCTTGCCGTCACCCAAGCCCAAGGCCCGTGCGGCCTTGACGTATTCCAGGTTGCGCCCGCGCAGGAACTCGGCGCGCACCACGTCCACCAGGGCCAGCCAGGAAAACAGCGCCATGATCCCCAGCAGCCACCAGAAATTCGGCTCGACGAAACCGGACAGGATGATCAGCAGGTACAGCACCGGCAGCCCGGACCACACCTCCAGCACGCGCTGGCCAATCAAATCCACCCAGCCGCCGTAATAGCCCTGCAATGCGCCGGCCGCAATACCGATGGCGGCGCTGATCGCGGTGAGCGCCAGGGCAAACAGGATCGATACCCGCGCACCAAAGATCACCCGCGCCAACACATCCCGTGACTGGTCGTCAGTGCCCAGCCAGTTCACCGCCGAGGGCGGGCTGGGGGCAGGGCGGGTCAGTTCGTAGTTGGGCGTGTCGTCGCTGAACGGGATCGGCGGGAACAGCATCCAGCCGCCGTCCTCCTCAATCAGCTTTTTCACGTAGTCACTGCGATAGTCGGCCTGGAACGGCAGCTGGCCGCCGAACTGTTGCTCGGTGTACCGCTTGAACACCGGGAAATACAGTTCGTTCTTGAAACTCAACACCAGGGGCTTGTCGTTGGCGATCAATTCGCCACCGAGGGTCAGGATAAACAGGCCGATAAACAGCCACAGCGACCACCAGCCGCGACGGTTCTTCTTGAAGCGCTCGAAACGTCGGCGCGCCACGGGAGACAGTTTAAGCATCAGGCGTTCCTCGCGGCGAAGTCGATACGCGGGTCCACCAGGGTGTAGCAGAGGTCACCGATGAGTTTTATCAAGAGGCCGAACAACGTGAAGATAAACAACGAACCGAACACCACCGGGTAATCGCGGGAGACGGCGGCTTCGTAGCTCATGCGGCCCAGGCCATCGAGGGAAAAGATCACCTCGATCAGCAGGGAGCCGGCGAAGAACACGGCGATGAACGCCTGGGGAATCCCCGAGATCACCAGCAACATGGCGTTGCGAAATACGTGGCCGTACAACACGCGCCGTTCGCTCAGCCCCTTGGCGCGCGCGGTCACCACGTACTGGCGCGTGATTTCATTGAGGAATGAGTTTTTGGTGAGGATGGTCAGCGTGGCGAACCCCCCGATGACCAACGAGGTAACCGGTAACACCAGATGCCAGAAATAATCGGCAATCTTGCCCACGGTACTCAGCTCTTCGAAGTTCTCCGAGACCAGCCCGCGCACCGGGAACCAGTTCAGCGACGTACCGCCGGCAAACACCACGATCAGGAACATCGCAAACAGGAACGCCGGCATCGCGTAGCCGATGACGATCGCGGTGCTGCTCCACACATCGAAGCTGCTGCCATGGCGCACCGCCTTGCGAATCCCCAAGGGGATCGACACCAGGTAGGTAATCAGCGTGGCCCAGAGGCCGAGGGAGATGGTGACGGGCATTTTTTCCAGGATCAGGTCGATCACCGTCTTGCCGCGAAAGAAACTGTTACCAAAGTCCAGCTGCGCGTAGCTCTTGAGCATCAGCCACAGGCGTTCCGGAGCCGGCTTGTCGAAGCCGTACTGTTTTTCGATGTCCGCGATCAACTTTGGGTCCAGGCCACGGCTGGCGCGGGAGCCGCCGCTGATGCCTTCGCCGGAGGAACCACCGACGCCACCGCCGCCAATGCCTTGCAAGTGGGCAATGGCTTGCTCCACCGGGCCGCCGGGGGCGGCTTGTACGATCACGAAATTCACCAGCAGGATGATCACCAGCGTCGGGATGATCAGCAGCAGGCGCCGCACGATATAGGCAAACATCAGCGCGCCCCTCCGCGTTTTTTCAGCTCAGCATTCATTTGTTCGTTGGTCAGTGGCGTGGGGCTGATTTCCCACCAGGTTTCCAAGGCTTCATCGTTTTTCGCCTCGATGGCCGGGCGGCCGAAGCGATTCCACCACGCGGCGGAGGTGCCGGGCGGGTAGTAATTGGGGATCCACAGGTAATTCCATTGCAGCACCCGGTCCAGCGCGTGGGCGTAGGTGAGCATCTGCGCCTGGGTGTCGGCCTTGACCAGGCCCTTGATCAGGCTGTCGACGGCCGGGTCCTTGAGCACCGCGTAATTGTTGGCGCCTGGGTCGTAGGCTGCTGCCGAGCCGAAGTAGTTGTACAGCTCCATTCCCGGAGAAGTAGTGACAGGAAAGCCGATCACGATCATGTCGTAGTCCCTGGCCATTATTCGATTGACGTACTGCGAGGAGTCGATACGGCGGATATTCAAGATAATGCCGATCTGCGCCAGGTTACGTTTGTACGGCAGCAGCAGGCGCTCCAGGCCGTTCTGAGTGTTAAGAAACGTGAACTCCAGTGGCTCGCCCTCGGCGTTCACCAGTTTGTCGCCGTCCGGTTTCCAGCCGGCTTCCTCCAGCAAGGCCAGGGCCTGTAATTGCTTGTCGCGGATCATGCCGCTGCCGTCGGTGACCGGCGCCTTGAAGACCTGGGTGAACACCTCGTCGGGCACCTGGCCGCGCAAGGGTTCAAGAATCGCCAGTTCTTCTGGGGTCGGCGGCTGGCTGGCCGCCAAAGGGCTATTGGAGAAATAGCTTTGCTGGCGGATGTACATGTTGCGCATCATCTGCCGGTTGGCCCACTCGAAGTCCCACAGCATCGCCAGGGCCTGGCGCACGCGGCGGTCCTTGAACATCGGTTTTTGCACATTGAACACATAGCCTTGGGCTGGTTGCGGCATTTCCTTGGCCAAGTGCGCGCGTTGCAGGCGGCCATCATCCAGGGCCGGGCCGTTATAGCCGATGGAATAGCCGGTGGCGGAAAACTCGCGGTTGAAGTCGTAGGCTCCACCGCGCAATACCTGGCGGGCCACTTCGGTGTCGCCGAAATACTCCAGGCTCAAGTGATCGAAGTTGTACAGGCCACGGCTGACGGGCAAGTCCTTGCCCCACCAGTTGGGGTCGCGGGTAAAGGTGATGGTGCTGCCGGAGTCGATCTTGCTGACTTTATAGGGGCCGCTGCCGAGAGGCGCTTCATAGCCGCCGCCGTTGGCGAAATCGCGGGTTTTCCACCAGTGTTCCGGGAAGACGGGCAGGGTGGCGATGTCCAGGGGCAGGGTGCGGTTTTCATTGCTGGAGAAATCAAAGCGTACCTGACGTTCGCCTTCGACTTCGACGTGCTTGACGTCGGCAAACAGAGTGCGAAAGCGCAGGCTGCCTTGGGTCATCAGCAGGTCGAAGCTGTAGCGCACGTCTTCGGCGGTGATGGGTTTACCGTCGGCAAAACGTGCCTTGGGATTGAGGAAAAAACGCAGCGACAGGCCGTCATCGGCGCGCTCCATTTTTTCGGCCACCAGGCCGTAGACGGTGTAGGGCTCGTCCAGGGAGCGCTGGGCCAGGGGCGCATACAGCCAGCCGTCGACCTGGGAAACCCCGATGCCTTTGTCGATATAGGGCAACACGTGGTCAAAGCGCCCGATCTCGATGGCCGAACGGCGCAGGCTACCGCCCTTGGGGGCATTCGGGTTGGCGTAGTCGAAATGGGTAAAGCCGGCGGGGTACTTGGCCGGTTCGCCGTACACGGTCAGGTACGGTTGCGGTGCCGCGATCACGGCGGTGCTGGCCAGCAGCAGGGCCAGGGTCGAACTAAAAATGTAGGAAAAAGCCAATCGCATTGTCAGCCTTGAACGCCGTGTGAAGTAGAAAAGGGATTTGTACGCTAACGGCATCAGCGTCGCCAGTCATCACATGCACAACGGCCCACCAAAAGGCGGGCCGTTGTTTAGGGCATCAGCGCAGACTGGATCAGTCCTGGCGGCTGGTGACTTCCAGCAGGTGGTAGCCGAACTGGGTTTTCACAGGGCCTTGCACGGTGTTGACCGGGGCGCTGAAGACGACAGTGTCGAATTCCTTGACCATCTGGCCTGGACCGAACGAACCCAGGTTGCCGCCGTCGCGGCTGGATGGGCAGCTGGAGTTGGCTTTGGCGATCTCTGCGAAATCGGCGCCGCCTTCGATTTGGGCCTTGAGTTCGTTGCACTTGTCTTCAGTGGAAACGAGGATGTGACGGGCGGTGGCTTTGGCCATGGGGAGTAACTCCTTGAATGAAAAGGGTGAGCCTACCGGATTCAGGCGGTTATTTCTTGGCAAAGTTCCGTTGGGGTGGTGGGTGGTGGTGGTGTACATATCCGTTGCTGCGGTGATGGCTGATATGGGTTCCGCCCTTACGGCGGGTCACTTTCGAAAAGCCGGAATGCCGGCCCAGTCGAAAGTAACCAAAGCGCTCTTGCCCCAACACTCGG